>JADHMR010000086.1 GCA_016779945.1 Bacteroidia bacterium | reverse complement strand
ATACTGATGAGACCTCAATTAAAAAAAGTTGAAGACGCATTAGAGCAATTAGGTAAGGCTGATTTAGCGAAGAAAGTAGATGAGTTAGATGATAATTTATTTGACTTTTTTGTTGAACTGAATAATGGTTTTATTCTACCACCTAAACCTAAAGGAATATTTAAAAGAAAAATAAGAGCAAAACATCCAAAAAAGTAAGAAATTATGAAACGATGTTTTTTAGTCATTTTATGGATAAACTTCTTTTTTAGCGATATACTTGGACAATCTCACATCAAATTTGAACCCACTTATGAATCAAATCTATTAATTTTAGATTCAACGTACTCCGATCAAACAAAAATCACCTCTATACGATTCTATATTGGGCATGTCAAATTACTAAAAGATTCTCAAATTATGTTTGAGCAACCATCCTATCAACTGATGGATGCTGAATTACCCGAAACCCTTACGATTCAAACCCCAACGAACATATCATATAATAAAATATCTTTTTCATTAGGTATTGATAGTGCTACTAATAATCAAGGTGCTTTAACTGGTGATTTAGATCCTCAAAATGGGATGTATTGGACTTGGCAAAGTGGATATATTAACCTTAAACTTGAAGGAGAGAGTAAACAACCTTTCACTTATCATATTGGAGGTTACCTTATCCCATTCAACACATATAGAACAGTAACTTTGCCCATGACATTCAACAAGGTATATCTTCCAATTGACATTATCTTGCAAGAAATATTAACCGTAAAAAGTAAAATCATGAGTCCTTGTGACATTGCCATGAAATTCGCTGATCTACTATCCGAATCCTTTTTTACTGATTTATGAAAAATGGCCTAATTATCTCACTAGTTTTCCTGTGTATAGCTGCTTCGAATATAACAAAGCACTACCCAAACTATTTTCCAAAACCTAACTATGAACTTAACTTTTCAAGCAATACTTATGATTTAACACAACTAGGAAGGGCACTATTTTATGACCCAATTTTATCAGCTAATAATACCATTTCGTGTGCGAGTTGTCATTCTCCATATAATAGCTTTGCCCACACTGACCATGCTCTAAGTCACGGAATCCATGACAGTATTGGAAAACGGAATGCTCCTGCCCTTATTAATCTTGCTTGGCAAAAAGAACTTATGTGGGATGGTGCAATTAATCACTTGGATGTGCAAGCACTTGCTCCAATAACGCACCCTGGAGAAATGGCCGAATCAATAGAAAATATAATTGACAAGCTTCAAAACAATAAATTATACCCACCATTATTCAAGAAAGCATATGGTAATTCGCTTATTAATAGCCAAAGAATGCTTAAAGCTTTAACTCAGTTTCAACTTACTCTAATTTCGGATAATAGTAAATATGATAAAGTGCGCCAGAGTAAGGACACATTTTCTGTCCAAGAAAATAAGGGCTATAAGCTATTTTTAAAACACTGCAATTCATGCCACACTGAACCCCTGTTCACAAATTACAAATTCGAGAATAATGGTCTTAGTATAGATAGTCAAGCGATGGATTTAGGAAGATTCAATATCACCAAAATATACAAAGATAGTATGAAATTTAAAGTGCCAACATTACGAAATGTTGGATACACCTATCCCTATATGCATGATGGTCGATTTAAGAAATTAAGTTCCGTAATAAATCATTACACCAGTGTCAATAAAGAGTATAAATACATTTCAAAAGAACTTAATCATAAAATTTTGCTATCTTCACATGATAAATCAGATTTAATATCTTTTTTAACAACATTGAACGACAGAGATTTCATTTTTAATCCCCAAAATAAATTTCCAAGAAAAATATTACTTCAACCAAGGGAAATTAGTAATTAATAACGTATAAAATTAAAAGTTAAATAAAATGAGAAATACAAATATTATTTTATGTGTTCTAATAAGCACTATCGTAAAAGCTCAACTTAATCCAGCAATCACATCTTGGCTTCAAAATACAACAAAAACTGGCACATATTACCCTAAAGGTAATCCTTCACTTATCGAAAACAACATTCTAGTCAATTGTCAAAAGGTGGAATATTCTGATGATTTTGTGTACGTCACAGCTACTGGTATTCCCTCCTATCCAACGGGTCCTTTTAATGATGGGAATCCAAGTAATGCTGAAAACCAAAATGGTATTTACAAAATACCTTTGAATCCTTCACAAAACACAAGTGAACTTGATGCTACTGTGGGAGGAAATATTGGTTTATTCATAAATGGTGTAGCCTTATTTGATTACCGAGATGGTGTGGCATGGAATCCTCAAACGAACGCACTGTGTGGTGGTCCGGGTAACCCGAGATGTCCGGGAGGACCAAACGCAAGTATGGCTTGGAATCGTGATGCTATACCTGCAGAAAAAGAGGGATTTGACTGTGCTAAAGGACATCCCGCAATGGGAAATTATCATCACCATCAAAACCCCTCAGCCTTCAAGCTTGACTTAGAGGTTATCTCAGATATTTGTAATATCTATGATGCTGAAGGTTTATATGCTATTGATAGCACTAAGCATTCTCCGCTTATCGGATTTGCATATGACGGATATCCTATCTATGGAGCTTATGGGTATGCAAACAATGATGGAACTGGTGGAATTACTAGAATAAAGTCAGGTTATCAACTTAGAAATATAACTGAGAGAACACACCATCATGATGGAACAGACGTTGATGACGGTCCAGCGATTGATGCAACATACTTTCTGGGTTACTTTAGAGAAGACTACGGATTTAATGCGAGTCAACAAGAAGATGTCCTCGATGAACACAATGGTCGATTTTGCATAACTCCAGAATATCCAGAAGGAACCTATGCTTACTTTTGTACCGTTGATGGAGATTGGAATTCTGCTTACCCCTACGCAGTAGGCCCTTTTTTCTATGGAAATTTCGAACGAAGAAATGTTTCTTCAGTAGATGCAGAAACAACTGTTTACATACCTACAACTAACAATATTAGTATTCTTGATCGTACTAAAATAACTGTATTTCCTAATCCAGCGTCAGACCTGATAGCCATACAACTTGGTGGATTAAATAGAAATAATGTTCAGATTACACTATCAGGTATGAATGGTAAGAAAATAAGCTCGACATCAATACCTCCAGGAAGTACCATAACATATTACGATGTTCAAACAGTTTATGAAGGAAATTATCTACTTCACTTCGACGATGGCATTAACCAATTGACTCGTAAAATAAATATTCAGAGATAATAGGACTAAAACTAGTCTACACCTAAATATTTATGAGTTTGCAGACTCACAAACCAGTTTGGCTTTGATAAGGAATATTCAAATACTATTTTTTCAGTAATCTCTCGTTTTTGCAACCAAGCTGTCTTTGGTCTATCAATTTTATCAGTTGGATTTATCCTTAAAGACTCTAATATTTCCGCCTCACTTCTCTTTGTAAGTACCTTTATATGGTCTAAGAATTCCTGTGGATTTAAATCATCAAATTGAGGATTTAGTTTTATATTTTAAGATTTAGATTGTGACTCTAAACCCTTATCTTTGTTTACGTCTTGGAGGGGGGTATTACTTTGATTCCAATCTGCGGTTTGCCCCTTTTCAATTCTTTTTTCCATTATGAAAATTTATTGATTGCGTTAATGAGATTTGACCTTTTGTAATATACTCGTGTACCTATCCGCCCACATTCCACTAAACCTCGTTTTGTCCAATCGTTGAGAGTGGCAAAAGTTACGTTCAAAAACTCCGCTGCTTGCTTTCGGGTAAGAAGTGTTTCAGTTCAAAATTTAATCTTCAAGTTATTACCGAGGGTAGTAATCGAATTGCTCAATGGGATAACTCATACAGAGAAGTTAATTTGCAACTTGTAGACGCAATTGGTAGAACAATTTGGTCCTCGTTTAATCTTAAGGTTAATACTACTAAATTACCCGAGTTAATTCCTGGAAACTACATTCTTTGTGTCCATGACAAAGATGGAAACAGAGGTAAAATTTTAGTTCAAATAAACTAAGACTAAAATTTATTAAAATATCAAAACAAGGACTAGGAAACTACTCCTTGTTTTAGTTTATTATCTAAAATATAATTTGAATTAATGGCGTTCTATTATTGAATAAGTAAAAGAAGTTGATTCGATCGTCAGTCTAAAGATTCGATAAAAGTCTTAAATAATATGGAATCTATAAAAAAGAAAAAAGCCTTACTTTATGACTCTACCTGAGCGGAATAGTTGAGTTTGAGATCACTATTCCGCTTTTTTGTTTAGTATTGAATTATGAATTACAAGTCAATTTTACAAGTTTTTGTCTTCTTAATTATACGTTCTTCGCTTTCAGCACAAACACATTCTGCAGTATATAAACCAATTAATAATAATATTAAATCTTACTATGAGTATTTACCTGAAGGATATAATGAAGATACAAGTTGTAGTTTCCCTTTAATTATTTTTTCTCATGGTAGAGGAGAAATTGGTTATGATAAGCCGCTATCTTCTGTTTTAAAGAACGGAATTCCCAAGCTAATAAATCAAGGCAAGTTTCCAAATCAGTTTATTGTAAATAATGATACATTTAAGTTCATTATTATATCCCCTCAATATTACAATTGGCCAACTGGTAACGACTTAACTAATATTATTGATTATGCAGAAGCAAATTACAAGGTGGATAAAAAAAGAATTTATTTAACTGGACTTAGTATGGGAGGAGCAGTGACTTGGAATAATGTGGAATCCTCTATTCTTAATTCTAAACGTATTGCAGCGATAGTTGTAGTTTGTGGTGCTTCGTTTCCAAAAAAAAATTCAGGGGTAATTATTAGTGTTGCAAATTTGCCTGTCTGGGCAACTCATAATAGAGGGGATCCTATTGTTCCTGTTAATAATACATTAAGCTATATATCATCAATTAATAACTCAACCAATTCAACAATCACACCTGCGAAGAAAACAATCTTTGAAGAAAATAATCATAATGCTTGGTCTCGAACTTATGATTTATCTTTTAAAGAAAATAATATGAATATTTATGAGTGGATGCTTCAGTTCGAGAGAGATATTGATTAGATAGCCACGACTACTCAGAAATAAGCAGTAAGTATAGAATTAAGACCTTTGACTATAAACAAACCGATAAAAACCCATCAGGTTCATTAAATATTTATTGCTTAACAAATCGGTAATGATGAATTTGGATCACACTCAGAGCTACGTGCAATTGCCGAAGTATATGCCAGTGCAGATGCTCAGGAACGATTTGTAAATGATTTTGTAGCTGCATGGTACAAGGTGATGAATTTAGATCGATTTGATTTGAACTGATTCAATTAGACCAAAATTCTTAAAAGAAACAGACGGTACCATACAAAAAAGATTCGATAACAGTATCAAAGACTCTACATATGAAAAATTATGAGCCTCGCAATCTGCGAGGCTTTTTTGTTTTAGAACCGAACAATCCACGTTTCGCGTTTTTTAAAGATTTACCCATTGGAAATCATCATTTTAAATAGCATTATCACAAAAAATAATGTCTATTCTTAAGCTTATTTACCTACTTTTATACCCAATAACAAGTCTTAATATTATGAATAAAAAATTCTTTCTTAGCAGTACAGTTGCCCTTTCATTGCTACTTGCTGCCTGCAATTCATCGGAAACTAAAGAGGCCGATGCATATTCAGGTGCTACCCAAAAAAGCCACTCCAATGCTGTGGCTACAAGCAATGCAGACTGGTGGCCCAATCAACTCAATCTTAGTATGCTCAGACAGCATTCTTCGCTCTCCAATCCGATGGACGAAAATTTTGACTATGCTAGCGAGTTTCAAAAACTTGATTACAAAGCACTAAAAGCAGATATCAATACTGCCCTCACCGAGTCGCAAGACTGGTGGCCTGCCGATTACGATAACTATGGCCCTTTTTTCATTCGGATGGCTTGGCATAGTGCAGGAACCTACCGAACAGGTGACGGTAGAGGAGGATCTCGCTCGGGTCAGCAGCGTTTTGCTCCGCTCAATAGTTTTCCAGACAATGCCAATTTAGACAAAGCTCGAAGACTATTATGGCCGATTAAGCAAAAGTATGGCAAGCAAATTTCGTGGGCAGATCTTATGGTGCTTGCGGGAAATGTGGCCTTAGAAAATATGGGATTCAAGACGTTTGGTTTTGCCGGAGGTAGAGAAGATGTTTGGGAACCCAACCTTGACGTTTATTGGGGGCCGGAAGAAAAATGGCTGGATGATAAAAGATACAAAGGTGAGCGAGAATTGGAAAATCCACTCGCCGCTGTTCAGATGGGACTCATATACGTAAACCCTGAAGGACCCAATGGAAATCCTGATCCGAAACTGGCAGCTTACGACATTCGTGAAACATTTGGTAGAATGGGAATGAACGATGAAGAAACCGTGGCTCTTATTGCAGGAGGACACACCCTTGGAAAAACACACGGTGCTGGTCCGGCAGATAATGTGGGCCCAGAGCCTGAGGCTGCAGCTATGGAAGATCAAGGTTTTGGATGGAAGAGTACTTACAAATCTGGAAAAGGTCCTGATGCTATTACTTCTGGGTTAGAAGTCATATGGACTAGCACACCTGCCATGTGGAGTCACCAGTATTTTTTCAATCTTTTTGAGCACGAATGGGAACTAACAAAGAGCCCTGCTGGTGCTCATCAATGGGTGGCCAAAGATCCTAAAGTACAAGTGCCAGATGCCTTTGACAAAGAAAAATCTTACGCACCTACTATGCTCACTACAGACCTATCGTTGCGTTTTGATTCGATTTATGAAAAAATATCAAGGGATTTTTACGAAAATCCAGCAAAATTTGACGACGCATTTGCTCGTGCTTGGTTCAAACTGACGCATCGCGACATGGGACCTAACACAACCTATCTTGGCCCTGAGGCTCCTACTGAAGACCTTATTTGGCAAGATCCACTACCAAAGGCCGATTACAACCAAGTTTCGACGGCAGATATTGCCTCGCTCAAAAAACAGATTCTTAATACAGACCTAACCATCAGTGAATTAGTTACCACTGCTTGGGCATCTGCATCCACCTACCGCGAGTCGGACAGAAGGGGTGGTGCTAATGGTGCACGTATTCGCCTTGCTCCGCAAAAGGACTGGGAAGTGAACAATCCTGCTCAGCTCCAAAAAGTTCTTACTGCTTACGAGCAAATAAAATTAGATTTTGACACAGAGAATAAAAAAGTTTCTTTGGCTGATCTTATTGTACTGGGCGGTGTTGCGGCTATTGAAAAAGCTGCGGCCAATGCAGGTATGCCTGTTTCTGTGCCGTTTGATGCTGGTAGAACAGATGCTACGCAAGACCAAACAGATGTAGCCTCATTTGCTTTGCTTGAGCCTATGGCAGATGGTTTTAGAAATTACCTAAAAACGCGATACAAACTTACTACCGAAGAATTATTAGTAGACAAAGCACAGTTACTCACGCTTACTGCCCCAGAGATGGCCGTACTTGTGGCGGGTATGCGTTCGTTGGGAGCTAATTATGATGGATCTGAAAAGGGATTACTCGATACCGAAAAAGACAAACTAAACAATACGTTTTTTGTGAATCTACTTAGCATGGATACAAAGTGGGAAGCAACAGACGATACCAAAGAAAACTTTGTCGGTAATGATCGTAAGTCGGGCAAGAAAAAGTGGGATGCTACTCGAGCAGACCTTGTTTTTGGTTCGCACTCAGAGCTACGTGCCATTGCCGAAGTATATGCCAGTGCAGATGCTCAAGAGCGTTTTGTAAATGATTTTGTTGCTGCATGGTACAAGGTTATGAATCTAGATCGGTTTGATTTAAACTAATCCAAGAGATTTGATAATTTAAAAAGCCAACCCCAATAGGTTGGCTTTTTTTATTTTTATATCATGAAGAATTTTATCCTCATGGCATTATTATTTTTTTTGTATTCACACCAAAATTAAATTAGAAATAAGATATTTCTAAAATACCTGTTAGTCGCAGTTATAACTAAAATTAAAGGTTGTTGGGCTAGAAAATCCAGACTCTAACCGCTGCGTTGGATAATCATCATTATTGTAGGTATACGAGTTTGATATATCCCTTGCGGTGCCATAGTTATAGGTGTAGTTAACGACGTTGTTTTGGCTCAAATTAGCTTCATTTCCCTCGATGTATTCCATAATCATAAGTGCAGGACTTGTTAGGTATGGGTTTTTCTTATTGTCGTGAGATATGTTTTTGATAGAACCAAATTCTAATAGTTCATCCGTCTCTGCATCATAAAACTTTGTGGTCACACTAATTACATTTCCGTTTGCATTATAAGCCAGTTCAGTAACATCTTCTAATATCGATTCTCCATTTTCGACATAATAACTTTCGAAGGTGGTGTATCTATTATTTTCTGATTCCAAAATGAAGAAGTACGTCTCACCATCTTCTTCAAATTCTAATCGATAAGGCAACGAATAGCCTTCATACGAAACCACACAAGTTACATCATCAATAGTTATTGCGGTTAGTTTAGAATTTACGTAGGTAAAAGCAGTTAATCCATCTGGACTTTCAATCGAGATAAGATTACCAGTATTGTCATAAGTATACGTGGTATTGTAGGCACTATTATCCGAAACTTCACCTATACTCGTTAGCTTACAGGTGTTTTTGGTAGTGGAGGAAGTGGGGTTAGATGTTCGAGTAGGTTCTTCGCTACATCCGAAAATACCCAATGCAAAAATTGACATACCGAGAAATAGGGGTTTTGTTACGTTCATAATTGCAAATATGTCAAAAAAACCAATTCAAGTGCCGACTTTTTTTAGGTTCAAATACAAATCCAATGAAATGCAGTGTAATAATTTACCCTCAACCTCAAATACGACCAATATCATACACTTTTGCGAAACATATCATAAATTTTAAGTAGGTTTTTAGGTGCAATTTTCAAAAATTTGCGGATATTATGTTACAAGCAACAAGCAACAAGCAACAAGCTAAAAACTAAAAGAACGCTTCTTATTACAATTGCCTGCATATTTTATATGACAGGTCTGGCTCAAACTTTCGCCGATACCCATAGTGGAACGATAGGTAAAGGCTCAGTTGTTTCAGGATGGACGGGAACTTACACTCCTGATTATTCCAGTACAACTGTGAATGGATTCGATCCTGCTTCACCTTGGACTAATACTCTGCCTACTTCACCCTCTGGTGCTACGACTTTTCCTGTAGTACGTGCAGGAAATGTGCTAGAAGCAATCACACAAACAATTACTGACCTAACATCCGGAACTGCATATGAAATTGAGGTTTCGTATCTGTACCCTACAGCAACAGGAATTTACGCCGGCTGGTTTGCTGGAAGCCCATCAACAGAACTGGCTTACGTAGATATTGGGGGGACTAAAACTCACCTTTCGACTGGAAACGCAAATGTTTGGTATACTACAACCGTAAAATTTACAGCAACTGCGAGTTCGGTAACTCTTGAACTCGGTATGGAGTTAGGTGCTAGTCAATATGCTACTGCTTTTGATCTGGCACCAACCGCAGTGAAACTCCCCGT
>JADHMR010000085.1 GCA_016779945.1 Bacteroidia bacterium | reverse complement strand
CATATACATTAGGTTTTAATTCACCCAATTATTTTTCTACAGTTTTTAAAAATAAAAATAGTTTTACACCATTGCAGTACAGAAAAAAATTTCAAAAAAAATATTTTAAAATTAATTAGTCTTTTAAAATTGAATCAATTTTAAATATTTCAGTTAATATTTTGCAATAAATAATTTACAATAAGTTATAAATATCTGTAGATCATTGTTTTATATGATTATGACCTATTTCATAATAAAACGAATCAAAATTGAAATAGATTAAAAATTGGTATTGCCATATTTAGCTATTAAATATTTCTAAAATCAAAGACAAATGAAAAAGCTAAATGCATTACTTATTATTTTTTTGTTTCATGGTTTGTTATTTTCTCAGCAAACCATTACTGGAATAATATCAGACAGTGATGGTCAACCTTTGCCTGGAGCAACAATAATAGTTACGGGTACAACTAATGGAACAACTTCAGATTTTGATGGAAATTATACTTTAGACGGAGTACCAAGTGACGCTAATTTAACTATAACCTATATTGGTTTTAATTCTTTAACTATAGATGTTAACAACCAATCAACTATCAATGTTAGTTTAATCGAAACTAATGAAGCTCTAAGTGAAGTAGTGGTAACTGGATATTCTTCTGAGAGAAGAGTTGATCTTACTGGTGCAGTATCAGTAGTAGATATTGATGCTATTGAAGGTCAAGCGAGAACAGCTGGAAACCCAATGCAAGCCCTTCAAGGCAGAGTACCTGGCCTTTATTTCCAAAGGGGAGGTGACATGATGGGATCGACCGGAAATGATCTGGCAGATAGAAAAAATCCTTCAAATACAGTTCTTGTAAGAGGTTTAACTACGCTTGGTGATAATAGTCCTTTGTATGTTATTGATGGAGTACCAACAAAAAGACAATCAGTATTTGCAAGTTTAAATCCTGAATCTATTCAATCAGTTCAAATTCTTAAGGATGCATCTGCAGCCTCAATATATGGATCAAGAGCTGCGAACGGAGTAATCATTGTAACTACAAAAAATGAAATTAAAGGTGAAGAAAATATTGTTGTAAACTTTAATTCTAGTATATCATCGAATTCTGAAAGAAATTCACGATACGATATGGCTAATGCGGTAGAAAGAGGAGAATTGTTATGGCGAGCATCTGTAAATGACGGTAACAATCCTGCCGATGCATATGGTGAAATTTATGATTTTAATTGGAATAATAATTTTACAAATCCTGTATTAAGTAGTGTAACACCTCAACCATTTGTTGGTAGAGATCCTAATATGCCAAGTGGAGATACAGATTGGCAAGAAGAACTTTACGAAACTGGTTATATCTATAATAACGAAGTTTCGGTTACTGCAGATAATAAAAATTCAACTGTTTTTATGAGCCTTGGTCATTTTAAAAATACTGGTATGTTAAAATACACTAATTATGAAAGAATTAATGCAAAATTAAATGGTACTTTTAACGTTATAGATGATAAAGTTAGGATTGGAATGAATACTCTTTATACTAATTCTAATGAGACTCTTGGAGCTAGGGATGTAGGGGGGGCTCCTACAACTTCACTTGCTTTAACTTTAGCACCAACAATACCTCTTTATGATGCAGGTGGAGAAAAATACGGTGGACCAATCGGAGCAGGCTATTCAGATAGGAATAACCCTGTTTTAATGCAGTATTTAAATGAATGGGATAATACTGCTAAAAATCAATTTTTTGGTAATGTATTTTTAGAAGCAAAATTATTGGACAATCTGATTTTTAGAACAAATGTAGGAGTTGATTATGCAACCAATGAATTTGTAAATATTGAAAGAAAAGTTAACAATGGATTTGTTAACAGAGGTCAAAATAGCTTAATTAATAACCATGCAACGTCAACAAACATAACATGGAGTAATACAATCAATTACAATACTCAAATTGATAACCATACCATAGGGGTATTATTGGGAGTAGAAGCAATAACAAACAAATATGATAGAAAAAATGCTATTGTTTTTGATTTCGCCGTCGAAAATAGAGATTATTTTGTTTTGAGTGCAGCCACGGGACAAAAAACTGCTAATGGGATATCACTTGGAAGTTCACTATTTTCTCAATTTGGGAAAGTTAATTATTCATTTTCAAGTAAATATTTAGCATCATTTACAATTAGAAGAGATGGTTCTTCTAGATTCGGTATTAATAATAGGTATGGTGTTTTTCCGGCTGCAACAGTTGGGTGGAGAATATCAGAGGAAGATTTTATAAATAATGATGGATTTATAAATGATTTTAAAATTAGAGCAGGATACGGAATTGTGGGTAATCAAGAAATTGGGGATGTTGCTAGATTTGGACTTTATGAAACAAGATATGGCACTAATTTAAACGAACTACAGCCTGGTTTTTGGCAGCAATTTTATAATATCGGAACAGCTTACGATATTTCAGGGAATGATTCTGGAACATTACCTTCAGGATTTGTATCTACGCAAGCTGCTAATCCCAATCTCAAATGGGAAGAAACAAGTGAGATCAATGTAGGTTTAGATTTTACACTGATGAAAAATTTGATATCTGGCTCATTTGATTTTTACTCAAGAGAAACAAAAGATATTTTAACAACACCACCTTATCCATCTGTCTTGGGTGAAGGACAGGACAAAACTGTAAATGGCGCAACTACTCAAACTAGTGGTTGGGAACTTCAATTGGGTTATGCAAAACCAAATTATGATGGATTTGGTTATAGTATCATAACAACTTTTGGTGCTTTTCAAGACGAAATCACATTTCTTCCTGATGAAGTCATTTCAGCATACCCTGGTACTGTTGATAATTCTATACTAGGGCAATCTCAGACTGCTATTTTTGGATATGTTGCAGATGGTCTATTTCAGAGTCAAGCCGAGGTTGATAGCCATGCGACTCAATTAAGAGCTAGACCTGGGGGTATAAGATTTTTAGATTTAAATAATGATAACGTAGTAGATGTTCAGGATAGGACATTTATAGGAAACACATTGGCATCACTGGAATATGGTGTAAGAATAGACTTAAATTATAAGAGGTTTGATTTATCAATTTTTGGTTCTGGGATAAGTGGAAGAATAACAAATACACCAAACTCAATATGGATATCCACTAGTTCAAATTCTGATAGGATGCTTTTGGACGCATGGACTCCTCAAAACACAGATGCTACTGTTCCTGCACTATCCCTTGTTAATAGCGAAACTAGAACATCTAGTTATGTTTATGAAAATTCTAGTTTCTTTAAATTCAGAAATGCTCAGTTTGGTTATACCTTAAGAGAAGGAATTGATACCCTTAAAATAAATAGTTTGAGATTATATTTACAAGGTGAAAATCTTGCATGGTTTACAGCCAATGGTTACACTGGTTCTGATCCCGAGAGACTTGGAGCTAGTCAAGTCCCTATTCCAAGGACCATAACTTTTGGAATAAATGTTTCTTTATAATTAATTATTTAAAATTTAAAAAAAAATGAAAACTGTAATAATATTTTTGATTTCAATTAGTTCACTTCTGATATTAAATTCGTGTTCAGATGATTTTCTGGAATACGTCCCAACTGGAGTATTATCGGAGGCCAATGTTGCAACAGCAGAAAATGCTGAGGCACTTGTAATTGCGGCTTACGCAGGTGTAATGAATGACGATATGCGAGGAACTGTTACAAGCCAATGGATGTATGGAAGTGTTCGCTCAGATGATGCTTATAAAGGAGGCGGTGGTGTTGGTGATGTTGGTTTTGGGCACAATTTTGAAGTTTATTATTTGACTACACCGGAATATGGAGCTGACTTTTTTATGCCTATAACTTGGAAAAATTATTATAATGCCATTTCAAGAATAAATGTTGCTTTAAATGTAATAAATGACATTCCAGATTATGCGGGAAAAAATATAAGACAAGGAGAGTTGAGATTTTTGAGGGCGCACTGTCATTTTATGTTGAAACTCTTATTTAAAAAAATACCTTACATAACTGAAGATTTAGATGCAGAAGCTAAGCTTCAAGTTTCAAATGATATTCCAAATGACGAACTTTGGGAAAAAATTGCAGCTGATTTTTTGTTTGCATATAATAATCTTCCTACGGCTCAGGATGAGGTTGGAAGAGCGGACAAGAGTGCAGCAGCAGCTTACTTAGTAAAATTAAGATTATTTCAGGCATATGTTCAAGATGACAGTCATCGAGTGACATCCATTTCTAGAGATAAATTATTAGAGGTAATTAAATATGCAGATGAAGTTGATGCAGATCTAGAAACAGATTTTGGTAAAAATTTCATGAACGGATATGAAAATGGACCTGAATCAATTTGGGCAGCTCAATTTTCAATAAATGATGGTACTAATGTTGGTAGATTAAGTTATGCAACTGGTTTAAATTCCCCCCATGGAAATCCATTATATGGATGTTGTGGTTTTCATTTGGCGAGTCAAAACATGGCGAATGCTTTTAGAACAGATGAAAATGGCTTACCCTTTTTGGATACTTTTAACGATGTAAATATTTTCGATACAGATGCAGGGGACGGTACAACACCCCCATCACCTGGTTTAAGTGTAGACCCAAGAATTGATCACACAATGGCAATACCCGGAAGACCTTTTAAGTACAGAAATACTGTTAATACACCAGGTGATATGATCGCTAATATTTCTTGGGCTAGAGTACCTGGAGTATATGGGTATATGTATAATATGAAGGAACAGCAATCTCCAGATTGTTCCTGCTATTATAAAAATGGACCTTTTATGGGTACATCAAGAAATATTGAATTTATTCGATATGCAGATGTTCTTCTAATGAAAGCTGAAGCCTTAATCCAACTTGACCGAAAGGACGAAGCATTACCAATCATTAATAGGATACGTTCAAGAGCAGCAAATAGTAAATCATGGCCACAAATGGCTGGTGCGACTGACATTTGGAAAGTTGAAAATTATCCATCATTTCCAAGTAAAGAGTATGCATGGAAAGCTTTAAAATTTGAAAGAAGACTTGAGTTTGCTATGGAAGGGCATAGATGGTATGATCTTGTTAGATGGGGTGAAGCTGCTGAGACTCTTAATAAATATCTAGAGGTAGAAAAAATAAGAAGGCCTTTTTTAGGTGCTGCCGTTTTTACAGCTGGTAGAGATGAGTATTATCCAATACCACAAAAAGAGATTGATTTCACAGGGGGATCATTGTACAAACAAAACCCTGGTTATTAAAATGTATTATTTATCAATAAATTACAATACATACGGGCTGTAAAGCCCGTTTTTTTTATGAACTTTAGACTTCTAATCGTAATATCTTTAACATCTATCTACTCATTAAGTTGTGAAATGGATAGAAAAGAAAAAAATATTATCAGTAATTCTGATATTAACTCATCTAAAAAAATCCATTTTGATCAACTAAATGACCCTTATCGTTCACTTTGGCATTTGAATATTTCAGAAGGAGTGGGATATCCATTCGATCCTAATGGAGCAATTTTTCATAATGGTATTTATCACCTTTGGTATATTTACCAATCACCCAATAACCCTCCCTTAAACCATAAGGGTAAACTTATAAAACTGGAACATAGATGGCAACACATATCAAGTAATGATCTATTTCATTGGAGGTGGCACTCAAATAGCTTACTACCCAATATTGAACACGATGAGGTTGGCGTATTTAGTGGAAATGCCTTTAAAGCTAAAGATGGAAATATTGTAATAGCTTATCACGGTCTCGGCTCTGATGGAAATAGTGTAGCTTATAGTAATGATAATGATTTAAATAAATGGAGTAAATCTCCTTACAATCCGATAGCAAAACCAGGTTGGGATCCTCATATGTGGTATGATTCTAAAGATGATAAATATTATCAAATTTCTGGTAATAAGCCCTCGAGTAACAATAAACCAATTCTTTACTCTGGAGATAATTATAATTCACCAATGACTGAAATAGGAGATTTCATGGCCTATGATATGCTAGACGTAGAGCCTCATGAAGATATATCATGTCCTGACTTTTTTAAATTAGGCGATAAGTGGGTTTTATTATTGATAAGTCATTCTCGTGGAGCCAGATATTACATAGGCGATTGGATAAATAATAAGTTTTTCCCTGAATCTCATAAAAGAATAAATTTTCCAGGCGGCCCTATTTTTGCTCCAGAGTCATTATTAGACGACCAAGGTAGACGAATAATGTGGGCATGGTTATATGATGGAAAAACCAGAGAACAAATAAAAAATGTTGGAAGTTCAAACGGTGTGATGAGCATGCCAAGAGTAATTGAACTTTCAAATGATGGATTATCCCTAAAATTTTCCCCTCCTAAGGAAATAAAAAATTTAAGATACAATTATTCTGGAATTAATAATGAATTCATTGTTAGTCCTAACGAAAAAATCACCTTAGACAAAATAAAAGGTAATTCTCTAGAAATTTTTATTGAAATTGACCCATTAGAATCAAAAAATTTTGGATTAAACGTTTTAAAATCCAAAGATGGAAGTGAAAAAACTAAAATTTATATTGATAAAAACGAATCAATTCTTGGTATTGATTTTAGTAAATCAAGTATTCAGAATCCAAAATATTCAAAATACATGATGATTAAAGGAGATGAATATAAGAATCAAATGACTAAAGTTCAAAAGGCACCATTCAAAATAAATAATGGAGAAATTGTCAAATTCAGGGTATTTATTGACAAGTCAATTATTGAAGTTTTTGTTAACGATGGAATGCAAAGTATTACCCAAATTGTTTACCCAACAGATTCAGAATCTATCGACGTAGAATTATTTAGTGAGGGTTCTGAAATAAATGTAAAAAAAATACAATCTTGGAAATTATTTCCATCAATGCAGTGGTAATTTTAATTTAATGAAATTTGGTAAATTACTTAAGTGGTCAATGATTTCTGCACTTGCAGGTTTTCTATTTGGTTTTGATACAGTAGTAATATCTGGTGCTGAAAAAACATTACAGATTATCTGGAATTCTTCAGATCTATTTCACGGTTTTGTAGTTGTTTCAATGGCTTTATGGGGAACCGTTATAGGTGCAATTTTTGGAGGAATTCCTTCTGACAAACTTGGGAGAAAAAAAACTCTTGTCTTCATCGGAGTATTATATTTTTTATCTGCCATAGGATCAGCTTTTGCTAATGGGCCCATTATTTTTTCTTTTTTCAGATTCATTGGGGGTATAGGAATAGGAGTATCAACTATAGCAGTCCCTACTTATATAACTGAAATTTCTCCAGCTAAAGATAGAGGTAGATTGGTAGGCTTATATCAATTTAATCTTGTTTTTGGAATGCTCATTGCTTTTCTGTCTAACTATTACTTTATTGTTTTTGGTGAAGATTCTTGGAGATATATGATGGGAATTGAAGCATTTCCTGCATTAATTTATCTTATTTTTAGTTTTTATATACCTTTTAGTCCTAGATGGCTTATATCTAAAGGAAAAATTAATGAAGCATCGAATATTTTAGGCCAAATCAATACAAAAGACCAAACCAAAATAATAATTCAAGAAATTGAAAGTGATTTGAATAATACTAAATCTGATGAATCAATTTTTATTAAAAAGTATAGGTTTGTTCTAATTCTAGCTTTTTGTGTAGCTTTTTTCAATCAATTTTCAGGAATTAATGCGGTTTTGTACTACGCTCCCAGGATTTTTGAGGAAACTGGATTAGATGATACTGCTGCCTTATTCAATTCTGTAATTATAGGAATTATAAACTTAATTTTTACTTATATCGGTATTAGTCTCATAGACAAGATAGGAAGAAAAAAACTTATGTTGATTGGTTCTTTTGGATACATATTTTCTCTACTTATGATGGCTTTAAATATTAAAGACAACTTAATTGGTATAAATACTAGTGTTTTTATCTTTTCATTTATAGCCTCACATGCAATAGGTCAAGGCACAGTAATCTGGGTTTTCATTTCTGAAATTTTCCCCAATAAATTAAGGAGTAATGGACAAGCTTTTGGAAGTTCAGTACATTGGATTTTAGCTGCTATTATACCAGCATTAATCCCATATTTATTCAACACTATAGGATCTGAAATTGTATTCTTAGGTTTTGCTATTATGATGATTTTTCAACTATTATTTGTAATTTTTATTATGCCTGAAACTAAGGGTATTTCAATAGAATCATTATTTAAAAAAATATCATTAAACAACAAACAAACAAAATCAACCAAGTAAATCCAAAACTATTTAAAAATGAAAAATTTAATATTATTATCACTTTTGACTACAATTTTTGCTTGTTCAGATAATAAAAAATCTGATTTTAAAATTATTAAGGACCCAAACTTAGATTATAATGAATATTCTCCAAAAGGGAATGAAATAATTTTATCAAGAACTGAGTATCTTAATAAGCTCAAAGGTTTTTGGCTTGCACAGTGTATTGCTAATTGGACAGGTTTAGTTACTGAAATGGATAAAATCGGAAATATTGGAGAATTAAAGACGGGAAATTTTTATACGAGAGAAGATTGGGGTAAAAAAGATCAGCCTAAGTATGGCAGAAGCACACAAGAAATTTCGCGCAACATAGATTTTGTTTTTGAAGGTAAAGATGGAATATGGGGGGCAGATGACGATACCGATATTGAATACATATATCAACACCTACTATACACAAATAAAACATCGAAATTAAGTGGCGAACAAATTCGTGATGGATGGCTCAAACACATAAAACATGAAGAACAAAACTATTTATGGGTCTCGAACCAAAGAGCTTTAGACTTAATGATTAATGGAATAATACCACCTGAAACAAGTGATCCAAAAAAAAATCCTGATTTTGATATGATTGATGCTCAGTTAACTACTGAAATATTTGGATTTTATTCGCCCGGAAGACCGGATATTGCTGTTGAAATAGCTGATCTTCCAATTCAGACAACTGCAAGATATAATGCCGAATGGATATCAAAATTTTATGTATCTATGTATTCGTTAGCAGCTGTTTCTAATCCAAAACTCAGTAACAAGGAAAACTTGTTAATAATAGCTGAAAAATCAAGAAATCAGCTACCAAATAATTCATATGCTTCAAAAATGTATGATTTTGTAAAAAGACAATATGATGATGGCCTTCCATGGGAAACAATCAGAGACAATGTATATGTTAGGTATCAGGTAGAAGAAAAAGATGGATACAATATTACTTCCAGAAATATGAGATGTAATGGCTGTGCAGCAGCTGGAATAAATTTTGCAGCAAGCTTGATTAGTTTATTTGCTGGTGAAGGAGACCTAAAAGAAACTATAAAACTTGGATCACTTATGGGTTGGGATTCAGATAATCCAACAGCTACGTGGGGAGGCCTAATAGGTTTTATGATTGGAAAAGACGGAGTTGAGAATGCTTTTGAGAGAACATTTTCTGAGAAATATAATATTCATAGAACTAGACAAAACTTTCCTAATGCTGTAGATAATTTTACTGATATGGCTAACATTGGAGTTTTTATTACAGATAGGGTTATACAAAATGAGCTCGGAGGTGGCATAGACTTAAACAATAATTTATGGTATATCCCAAAAAAGGAATAGGAGGTGTTTAGGATAACCTCCAATTGCCACGATAATCTTTATGCAATAATTTATTTGCTGCTTCGCTATTTGTAAACCTTAAATTTTCACTATCCCATTGCAAGAGTTGGTCTTTCAATCGAATGGCAATCATACCTAACAATGCCATTTCTGTCAAAGGTCCTCCATAAT
>JADHMR010000084.1 GCA_016779945.1 Bacteroidia bacterium | reverse complement strand
GTTTTAGTTCGTTTAACAGGAGGCTTTATTTCTACTTTACCTAAAACTTTAGTACCTTCAAGTTTTTTGTATTCTGTTTTTTCTACAATCTCTTTTGGTTCAGTTTTTTCCTGTTCTTTTTTGACCTCAACATCAACCTTTGGAGTTGGTTTAACCTCTGGTTTTGGTTTATTTTCTTGAGTAGGTTTGGTTGGCTTTTTAATGTTAATTTTACCGACAACTTTGAGCGTATTTTTATCTTTTTCTAAAGGAGTAGTTGGAACTATTTCTTTAGGTTCTTCTGCTTTTGTGATTGTCTCAGGCTTTTTTTCTTCAACAGCATTCTTTGACCCAAGAGCATTGTCTTTTATAAAAATAGTAGGCTCAGGTGCAACTTCAACTTTGGGCGGTTCAGGTTTTTTAGTTTCCTTTATTGCTTGTGTTTGAGCATCTTTTCGGATGTTAATTTCCAATTGCTGAGATTCTTCTTTTGCGAGTTTGTCTTTTTGATAAAAGCTCAATAAATCTTGATACATGCTTTCATCTAATTTGGCAGTTATTTTTGATTCTACCTCAAAACCCTTTTCAGTCAAATGTTCAACAATTGTCTTCCAACTAACATTGAATTCTGTTGCAACTTTATTAACTCGATATGTCTTTTTCTTTCCAACCATCTATTGTTTAGCCGTATTCGAAGATAATACTTTATGTTTTTAAAGCATTATTATTCGAATTCTGCTTCTAATATTTTCTTGATTTCTTCTATTGTTTCTTCTTCTAACTCTGATCGTGCTATGAGGTCTTCGTTACTCATTTCTAGTACACTTTTTGCGGTATCAAGACCAATTGCTTTCAATTCATCAATAATCCAAATATCAATTTCGTCTGCAAATTCGTTTAAGTCAACATCCACATTTTCTTCTTCGTTAGTTTCTCTATATACATCGATATTATACCCTACTAATTTTCCAGCAAGTTTAATATTGTGTCCTCTTTTTCCGATAGCTAGTGATACTTGGTCAGCTGGAAGGAAAACATCCGCTTTTCCAGTTTCATCATCGATACTAATAGTCGAGACCTTGGCTGGACTTAAGCTTCGCTGAATGAGTAATTGGATGTTAGAAGTAAAATTGATAACATCGATATTCTCATTTTTAAGTTCACGTACTATTCCATGTATTCTGCTTCCTTTCATACCAACACATGCTCCTACAGGATCAATTCGGTCATCGTAGCTTTCCACAGCAACTTTTGCTCTTTCGCCTGGTTCACGAACAATTTTTTTGACGGTGATTAATCCATCAAGTATTTCTGGCACTTCTAATTCGAACAAACGTTCTAAGAAATCTGGTGCAGTTCTAGATAGAATGACTTTTGGGTTAGAGTTATACATTTCAACCCTCAGGATTACTGCTCTAACGGTGTCTCCCTTTTTGAAGAAATCTCTAGGTATCATTTCTCGAATTGGCAAGATAAGTTCGTTGCCTTCATCATCTAATATCATGATTTCATTTTTCCAAATCTGATAAACTTCTCCAGTAACAATTTCACCAACACGGTCTTTGTATTTTTTGTAAAATTCGTCTTTTTCAAGCTCTAAGACTTTAGAAAGTAATGTTTGTCTAGCGGTAAGTATTGTTCTGCGTCCGAAGGTTGCCATGTCGATTTCTTCGATAGCTTCTTCTCCGATTTCAAAATCTTCTTCAAGGAGTTTTGCATCCTCGATATTGATCTCTTTGTTTGGGTCTTCTACTTCACCCATATCAACAATCTCTCGATTACGGTATATTTCAAGGTCCCCATTATCAGTGTTAACAATGACATCAAAGTTGTCATCCGAACCATATTTTCTTCGGATCATAGTTCTAAATACATCTTCTAGAACCCTCATCATAGTGGCTCTGTCAATATTTTTAAATTCTTTGAATTCTGAGAACGATTCTACTAATTGTAAGTTCATTTCTTTTTACGTTTAAAGGATAATTTTACGGTACTTTTATTTATTTTATTAAAAACAATTGTTTTTTCTTCGGATTTGTGTTTGGAGATTAAAACAGACAATTTGATGGTATCGTCAAGAATTTGAATTAGTTCTCCAGTATAGATTTCACCGGTTGTTAATTCCACTTCTAATTCTCGTCCAATATGCTTGTAAAATTGTCTTAAGTCTACCAGAGGTTGCTCAGCTCCAGGTGAAGAGATCTCATAACGAATAGGTTGATCATCTGTATATTCTTCGTCGAGTATTCTAGAAACTTTCCGACTGAGTTGAGAACACAACTGTATGCTCACACCATCAATGCCGTCAATGAAAAACCGAATACTAGTTTCTGCTTGGTTGGAATCTACTCCCACCAAGAATGAATCAGTTTCTTTCAATTCTTCTTCGATAATTCCTGTTATAAGTTCTTTTACTCCCAAAATTTAGCTAAGAAAAAAGGGGCTTTTGCCCCTTCAACTCTTGTAATATTTAATGCAAAATTAAGTCAAATGTTGGCATTTCAAAATTATTTACTGGGTAAAGTTGGTTGATATTCTATAGATTTGAAACAAAGAAGTATTTAAAATGATAGAACGTAACACTAAATTTAACATTTTCATTCTCTCAGTTTTAGCTGTGTTTTTTATGTCAAATAGGGGCGGTTCACCTGGAGGTAGATCAGGGTCAACTACAGATAACGGAGCTACTTGCTCAACCAACGGAGGTTGTCATACCAGTTCGAGTGCACCAAGTAGGCAAGAGATGCTCTCTACCGATGTTCCCGAAAGTGGTTATGGTCCAGGATCCAGCTACGACATTACGGTGAGTGTTTCAGATGAAGGAACATCAGTATGGGGGTTTGAGATGATGGCAGAAGATAAAAATGGCTCTCCAGTGGGTGCTTTTTCAAATAACACGCAAGTGAATACGCTTAATTCAGGGCTTAGAGCTACACATAAATTTGCAAGTAGTTCTGCATCAAATTCACAAACATGGGTTGCTAATTGGACAGCACCATCAAAAGGAACAGGGGCAGTTACTTTTTATGTGTCTACAATGGCAGCTAACGGAAATGGGAATAATAAAGGTGAAAAAATATACATTGATACAATATCCATTGCAGAAAACAAATCTGCCAACATCGCAGATTTAGAAAATTTAAATATAAACCTATATCCGAATCCTTCGATCAAAACGTTAACTATTGACGGTTACACGAATGTTCATTCAAACATAAAAGTAATCAATTCAGCAGGTAAAGCAGTGATAACAACACCTTTTAAAAATTCATTGGATGTTTCTGCGTTAGAATCGGGAATTTACTATCTTAAAATCATAGAAAACGATCACGTTTTCATTAAAAAATTCACCAAACTTTAAGTCTTTTTTTGAAAGATGTAAATGATTGAACTAGATTTTTCGATGTTTAATAACGAAACGATATAAGAATAGAGTCCTTTTAAAAATGTTATTGGTAAGAAAGTGAACTTCTCTTTGTAGGAGTCGCCAATCATAGCATTAAAAAATGGGTCAAGAGGCATTCGATGTTTTTTTACAATTTTAAATCCTCTTTTATCAGCAAATAACTCTATTGTTTTTGGTGTGAAATGCCAAATATGTCTGGGCGTATCATAACCACCCCAAAACTCTTGATACATTTTTGCATCCGGCGAGTCATTATTAGGAAGTGCTAAAATTAGATAGCCTTTTTCGTCCAAAGATTTAGAAAATAGCTCGAAATAAGTATCATAATCGTATACGTGCTCAAACACATGCCAAAGACTGATAATATTGTAATTAGTGTCTAATTTTCCTTGTACAAATTCTGTTGGGCTGTGAGCTTTTATTCCAAAGTTATTTTCACATAGGTTAGCTGCTTTTTCGCTTATTTCAACACCGGTAACCTCGTAACCCTTTTTTTTCATGAAGTTCATGAAATAACCTGAGCCAGATCCTACGTCAAGAAGCTTTTTCCCAGTTCGAAGGCGTTTTATCTTGAGGTATTTAAAGTTGAGCATCACACGGCGAGCAACGTGATAAATAGAGTAGATTAATCCGCTGGAAGTATCAGAGTGTTCAACATATTCTTCGCTATTGTAATATGGACCTGCTTCACTTTCTAGCGGTGCATTAGCCGTAAAAACAAATTGGCATTTTTCACATTGTTTTAGTTCGAATACCTCTTTCGAAACAAGCCAATCTGGAACATTCAAAAAATGTTTGAACGAAGAATGATTGCAAATAGGACATAGGTTTATAGAATAACGCTCTTTCAACTCCTTAAATTTCTGTATACAAATAAACCATCTAAAAGTGAATACTCCTTAATTCAAATGCTTTCTATTTTAAAATCAATAAAATTTGAATTACGTTCATTGCATAGCGTTTATGGTCTAAATCTTTTATTTTCGCCCGAAGATTCAAAAAATCACGCAATGAATAATTTTAAAAAGATAAATACTGTTTTTGGATGGGTTACATTCTTAATAGCAATTGCTGTTTATATCATGACATTGGAGCAATCTGTAAGTCTTTGGGATTGTGGAGAGTTTATTTCGGCGTCATATCGATTGCAAGTGGTACACCCACCGGGAGCACCTTTGTTTTTGATGCTTGGACGTTTATTCTCAATTTTTGCTACTCCGGGCACCAATGAAGTTGCTATTGCAGTAAATATGTTGAGTGCAGTTTTTAGTGCTGCAACTGTGATGTTTACTTTTTGGATTACTACTCATTTTGCAAAAAAGATTTTAAAAGTTGACTTAAATGCTAATACCGTAGATTTAGGAAATGCGATTTCTATATTTGGGTCGGGTCTTGTAGCAGCTATGTCTGTTACATTCATGGATACCTTTTGGTTTAATGCTGTGGAAGCAGAGGTATATGCTGGTTCTTCATGTTTTATGGCTTTAGCATTTTGGGCTATTCTTAAGTGGGAAAAAGTTAAAGAAGATCCTACCTCTGATCGATGGATTGTTTTTATTGCCTACATCATAGGTTTAGGTATTGGACTTCACTTATTGAATATTCTTGTTGTACCTGCGGTATTTCTTTATTACTTCATAAATAAATTTGGAGTTAATAGAAAGAATATCATAAGAGCATCAGTGATTGGAATTGGCTCTATAGCTTTATTGCAATGGGTAATCATCCCAAAAACACCAGCTATTGCGGCGTTTTTTGACAAGATTTTCGTAAATTCATTTGGACTACCATTCAACTCTGGTGTTTTGTTTTTCTTATTGCTCATTGCATTAGGAATTGCATTTGGTCTTCGATATACTATTAAAAACAACAAACCGATAGCCAATTTAGCCATCTTGTGTTTTGCATTTACAATGCTTGGTTTTTCGTCATACAGTATGGTGGTTATTCGCTCTATCGCAGAACCAGCTATTGATATGAATGATCCTCAGGATGCTGAAAGTTTATTGAGTTATATCAATCGAGAACAATATGGATCACGACCGTTACTTTTTGGGCCTTATTACAATGCTGATTTAGTAGATATCGAGCAAGGGAAAACACAGTACCGAAGAGGTAAAGACGCGTATGAAAAAATAGGTACAAAACAAGAACCCATATACGATGACCGATTCTCAACGGTTTTACCTCGAATGGGAGATATGTCTGAAAAATCAAGATACTACCCTTTATGGAATGGTATGATCAAAAAATATTCGGGACGTAATCAATTGGAACAACAATTAGAATCGGTGAAGAAAAAGAAACCAACCTTTTCTAATAACATGAAGTTCATGTTCAAATATCAATTAGGCTGGATGTATTGGAGATACTTCATGTGGAATTTTGCTGGAAGACAAAATGATATTCAAAATGTTCTAGGCAATAGTTTGGAGGGTAATTGGATTTCGGGAATCAAATTCTTAGATGAATGGAGATTGGGTATCCCCCAAGATATCCCAGTAAGTTTGAAATACAATAAGGCTCATAATACTTTTTTCTTCTTGCCATTAATTTTAGGAATACTTGGAATTATAGTTATGTATCAGAAAAGTAAAATGGATTTTTACACGGTATTTATTCTGTTCTTATTCACGGGTCTTCTTGTTGTAGTATATCTAAACCAACCCCCAATGGAACCACGAGAACGTGATTATTCCTCGGTGGGTTCGTTTCAAACTTTTTGCATTTGGATAGGTTTGAGTGTCTTATTTATAGTTGATCTGTTAAAAAAGTCGGTGAACAAGACCGTAGCGGCATCGAGTGCAACAGTGGTTGCTTTATTAGTTTCGCCAGTATTAATGGGTTTCCAAAACTGGGATGACCATGACCGTTCAGGAAGAGAATTAGGAATATCTTTCGCGAAAAACTACCTCAATAGTTGCGAGAAAAACGCCATACTATTTACTAACGGAGATAATGACACCTATCCGCTTTGGTATGCTCAAAACGTAGAAGGTATCCGTACCGATGTACGAGTTATCAACTTAAGTCTTCTACCTACAGAGTGGTATAGCAGTGCGTTGCGAAGAAAAGTATTTGACAGCGAGCCATTACCTCTCTCTATACCTGCTGAAAAAATAGTAGCGGGAAAACGAGATTATGTACGATATTTCGAAAGTAAATCGCTACCACAAGATCAATATTATCCGTTGGATCAAGTATTGCAATATGTCACATCAGACGAGCCCAGCAGAAAACAAAGAACCAATGCAGGTGATCTCATTAACGTCTTTCCCGTTAAAAACTTCAGTGTAGAAGTTGATAGAAAAGCAGTGATAGCAACCGGTTATGTGCCTGATAGAGATACGGCTAAGATTGTCGATAAAATTTATTGGAATATTGGCAAGAGTGGTTTGAGTAAAGGAGATTTAGTTGTGTTAGACATCATAGCTACCAATGCCAAAACAGGATGGAAAAGACCAATCTATTGGACAACTACCACAGGGTCATCGGTTTACATGAACCTAGATAAATATTTTAGACACAACGGTTTAACCTACCAATTACTTCCCATAGAAGCCAACAAAAGAATGCGAGGTATGGATGATATGGATTTATTGTACGATAAGTTGATGAATGTGTATGAGTGGGGTAAGATGGAAGAAGGTACCATGTTTTTGGATGATAAAGCACAGTTAGTTCCTCAAAATTTGAGATCTTTATTTATTCAGGTGGCAGATTATTATGCCAATACCAATAAGTTAGATACTGCCGCTACTCTTTTGGATAAATGTTATTCTTCTATGCCAGAGAGCTTATTGCCTATGAATTTAAGATTAAAAGCGGCAAGTGCAGATATTTATTATAAAGCCAATCAAATTGAAAAGGGTGATCAGTTTCTAACGGAAGTAGGGGATGATGCTTATGCATTGATTAATTACTACAAGAAATTTACCCAAGTAGATAATAAGAACGAAAACATTCAAATTCTTCAAAATATTGGTCCACTTGCACGAGCATACAAACGAGATGAACTAGCTACCAAGTATGATGATTTATTCAAACAAGCATCTGCTTTATATTAATCTATTGTAAATTAGATGAGTAGAGAGGGCATCATTATTGGCTTTCATGCCGTAGAGGAACTGCTTCATAGCGATGTCACTATTGGTAAAGTATACGTAAATAATCAAGCGGATAAACAAAAAATAGGGGTATTACGGCAACTTGCTAAAAAGTCGAACACTCCTTTTCAGATGGTACCTATTGAAAAGCTTAATCGCATCACTAGGGCCAATCACCAGGGAGTAATAGCCATTAAGAGTCCCATTGAATTTGTACCTTTAGAGGAGACCATTACTCGATTATTTGAGAATGGAGACCCACCCAAAATACTGGTAGCTGATGGTATTCAAGATATTCGAAATATTGGAGCCATTTCACGATCATGTGTAGCCTTTGGAGTAGATTTACTAATTGTTGGAGTAAAAGCCAATGCTGAGATAGGCGAAGGAGCCATCAAGTCTTCGGCTGGAGCCTTGTTAAAATTACCTGTAGCACGGGTTAGTAGTTTATCAAATACGTTAACTTATTTGAAAAGCTGGGGCATACCGCAAATAGCAGCTTCTGAAAAAACAGATCAAACTATGGATCGATCAAGCATTCAAGATTTAACATCTTGGGCACTATGGATGGGCAACGAAGACAAAGGATTATCTCGAGAGCGATTGGCACTTATGGATCACATTTGGCGAATAAAAATGACGGGAAATATGGATTCACTCAATGTGTCAGTAGCTGCTGGGATCTTGTTACACGAGTTAAATAGCTGAAAGACAGAAGTTTAAAATATATTTTTTCAGTTATTGTGAATTCTAAAAAAAAGTTATTTTCGTAGCATTAATACTAACCTCTAATTATATAGCCCATGTATTGGACATTAGAACTTGCATCATACCTAGACGACGCTCCTTGGCCAGCAACGAAAGATGAGTTGATAGACTTTGCTATCAGAACTGGAGCACCCTTAGAAGTAGTCGAAAACTTACAAGAACTCGAAGACGACGGAGAACCTTTTGAGACGATCGAAGAGATATGGTCTGAATACCCCTCGACCGACGATTATTTCTTTAATCAAGACGAATTGTAATCTATATCCGTAGACCGATTTCTTAATTCTTAGTTGCGTATTTATCACGCCTTGGAAACATATCATATAGATTTATGATATAAATCATATTTTTTTGTTGACGTACTGACGGCTTGTATCTTAATATTGCAAGCATACAGATTGTACGATGTGCGATTAAAAATGGGGCATTAAAAATGCAACCTTTTTAAAAGTGAGCGTCTAAGTCTTGTAAACTATTTAAATTTTAATACCTATGAAAAAATACAATAACCTATTAAAAGGCCTATTAATCCTCATTCTATTTTCAAGTTCGTACTTCTTGTATGCACAGTATCCAGCAGTTTCGCATTCTGGTGGTCCTTGTACATGGGCATCCATTTCCACAGTGATAATTGAAGATGAAAATAATACAGAAGTATACAACAAATTGGATCTTTGTAGTGGATCTAAAGCTACAAATTACCGTACACTTTTTGGAAGCGTTGGGTCTCCGATAGTAATGCTAAAACAGTGTGGTACGTATACCATAAAAATTAATACAACTACTACTGCTTATTTGTTGGCTCACAAGACTTCCAGTGTTGGTGTTTGGGCAGATTTTAATGATGATAAAGATTTTGATGATCCTGGAGAATGGCTTTCTGATGCTTCATGGAATGCTTCTGTGCCAAACGGGATACTCTCATCACGACCAGACGAAACTCGATCACTTACGTTTAATATTCCAAGTAATGCAGCCTCGTCATTTGTTATTCGTATAAGATCTGGTCAGCATGGGAATTCGATTACTCAAAAAAGTGCGGGTGGTGATTTGACAGATGGCGAAACCGAGGATTTTTTGGTAAGAGCGATTCCTTCAAGTCCTCCAAAAGCTAATTTTTTTAAACCATACAGTGGATTCGTGAATGTACCTGTAGAATTTGTAAATTCGAACAGATCAGTAGCTATTTCACATAATTGGACGATTGATGGAGCTGAGTATACGACAACGGATGTAATTCATGCCTTTAAAAATGCTGGAACTTATGATGTGGAGCTTAGCAGTGAAAATTGTAAAGGTGTTAATTCAATAAGCAAGCCCATTAAAATTGTATCTCCTACATCACCTCCCGGAGAGCCTTTTTTTATTTTCTAAAATAACATACCTATCTCAAAACT
Organism: Bacteroidia bacterium; assembly: GCA_016779945.1. GTDB lineage: Bacteria > Bacteroidota > Bacteroidia > NS11-12g > UBA9320 > UBA9320. Next base: position 180 of record JADHMR010000084.1, on the reverse strand, counting down.
GATGTTTTGAATAGATCCCTTCGGGTTTATCGAAGGAAAAATATCATTTAAAATAAGGTTGTTGTTGATGTTTCGGAGTCCAATTTTAGTTCCGAATTGAAAAGTAACAATTGCTTTTGGAATGTGGTAGTATAGAGCTAAACTGTAGTCCCATGGTTTGATGTTTAGTTTATCAATCTC
>JADHMR010000083.1 GCA_016779945.1 Bacteroidia bacterium | reverse complement strand
TAACATACCATGTGGCATACCAACCATTTTTACAATTGCGTCATTATTTTGAAAATACTTCATGGGTACACCAATAAATATAAGTACTAAGAATGATAATCCTTCTAATAGTGCTATCAACCTAAATATTTTTAACATGTTACAAATTTATGATAATATATACGCTTCTTTAATTATATATTTCAAAGTCCTATAATTTATATTATGTTAACTAATGGTTATAATAAATAAGGGAGTAAGTTTGATTACTCCCCTAATTACTGGATTAATTATTATCAATAAAGTCTTTCATTTCATTGTACTTATCCATTAGCTCAAGTCGAGCATATATTTTCTTCATTGTTTTAGCAAGTTCAAGTTTGTCTGCAGGATCAATTTCAGTATTGTTTTCAAAAACATTCTCAAACTCAACAATGGCTAATTTATATTGAGCGTAGATTTCAGTTTCTTTTTTTTGAATTATACTTGCTTTGTATTCTCCATCTAGTTCGTCAACGATTTTGGCAACCTTACCTAAATACATTACCCCTTTGTTATATGAAGCATCGTAATAAGTTGGATCAATTTCTAAAATTTTATCATAATCTGCAGCTGCTTTATCGGTTTCATTCAAACCTTCATAACTTATAGCTCTTGCAAAATAATATATGGTATTACTTGGATCATCAGCAATTGCAATACTTAATTTTTCAATGAGCTCCTTACTTCTACCTTGCTTTAAAAATATGTCTAATTCCATATTGATAAGCGTCTTGTCTGTTTCGTTATATTCTTTTCCTTTAGTAATAGTATTAAGGGCTGCTGTTGTGTCGCTGGCATTTAACTGAATTCTAGCAAGACTAGCATAGATATTACTCTCTGCAGTTCCTCCATCAATAAGTTTCTGGAAAACTTTTATAGCATTTTCATCATTACCGTCATTCATTGCTGAGTAGCCCATCATTTGCTGCAATACTTCTTCCGTGAGATTATTTCTTTTTAATAATCCGTCAGTATCGTATTTCATAAGCGGTACAGCAAGTTCAAACTCCTTGTAGGCCTTGGCATAATCCTCAGATTGATAAGAAGCATATGCTATATTGTATAGACCAATTGCTACATTCAATAGGTTTGCCTCTGATTCTTTTGTCACTTTATTCTTTACATCTGTTGCTATTGCATTTTGAAAAGCTTCAAGGGCGGTTAAAATAGCATCTGGATACTGAGCACTCAAATCATTGTTTAGTGTTGAGACTTTTAAAAAAGTTAATCCTCTGTAATACCACATTTTTGGGGTGTTTGCAGTTTTTGGATTCACTTTAGTTTGCTCTGCCCACTTTAAGAGATTTTCATAATCTCGATCCGAATCAGGCTTAGTCATGTCTTCTAATTCCATTTTCATGGATTCTACCGAAAACTTTTGAGCTTTGCTTGATAACCCTAACAATAGGAATACTATTATCAAACTATTAATTTTAAAATGCTTCATTATTTTACTTTATTCTATTCTGTATTTGAGTTGTTTTCTTCGTTGTCATTTGAATCGTCACTATTGACCTCTTGATTCTCTTCTGCCTCCTCCTCTTCTTCTACTTTAGGTACTCTTGCAACAGAAGCTATGTTGTCATTATCTCTGATTTTTATAAGTCGAACTCCTTGAGTTGCTCTTCCCATAACTCTCACATCTTCCATTTTCATTCGAATAGCTATTCCGTTTCGAGTGATAATCATCAAATCATTTTCATCGGTAACATCTTTAATGGCGATTAGACTACCAGTCTTTTCAGTGACGCTTAAGGTTTTTACACCTTTACCCCCTCTACCAGTGATTCGGTAATCACCAATATCAGTTCTTTTGCCATATCCTTTTTCAGAAACTACCATAATGGATGTATCGTTATCTTCACTTTCATTAACACAAACCATTCCAATCACCTCATCTTGATCATTTTCAAGTCTAACTCCTCTAACGCCTGAGGCAGTTCTTCCCATAGGTCTTACTCCTGATTCATTGAATCGTATCGCTTTACCACTCTTTTTAGCTAGTAATACCTCAGCTGTTCCGTTGGTTAATTTTGCTTCTAATAATTGATCGCCTTCTCGTATTGTTATTGCATTTATCCCATTTGTTCTTGGTCTGGAATATTGTTCTAATGAGGTTTTTTTGATTGTACCATTTTTAGTACACATTACGATATAATTATTATTCACATAGTCTTCATCTTTGAGGTTACCTGTTGCAACAAAGGCTCTAACAGTATCCTCAGATGGAATATTAATCAAATTTTGAATTGCTCTTCCTTGAGATACTTTACTTCCTTCAGGTATCTCGTAGACTTTCATCCAGAAGCATCTACCTTGATCTGTAAATAGTAAAATATAGTTATGAGTCATCGTCACAAATAGGTGTTCAACAAAGTCTTTATCTCTATGCTTAACACCTTTATTGCCTACCCCACCCCTACTTTGTGATTTGTATTCAGTCAAAGGTGTTCGTTTGATATAGCCCATACTAGATATGGTCACAACCATTTCTTCATTAGCTATGAGATCTTCTATGTTTATTTCACCAGCATCAAATTCTATGTTTGTTCTTCTATCATCACCGTATTTACTTTTCATTTCAAGTAAATCATCTTTAATGATTTGCATTCTTCTAGATTCATCAGATAAAATATCCTTGAGATCAGCAATAGTTACCATAAGTTCTGCATATTCAGCACGAACTTTTTCAATCTCTAAACCAGTGAGTTTTTGCAAACGCATATCGAGAATAGCCTTGGCTTGAATTTGAGACAACTCAAATTCCTTCATCAATCCATTTATGGCATCTTCTGCATTTTTTGAAGCTCTAATTAATTTTATAACAGCATCCAAGTTATCTAATGCTATTATCAGACCCTCAAGTATATGTGCTCTTTTTTCAGCTTCTTTTAAAAGGTATTTAGTTCTTCTTACTACAACCTCATGTCTATGATCAACATAATGATGAATCATATCTTTAAGATTCAACATTTCAGGTCTACCGTTTACTAAAGCAATATTGTTTACACTAAAACTAGTTTGAAGCGGGGTGTATTTGAATAATTTATTCAGTACAATGTTTGGAATAGCATCACGTTTTAGATCAAACACAATTCTAAGTCCTTGTCGTCCACTTTCGTCTCTTACTTCACTGATACCCTCAATAACTTTATCATTAACTAAATCAACAGCTTTTACAATAATCTGTGATGGACTTACTTGATAAGGAACTTCAGTTATTACAATTTGCTCTCTTCCTGATTTAGAGACATCAAATTCTGCCTTTCCTCTCATCACAATTCTACCTTTGCCGGTTTCGAACGCATTTTTTACACCTTCGGTACCATAAATAGTTCCTCCAGTAGGAAAGTCAGGAGCTTTTACATGCTCCATTAAACCCTCTATCGTGATATTTTTATCATCGATGTATGCTACCGTCCCGTTTATTACTTCAGTAAGGTTGTGAGGTGCCATGTTAGTAGCCATACCTACTGCAATACCTGCAGCTCCGTTGACTAACAAATTAGGTATTCTAGCTGGTAACACAGTTGGTTCTGATAAACTTTCATCAAAGTTTGGACGAAAATCTACCGTATCCTTGTCAATATCTGACAGCATATCTTCAGCTATTTTTCGCATTCTAGCTTCAGTATATCGCATTGCTGCAGGTGGGTCACCATCTATACTACCAAAGTTTCCTTGGCCGTCTACCATTGGGTATCTAAGGCTCCAATCTTGAGCCATTCTTACCATGGTGTCGTAAACAGAGCTATCACCATGTGGGTGGTATTTTCCCAATACCTCTCCTACTATTCTAGCAGATTTTTTATAAGGTCTATTGCTGGCTAAGCCAAGCTCGGTCATTCCATACAAAACTCGTCTGTGTACGGGCTTTAATCCATCTCGAACGTCTGGTAGTGCTCTTGAAACAATTACTGACATCGAATAATCGATGTACGCAGTTTTCATTTCATCTTCAATATTGATAGGTATTATCTTTTCGTTTTCCGAATTCATTGTAATCCTTTAGTTTAAGTTGCTTGCAATCTATGTTCTAAATGCTTTACTAGCATAGTATTAACGCTTAAAATATTCACATTATTCCTACAGTTTTGGGGATAAAAAGTCAAATTTGATTAACAGTATTATTTCATGATTTTCAAGAATCTTGTTTTCCCATTTAAATCATTTTTCCACTCTGTAGTAAAACCTTCATTAATCATCCATTTATCAAGTAATTCTGTATAAAACTCACTAGTTTCAAAATAGGCTACTGTATCAAAATTTTGTATTTGTAGAGCAATTTTTTTATAAAATAATAAAGGGTCTGAATCGTCTACAAAAAGAGCTAGATGAGGTTCATGATCCAATACATTGGTATGCATATTTTTCTTTTCATTGTTTGCTATATATGGAGGATTGCTTACAATTACATCGTATTTTTTTATGGAATCAGTCAAAATATTTAGTTCAAAAAAATCAATAGTTAAATTATGTTTTAAAGCATTTTTTTTTGCTATTTCTATCGCTTCAACGCTAATGTCACTGCCAGATATCTCACAGTCAGGTAATAACTTTTTTAAAGCTAGTGCAATACACCCACTCCCAGTTCCAATATCGAGTATTCTAGATTTTGTTTTTTGTTCTTCGATAATCCATGCAACTAATTCTTCAGTTTCAGGTCTAGGTATAAGTACATTTTCATCAACATACATGGGCATTGAAAAAAAATCAGTTTCATTGGTAATGTACTGAACTGGCTTGCCTGATTTTAATTCTACTAAAATATCCTGATATGATTTTTCTAAAATAGTTTCTAGACCAAGAAAAACATGGGTTTTATCTTTTTTTTCGAGCCAATTAAGAATGATGTAAAAAATGCTCTCAGCTTCTGAATATCGATAAAGTTTTTTCAATTCATCGACATAAAATGCCTTAAGTAAACCTAGTTTCATATATGGATGCAATTTATATCTAACTTCTTAAATTGAGTAGTAATTTTCATTGTTAAATAGATTTTTAACTTTGAGGAGTGAATACGGATGAAATATACATGGATAGGTGCATTGAGATTGCTCAAAAAGGCAAATTTCATGTAGCTCCTAATCCGATGGTAGGATGTTTATTTGTGAGTAATGATGTAATCATTTCAGAGGGTTATCATCAAAAATATGGGGGTTCACACGCTGAAGTTAATGCATATCAGTCAATACCCTCAGATATTGATCCTAAAACATGTGATGTGTATGTTAGTTTAGAACCCTGTTCCTACCATGGTAAAACACCACCTTGTTCAGATTTATTAATCAAAATAAAGCCTAATCGAGTTGTAATCGGATGTTTAGATCCTAACCCCAAAGTATCAGGAGCTGGTATTAAAGCTTTGGAGGATGCTGGTATTCATGTTATTGTTGGTGTTTTAGAAGAACGATGTGAACAATTGAATAAATACTTTTTTAAAGTTCAAAAGTTTAATTTACCATTTGTTACATTGAAATGGGCACAGACTAAAAACAAATTCATGGCAAGAAAGTCATCAAGTAAAGAAAGCTCTAAAATTAGTGATTCAAGAAATGACTCATACGTTCATGAGTTGAGAGCTATACATCAAGCTATTCTTGTAGGTTCAAATACCGTTAATACCGATGATCCTCTTTTAAATGTAAGATATTCCGAAGGTAATGACCCTTTAAAAGTTGTGTTATCTCCAAATTTATCTGTTGATTGCAAAAAGCAGTTATTTTCTGTTGGTCGAACTTTGATATACAATAAAACTTCGAATGAATTATTCGATAATTATCAATTAATAAAAATCGATCCATTTAATATTGAGGGAATTTTAAGTGATTTATTCGAACGTGGTATTCATAGTATTTTAGTGGAGGGCGGAATCCAAGTAATTCAATCTTTTTTGGATTCTGATTTATGGGATGAAGCGATTGTTATTGAATCTAATAATAGTTGGGATGATGGTCAAATAGCTCCCCTATTAAATTCCAGTCCAGTATCCTTAAAACAGGCGTATAACGACAACATTACTATCTACAATAAAAAATAAAAATGGCGATTATTTATTTATTGTTAAGCGTTGTATTTAGCACATTTATCAATTTGGTTTTCAAGTGGTTTTCTGTTTTTAAAGTGAATAAAATTCAAGCAATTTTAGTAAACTACTTAGTTTGTTTTTCAATAGGTTTTGTTTTATCAGGTGATTTCAATTTATTAAAAATTATTGGTTCAGATTGGTTTAAGTATTGCATAATACTTGGAAGTCTGTTTGTTGCTATATTTTTAAGTATGGCAATGACAACAGAAAAATATGGTGTAAGTGTAAACGCAGTAAGTGCAAAAATGTCAGTGATTATTCCTGTTTTATTTGCATATGTATACAATTCAGAAAGACTTACTATTCAGTTTGTTGTGGGTATTTTACTCTCATTGTTAAGTATATACCTAATTACTAAAAAGAAACAAATTATTATTCCTAAGAAATACATTTATTTACCAATTATAGTATTTTTTGGTAGTGGTACTATTGATACGTCATTAAAACTACTTGAATTAAATTATAGCAACGACATTTCTATTAATACGATTTCTTATTCTATTTTTTTAGGTGCTTTTTTAGTTGGAACAACTTTTTACTCTATTAAAAATCAATTTAACTTTTCGAATTGGTCGAGTCGAAATATCATTTCAGGAATTATATTGGGTATACCAAATTATTTTTCGATCTATTTCTTACTCACTGCTATAAAGTCTTTTAGTCTAAAAAGTGCTTTTGTATTTGGAATTAATAACATTGGTATTGTTCTTTTGAGTACACTATTATCAGTGATTATTTTTAAGGAAAAATTAACATTAATTAATAAGTTTGGTGTTTTAATTTCAGTTTTATCCATCATTTTAATTGCTTATGCTAGTTGAATCAATGTTAAAGAATAATAGAATGTTAAATTCGTTAGATATAAGATACCTCAACTCAGTATTTGGATAATTTTATGTTAAAAAAGCGAGTAGTACTATATTTTGTGTTTTTCACTTTTCACATTTTGTACGCTAAAACTTTCAGTCAATCCTTCATTGAAAAAAATACTATTTTGAGTGTTTTAGATGATGAAAAAAACAATTTATCTGAAGGATCAACGCTTTTAGAATCTTATCGAATTTCTAGCCCCTTTGCTACACATTATACTTTTGACCAAATTGTCAAAGGCACTAAAATTTTACATTCAGGATTAAAAATTCACGAAAGAACAGATGGTCATATAACTGTAAATAATTTCTTGGTAGAGGACGAAACTTATAATCCATCGGGTTTTTCAAACCAGGCAATTTTTTGGAACAATCAAATTGTTGAAGTAAAACCAGTTATTAGTCACCTCAATGGACAGTCGATTATTCAATATTTTAACTCCGCTAATCAACTCCTATTGGAAAAAGAATTAACGAAGTATGTAAAGCGAGATACAAGTATATTTTTAAAAGTATTTTCTGTAAATCCTATTAATTCTGCTAATGTTAGCTATGGTGGTAATTATTCGGATAATAATGATTTATCAAATTCCTCCCTTGAAAACGAAATGTCTTGGTATAAAACTCCTTCAAGGTTTAATCAAGACACCTTTTTTTTAGAGTCTGAATTTTTATACTTTGATGATCTAAGTTTTCCGGTCGATACCTTTTTTTATTCTTTTATTGACAGTATTTCTGTCGATCGTGAGTCTGGAACTTTCGAATATTTGAATGTTTTTTATCATATTAATACCATTGGTGAGTATGTCAATAAACTTGGATATGATATGATAACTGACACATTAGTTGTTGATGTTCATGCATTTGGTGGACAGGATAATTCGGGTTACTTACCCTCCAATCATTCTCTTCAATTCGGTGAAGGTGGAATAGATGATGCCGAAGATGGTGAGGTTGTTGTTCATGAATTTGTTCATTCATTGAGTGAACTTGCATCTCCCGATAATACTATTGGCGAGGAAAGGCAAGCAATGGAGGAAGGGTCGTGTGATTATTTTTCAAAGGCATACAGCAGGACGTATAATGATAACACACCCAATAAAATATTTACCTGGGATGGCAATCAAACCTGGGATGGTTTTCCTATCAATTCTAACCGTTTATATCCTGAGGATCTTCTTAACTCGAAAGATGGAGATAGAGATATATGGTCAAGTGCGTTGATGTGTATTCATGACAAAATTGGGAGACTTCCAACCGATAGCATTTTATTAGAACATTTTTTTTATCAAGGCCCTAATACAACTATGAAAGAAATGGCTCGTATTATTTTGTCAATTGATAGCCTTGATTTTAAAATGAATTATCATAAAGCAATAAGTGAATGTTTTTCTAAAGCTGGTTTTATACCCGAGATTATTGATCCGATTCAATTTGACTTTAATTCAATTAAAGTTTTAAATCAGCAAGGATTCTTAGATGGTAGCTCACCGCTTAAAATAAATCTACCAGAGAATGCTACTTATGAAATATTCGATATACTTGGAAAAAAAATTACTGCTGAAAGAAATGGAAATATATTGCTAGACCCTTTAGATTTTAATCATGGCATGTATATCATTAGGGTTAGGTTTGAATCTGAGTTTAATTCGATTAAAATTCTAAGATAAAACTACTTCTAATAACAATGTATCAGCCAATCCAAATTTATTGCCCAAAACCTACAGAAAGGCATCACTATGTATTTGAATTGGTATTTAACAATCTTTTAGGTACAGATTTTTTATATACTAAAAACATTAATTCATCACACATAAACTATTCAACTGAAAGCAGTAAGGCACTCCAAATAACCCCATACGGGCTATTAAATGAGTCCTCTCTTAGATTAGACATACTGAACGACATAAAGTTCGTTGGATGGCAAAAAACAGTTATCTTCTATCAGAATGATAATCAAAAGGTTCCTTTTGATATTTTTTCAGCTATCTTTTTTTTAGTTACAAGGTATGAAGAGTATCTAGATTTTAATCCTGATGATCATGGAAGATTTCCAGCAACCGAAAGTGTCCTATTTAAAAATGGTGTTCTTGAGTTACCCTTGGTAAATCAATGGGTTAAATTGTTGAGAATAGAACTTGAGACCAGTTTTAACATTAAATTTCCATTCCAAAAATTCAGCTATAAAAGTACCATTGATATTGATCAGGCATGGAAGTATAAGAATAAGGGATTTATTCGCAATTCATTGGGTGCTTTTCGTGATATCATAAAGCTAAATTTTTCAACGCTATCAGAGCGATATGCTATTTTATTTAAGAATAAAGTTGACCCATATTTCAATTTTGACTGGCAGGATTTTATTCATCGGAAATATAACACTGATGTTACCTATTTTATTTTAGTTGGTAACTACAGTAAATATGATAAAAATATTTCTGTTAAAAATTTAGAATTTAGAACTTTGATTAGTCAACTTGGAGAAAAGAATAAAGTCGGAATACACCCCTCCTACGCTAGTAACAATAGTGAATCTAAACTTAAAAATGAGTTTTCTAGAATAAACAAATTATTGGTAACGAATACATCTTTAAGTAGACAACATTATCTGATACATTCAATGCCTAAAACATATCAAAACCTAATTAGTATTGGTATTCAAGAAGACCATACTATGGGATATTCAACCCACTTAGGTTTTAGAGCTGGAATAGCATCTCCATTTTTTTGGTTTGATTTAACGAACAATAAAAAAACGAACCTGAAACTTGTCCCTTTCTGTCTAATGGATATTACACCGATGTATTACCGAAAAGAAACGACCGAACAGGCAATTATCTCTATTAAAAATTTAATACAATCTGTAAGGGATATAGATGGTCAGTTTGTTAGCCTTTGGCACAATGATAGCCTCAGTGAGTCTGATCGTTGGAAAGGTTGGCGAGTAGTTTATTCAACTATGCTTAGGGAGTTAAATGATGCTATCATTTAATATACCTAGTTTTTATGAATAATTTTAGAAAAGTCTGATGATCCTCTTACTTTAAG
>JADHMR010000082.1 GCA_016779945.1 Bacteroidia bacterium | reverse complement strand
TTGATGGAAAACCAACTGATGCGAAATGGGGTATTACAAAACACACTGATGGAAAAAATAAACTTTTAGTTTGGATTGAGAAATCTTCAACTACTCCTATGCATTTCGAATTATCATCTCGTTGATTATTAATTAATTTTATATCTGGAATCTAACAAATGAAAGAAATAGGTATCATTAACAGAGATATTTCTAGATTAATTTCAGAGCAGGGCCATGGGGATTTGCTGATGGTAGTCGATGCTGGGTTTGCAACTCCAAATGATATTGAAGTTGTTGATATTTCATTAAGTGAGAATACACCAAAAGTCACTGAAGTTTTAGAAGTTTTAAGTCAATTTTATTCTGTCGAAAAAATGATTATTGCCAATGAGACAAAAATGCATAATCCAAGCACCTTTGTAAGCATAAAAAACATTTTTAAGGAAAAGGTAAAGGTTCAGCTTGTGAACCACAAAGAGCTTAAAAAGTTATCGAAAAATGTAAAAGCAATTATTAGAACTGGTGACTTTACAGCCTATGGCAATGTTATTTTAGTCTCAGCCGCCGGTGATAGATGGTTTTTCGAATCACTTTAATTTTCTAATTTAACTTTGATTACCCCAACTTCAGTGTCACCGAAAGCGTCTGTATCATTAAAGATCATATAACCATCATCCGTTAATGAGCCATATTCTGTTGCAGTGTTTACGTTTTCTTGGCAGAAAACATCACTCTGTAAAATGTTTCCGTCTGGATCAATAATGAGTACCCATCCGTTCCATACATCAGATGACAGGTATGTAGAACTAGATTCGGAAAAAGATGAACTTTCATCTCCAGTTCCACCAAAAAGAAAAATTCCAAAACTATTTACCTTAACCCCATATAGCTCACTTCTTATATATTCCATATCATATCCCCTAGGATTTCCATAGTGTTTAATCCAGCTAATATTTGCATCTGTATCAAGTTTAATGCAAGTATAGTCATATGGATAACCAGCACCTCTTCTACCAGTATGCCCACCATAATAGATTATATCACTACGATCAATAGTCATGTCATAAGGGAGTATTCTCTCGGTATTTTCTAACATTTCGGTCCAAATTTCTTGTCCATTCCGATCTAATTTTGATAATGTAAGTAAATCACTTTTAGAACTAAACCCACCATAGTACAAATCGCCACTTGATGATTCAACTACAGCTAATGCGTATTCAGAGTTTGCGTTTAACGTTGTCCATATTTCTGAACCATCTGAGGGGTCAATTTTAATTATCATCGCTTTTCCACCATAGACCATAAAAATGGTTTCATTGCCTCCGCCTTGAACGAATCCAGATCCATAGATATAATTATCACTTCCAACAATAGTCATTCTAACAGCATCATACTGATACTCATTACCATCAAATGGATATGTTTTGCTCCACATTTCTGATCCATCAACTCCACTAAGTCTGGCAACCCATCGTTCCTGAGTTTCACCTATACCACCACTTACAATGTAATCAATGTTATCACCATCAATGATTTCACTAATTCCAAAGCCAACAGTGTTGTCAAATGATTTAGACCAAACCTTTTCTCCTGTGACTCCATTGATTTTAAGAACTCTAGTTTGATTATCTGGCATAAAAACTACAGCAGCATCTCCATTAGAATCAACAACTGCCCTGTTGACTTTGCCAGGAGGTCCATCTGTAAAAACGTTTTCCCAAATGATATTTTGATTAAAATTCGAATATTCAGGAACAATTGTGTTGTTTAAGCTAGTGTATTCTTCTTCCTCTTCTTCCTCATCCTCAATTTCATCAGAATCGGAATTGTCATCATTGCTCCCAACATTTTCAAGTGGGATATTTGATTCTGCATTGTTCAAGTTCATACAAGAAACGATCATGATTGAAAATATAATTGTGAATAACCAGTGTATGTTTTTTGACATTCTTTTGTTTTTTAATTGTTAAAATAAATAAGCTCCATTTCTTTCCATGAACTTTCTCCCTTTAGTGGAATTTGCATTGGGTCACAAATCTCTAACCATTCTATATTTCGAGGTTCTTCACTCAATTCCTCCATGTCTTTTTTGTAGTTCGAGCCCCAATATTCATAGTAACCAAATTCATAAAACTTTCCATCATCGAGTTGTGTCATAAAAATTGAAAAGTTTCGAAGATTGTATTTTTTGAGTAAATCTCTGACTCCTCCCACTGAGTCCGAATGCAGTTTTAGATATTCTTCAATTTTATCTTCCTTGATTTTAATAACCATTCCAACACGTTTTATTTTGGACTGGTCTACTTCAGTTAATCTGTCTTTTTGCATCAAGTTCATATCATTTTTTGGCTCACCTAAATTGCATCCAATCAATATTGAAGAAAATATCAAACCAAAACATATGGTATAAATTGAACTCTTGATTTCCATAGAAATTATCATTTTAAATTTTCTTTTTTTTCGTTCTAACCCAATTTATAAGCTCATTAAAATAGTATGAAATTTCTTTAATACTAAACTCACAATGTCCCTCAGTGGATACATAAACTTGCTTGTAAAGTTCATTAGTTGAGCGAATTTTAGTTAGCTCATTATAATATTCATAGTTGTAAATTGGCAGCAGTGCATCGTAGAGGTTATGAATGGCTAGAACAGGATCATATATAATTCCTGTTGGGGTGTAATTATCAATGTAGTATTCTTGAGCACTAAAATTTGGCTTGTAACGAAGAATATTTTTATTAATCTCGTCATTTAATTCTCCAAAACCATCATAAATTGTTTGTTCATTACCAGAGGGCAAGCCGTTTAACCATCTCATGCTTTCATGAAGTACAATTTGTTGAAAACTCAACATCTCAGCCAAGTCAGATCGTTTTATTTTAAATTTTTTACTGAAAGATTCAGCAAGTGCGAGGTTTTTTTTAAGATTTTTATCAATATCTTCTTCATCAATGTATTGTAGCTGATTTATTAGTCCACTATTATTATCTTCAAACAAATAATCATAAATCGCAAGCATGTCAAGACCCCTTTTGATCAAACTAGAAGCGGGAGAAAGCCACCCACAAAGAGGTAGTGCCCCTTCATATAAGTGATGAAATTTCTCTATCGTAGCCAATGTAATCATTCCACCCATTGAATGCCCAACAATTACATTTAACTCTGTTTTTCCATAAGTGTTTTCAAAATATTGTCTTAAAGCTTCAGTGTCTTCAATGCCCTCTTTAATAATCAATCCTTGTTTTCTGTAGGAAGACTCCGCAAATGCAAAACCTTTGTCTGAAAAAATCTTAACAAAATCATCTAACTTTGCTATCAATGGATCAATTTCTTCACCAATTTCCTGATATCCATGACAATATATTACCAATCCTTTGTTCCAATTCTCCGGGATATAAATCCTATACTTCGCATCATTTATCTCACCGATGTCAAATTGTTGAGCATTGCAAAAGCTAACGAAAACGAAAAAAGCTAAAAATGTAATTATAATCCGCATGGAAAATTAAAATTTAAACTCAATCTCGGTTTTTTTATCTCCTGAATACTTTAGCCAAATTATTGTGTTTGGCAAGCCATCTTCATTGAAAGTTTTTCCAATTTTCAAATGATCACCAACGAGCATTTGTTTATCATTGATTTTAATACTCTTAATTTTTCTGTCGCTATTTTGGAATATAAAAGCAGGGTTTATAAGTGGGCTTTCAAAACTTGCACTGATAGTAAATTTAAGCTTTGATTCGTCTTTGACTTCAAAATAGAATGCCTTTTCGTCTGTACGAAAACCTAATGATTTTCCACCCCTAACATCTGTGATGCTTGGCGGATTTTGCCAATATTTTGCAAATGGTATTAATTTGTCTATTTTCTCTGTTGTGAAGCCATAATGAACCACTGATCCAAATTCTGTTGCTCTATCATTTGCTCCAAGTGCAAAGTGTGTGACTCTGTCATCAGAAATCGCATATCTTCCGTCAGAGGGAACTAAACTAATAGGCCAATGATTCCACGGGCCAGCAAAAGGATCTTGAGTATATTTTGATTGTTCAAATTCTCCCCAAGTACTTAAGCCCGGTCCTTGAAAAATTGTAAAAATTTTATATTCTGATTTAGAATTAAGCCATTGAATTGTTGCATCAGTAAGTGATTGCTTTGGGTTTTTGTTTGGCATTTCCCAGTTTAATTCAAGAACATCCCCTTTTACATTGGCGACTGTCATCGCATTCATATTCACAACATCTAATGGAGACTCGCCAGGGTTTGTAAAAAATTGAATGTCCTGAAAACCAGGCTTTTCTTGGGTATTAAATTCAACTTTTCTTACCACTGTACCATCTGGATAAATTGTGTGATATTCATCTGACCAATTTCTCGAATTTGTACACAAATAGGCAACATCAATACACGGATGTCTCCAATGAATAACAGCTCTAGCTGGATTTTTTTCAATAATCCTCGCATAACTGTGCCTAACTTGTTTGTCAGACATATGTTCAGAGCATCCATGTTTTCCGAGAATTTCAGAACTTTGATCAGCCATCCAACGATTATTATCAACAACATAATTTGCAGCATAATTTGTCCCATGCCAATAAACAATACTTCCAGGATTATTTTTGAACTTAACAACAATGTCTGAATAATTGGTTAGCCTCCACATTCTATCCCATAGTTCGTGATGTGATAATAGTTTATAATCTACACTGAAATCGTCCACAAGCCCAAGTTCACCCGGAAGAATTGCTTTTTTTATTTCAGAACTAGAATTATTTGGAGCAAACCTTTGATATGATTCAAATATTTTTTTACCCGTAAATAGTTCATTATATACCCTGACTTCATCAATTAGTCCTTGTATTCCATGTATAAAAGGT
Organism: Bacteroidia bacterium; assembly: GCA_016779945.1. GTDB lineage: Bacteria > Bacteroidota > Bacteroidia > NS11-12g > UBA9320 > UBA9320. Next base: position 5,188 of record JADHMR010000082.1, on the reverse strand, counting down.
ATGTTCTGTAAGTCTTTTCTAACAGGGTCACTATTTCTACTTTTCGATAAATTAAGACCAATTGAAAGAGGATGTTCTGACCATAATTTATTGCCAATAAATTCAGATTCAATTGACTTTTCTCCGTTCACATAAAGGGTCATCATTTCATCTCCAACAGTTGCAGAAATATGTGTCCATTTATAGAGAGGTATAGGTTTATTAGATTTTATTTGATTCCCATTAACAGTTAGGAAAGGATGACCATATGCATCTATTCCTAAATAAAAACCATCTTCACCAAATTCTTTGGATTTTTGAATTATGGGGGCATCATTAAATGGATAAACATCCAGTGCAATCCAACTCTCGATGGTAAATGTATCATTAAATGTTACTGATTCGTTGGACGTAACACCAGTGTAGTATCCATCAAACGATAATGATGTGCCAGAAACACCCCCTTTATAAAGTGCCCCATGACCCGAAATAGGAGCTAATTTTTTATTCGATTGATCAATTGTATTATCTACCACAACTTCTTCAACATCTTTCCATTTTACATAATCAAATTCATAGAAATCACCTCCTCCTTCGTCAAAAGAAAATGAAAAAATTGTGTTATTAGAAATAGGCTTTTTTAATTTATTTTTATTAGTTTTTGACAGTCTTTTATAAAAAGTGTCTGCCCAATTAACCTCCCCATATGTAATGCCATTTTCATCTAATTCAATTTGCTGATAATGAGTGGATTTTCCATCTTTCCAATCATCATATTTTGTTTCCCTTCCATCCATTATTTTTCTCTCGACTTTTCCGCTTGGATATATGGTATAGATTTCATGAACGACATTTGTTAAACCATCAATAATTGTAGGATTATAATTTTCATTGGCAATTTCAATTTTTGAAAACTCTGGCACATATTTCCAATGAACAATAATTTTTTCGGGACTGTTTTCAATAAGTCTTACATAGCTGTATTCAACATAATAATCGATTTCTCTTTCTGGAAAAAAATTGTCAATCAAATATTTTTTTTCTGTAGTTACCCATAATGGTGAGTAACTTGTTTTTCTAGTAAATTCGAGCTGATTTTTTCCAATAACTACAATTAAATCGGGGTATTTCCCTAGATAATCCGTGGCAGTATGGTTGGTTTTTGTATGATAAGCAAAAAACTTTTTTTGACAATACAGCGATTCTGCTGAAAGCATAATGAAAATGGGGATTATAAACACTATAAATGAGTAAAAACTAAAATTTAATTTTGCTGCCATCTATTATAAATATTTGTGTAAATGTATTGTTATTGTGAAGAGTTTAGGTATTATATGCAATCACTTTAGTTCGAATATTATTCAAATAAACTTTACTCAACTTTACAACTTAAATTTAATTTGTAGTTTTAAATTTCAAGATATAGTTTTTAAATTTTTTATAAACAACTTAACAAGCATTAGAATTGATTTCAAATAGCAAATTTGTAATTGGAGTAGATTTTGGCACAGACTCAGTTAGGGCATTATTGGTAGATGCATCTAATGGCCAAGAAGTTTCCAATGAAGTTTTTTATTATACTAGATGGAAGCAAAATTTGTACTGCGATCCAAAAATTAATCAATATCGTCAGCATCCCTTGGATCATATAGAGGGACTAGAATTTGTGGTAAAGTCAGTTGTTAAAAAAAGTGAAGTTCCACCAGAATTAATTAAATCAATTTGTATTGACACTACAGGATCTTCGCCAATCCCTATCAACCGCAATGGAGTGCCTCTAGCTCTTACTCCAAAGTTTTCAGAAAACCCCAATGCAATGATGGTTTTATGGAAAGACCATACTGCAATCGAAGAAGCCAATGAAATAAATAAATTATCCTCGAGCTGGGATGGTGAAGATTTTACAAAATTCGTTGGGGGAATTTACTCGTCAGAATGGTTTTGGTCTAAAATTCTACACATCATAAGAGCAGATGATACTGTAAAATCTGAGGCTTATACTTGGATGGAGCATTGTGACTACATGACTTATTTGATATCGGACGTAAAAGATCTAAGTAAATTTAAGAGAAGTCGTTGTGCAGCTGGCCACAAGGCAATGTGGAATAAGCTTTGGGGTGGTTTACCTGACAAGTCTTTTTTAAATTGTTTGGACAAATATTTAGGGGATTTAAGAGATCGGTTGTATTCTGAGACTTATACTTCAGACACTCTTGCTGGGAATTTAAACAGCGAATGGGCTTCAAAATTTGGGCTTTCTACATCTACGACAGTAGCCGTGGGTACTTTTGATGCACATGCTGGTGCAGTTGGTGCGGGAATCGAAAAACGCTCGCTTGTTAAAGTCATGGGCACATCAACTTGTGATATTATTGTAGTTGAGGATAATGAACTAAAATCCAGACTGGTTCGCGGCATTTGTGGTCAAGTCGATGGATCAGTCATTCCAAGTCATTTTGGACTAGAAGCTGGACAATCGGCTTTTGGAGATGTTATTGCGTGGTTTAAAAATTTGTTTTTCTCTCCATTTGAAAAATTTTTAAATGAATCTAGTTTAATTTCTGACAAGCAAAAATCTTTGATCCTTGACGAAACAAGTCGAAAATTTATCGATTCAATTGCTAAAGAAGCTAGTGCGCTATCTCTTGACAAAGCAATTCCAGTGGCCCTTGACTGGGTAAATGGTCGTAGATCGCCAGATGCAAATCAAGAGCTAAAATCATCAATAAGTGGTCTTTCATTAGCGACCCAAGCACCTCATTTATTTAAAGCTTTAGTTCATTCAATTTGTTTTGGCTCAAAAATGATTGTTGATAGATTTGAAAATGAGGGGATAAAAATTGAATCCGTCATTGGCGTAGGCGGGGTCGCACGAAAATCTCCGTATATTATGCAAACCTTAGCAAATGTTCTCAATATGCCTATTAAAATTACTGCATCTGATCAAACCCCTGCACTAGGGGCTGCTATTTATGCATCAGTAGTTGGAATGATCCATAAAGATGTAAAAACTGCCATAGAAATAATGGGTAGTGAATTTGAGATTGAATATTATCCTCAAGCTGATTTGGTAGAAAAAAATAAAACGTATTATCAACAATATAAAAATTTGGCTCAATTTGCCGAAGCAAATACAAAATCGTCATCATCATGATTTCAAAATACAAATCTCTTAAAGAAGAATGTTTAGAATCCAATCTTAAACTCAATGAATTGGGTCTTGTGCTTTACACATTTGGAAACGTTAGTGCTGTTGATAGAAATAACGCTGTTTTTGCCATAAAACCTAGTGGAGTACCTTATGAAAAATTAACTGCATCTGACATTGTAGTCGTTGACTTTGACAATGTTGTTGTTGAAGGTAAATTAAAACCATCATCTGATACAAAAACACACTCGCTTCTATATAAACAATGGAAAGAAATAGGAGGTATTTCACATTCTCATGCAAAATTTTCTTGTGCTTGGGCGCAATCCTTAATGGATATTCCGATTTTTGGAACAACTCATGCAGATCACTTAACTACCGATATTCCTTGCACTTCTCCAATGAAAGATGAATTGATCAAGGGTAATTATGAGCATAATACTGCTATTCAAATTTTGGAAACCTTTGAAGAAAAAAAAATATCTTATAAAGAAGTTGAGATGGTATTGGTTGGTAATCATGGATCGTTTACATGGGGGCTAGATGCACAGAAATCCGTGTATAATAATAGGGTTTTAGAAGAAATTGCTGAATTAGCCTTTATGACACTAAATTTAAATCCAAATGCGATGAGACTAAAAGATTCTTTGATTCAAAAACATTACGATAGAAAGCATGGTGTAAATTCATATTACGGACAATAAACATGAATACAACAATCAATTTCGATGGGAAGGAAATCTGGTTTATTACTGGAAGCCAAGTTTTGTACGGGGAAAAAATTTTGAAACAAGTTTTCGAAAATTCACAAATCATAAGTGAGGAATTCAATCAGTCGAATCTAATCGACGTGAAAATTATTTGTAAAAAACCTGTTAAATCCTCAAATGAGGTTTTGAAAATTTGTGAGGATGCAAATTATTCGAAATCATGTATAGGAATTATAGCATGGATGCATACTTTCTCTCCTGCTAAGATGTGGATTTCTGGACTGTCAATACTCAATAAGCCGATCATGCATTTACATACCCAGTTTAACTATGAAATACCCTGGGAAGAAATAGATATGGATTTTATGAATCTTAATCAGTCCGCACATGGAGATAGAGAGTTTGGCTTTATCATGTCAAGAATGCGGATTGGCAGAAAAGTTGTAGTTGGGCATTGGAAGGAGAAAGCTGTTTTAAAAAAAATTGGAATATGGGTTCGGGTTGCAATGGGAGTGAACGAAGCTCGAAACCTCCAAGTAGCACGATTAGGTGATAATATGCGTGAGGTTGCTGTAACCGAAGGAGATAAGGTATCGGCTCAAATTTCCATTGGGTGTTCAGTCAACGGCTTTGATTCGTCTGACGTTACAGATCGTATGGCTAAATTCAGAAACAAGCAAGTGGAGGATTTAGTAGCAATTTATGAAAACAGTTATTTTATTTCAAAAAAATTGAAGAAAAATGGAGAAATGCGCAGTTCCCTGTTTGAATCTGCTCTTATCGAATTAGCATTGAGGGATTTTTTGGTTGAAGGAAAATTTAATGCTTTTACCAACACATTTGAAAATTTGGGAAAAATTAAACAATTGCCTGGTATTGCTGTCCAAAGATTGATGTCTGAAGGATATGGTTTTGGCGCCGAAGGCGATTGGAAAACAGCAGCTTTAGTTCGTATATTAAAAGTAATGTCTCACGGATTGACTGGGGGTACCTCATTTATGGAGGATTATACTTATCATTTTGGAGCTGATAAATCATATGTCCTAGGGTCACACATGCTTGAAATTTGTCCATCAATTTGCGTAGAAAAACCTAAATGTGAGATTCATCCACTTGGCATTGGAGCAAAAGAGGATCCAGTTAGATTAGTATTTGACTCCAAACCTTGCAATGCAATTAATGTATCCTTGATAGATGTAGGGAATCGTTTTAGGATTATTGTCAACGAAGTTGAAGGAGTAAAACCTCTATCAGATTTACCTAAACTTCCTGTTGCTAGAGCTTTTTGGGAGCCGAAACCAAATTTGAGTACTGCAGCCTCATGTTGGATTTTAGCAGGAGGGGCACATCA
>JADHMR010000081.1 GCA_016779945.1 Bacteroidia bacterium | reverse complement strand
TGCATTTAAATCCATTGAATCTAAAAACATAAATTTAAAAATTGCTGGTAGTCAGGGAGATACATCCCAAGATATCATAAAACTAGCAGAAGACGATCCTCGAATAGAGTTACATTTTAATATCTCTGATGAACAGTTAGACAACCTTTATACTAAATGTCAATTTTGTATCTACCCCTCTTTATTTGAGGGTTTTGGAATTCCGATTTTAGAGGCATTCTCATATGGAAAAACCATAGCCACCTCTAATGTTAGTAGCATGCCTGAAGTAGGAAAAGATGCTGCAATGTATTTTAACCCAAAGGATTCAAATAGTATTCGTAAGTCAATTCTCCATTTAATGGATGATGATGTTAGGAATAACTATGAAAATAAAATCCCAAATACCTTAAAATCATTTGATAGTGAAGTGTTGATTAATACCTATAAATCGGTATATAGTGAATTAATGACTACAATATGACATTTATTAGGATCAATTGAAATTAACTTCGTATTAAGTAATCGGAATTAGTTTAACTAATTGGTTAATAATCAGTTCCGTTATTTAGTTTTAGTTTTTGGTTTAAAAAAGAGGGTTACGACCCTCTTTTTTTGTTTAGGATTTTTAACAATATTGGTGAACTATTTAAACATAATCTAAAAAGAAATCACAATGTTAATTATTTGGTAAAAGTCTCTTTCTATTAAATAAATTTCAGGGTATCTTTGCGGGTAAGAAATTAACTCGATAAATAAAGAGTATAGATGATAACGATAATCAAAAACCCAGTCAAATTATTACTATTATTTTTTGGACTTTTTTACTTTCAAGATTCACTTGCCTACAAGAACAATTTAACAAGACCTATAGATGGAATTGAAGGTACTGATGGACTAATAAAGAAAGGAAGCGAGCTATTTGCCGCTAATTGTGCCTCTTGTCATGCACTTAAAGGAAAAGTTGTTGGGCCAGCACTTGAAGGGGTAATTGATAAATATGAAGAAGACTATGCCTGGTTAAATGCTTGGATTAAAAACAGTCAGAAGTTAGTCAAATCAGGAGATGAAAGAGCAGTTGCTATTTACAATGAATACAACGGACAAGCAATGAATATCTTTGAGAATCTCAAAGACGAAGAAATTACCTCTATTTTAATGTGGATTGATAATGGTGGCGATGGTGATGCTCCGGTTGCGACTTCAGAAACCAACAACGCATCTGATCAACCAGTTTTTAACGAGTCTCTTTTTAGTAATATAAATTGGGCAATTGCATTGTTATCCTTTCTCATATTCCTAATCATAATTATGATTTTCGGGATTCTTGAATTAGTATCCAATATTACAGGCAGAGAAGTTATAAATTGGAATAATATCAACGCTTTTATGATGTTGGTTTTTCTTGTGGGTTTCTTTGGATTAGTGCTATACGAATACAGCATACATAGTAAATTTCTTCTTCCTGAATCTGCATCTGAACACGGCATTGAAATGGATAAAATGATGGGTTGGACGTGGATGGCAACACTCCCCGTATTTTTCGTAACCCAATTTTTACTGTTTTTCTTTTCATTCAAATACCGACAAAAACCTGGTAGAAAAGCTTATTTCTTATCACACAATAATAATTTGGAATATGTCTGGACACTCGTTCCAGCTGTTGTTCTAGCTATCCTTGTATCTGGAGGCTTCAAAATGTGGAATAAAATTTTGCGATCCGACGATAGTAAGAATGCAAAACAAATCGAAGTATTTGCTTATCAATTTGGATGGAATGCAAGATATCCCGGAGAAGACGGTAAACTCGGAAAAGCAAATTACAACCTCATCAACGGAATAAATCCACTTGGTGTAGCAAACAGAGAACATGCTACCGAATTAATTAAAGAACTTAAAGAGGACATTGCTTCAATGGAAGCTACGATTGCTAAGATTCCAAAAGAGTTAGCAAAACTCAAATCTACTTTAGGCGGACGAGAAGATGAAGATCGTGATAACCATCTCAAAAAAATTCATTCCTATGAATCTGGTGATGTCGAAAATGATTTAAGATTAACCATTCGAGCCCGAAATACTCAAATTGAAAGACTCACAGGTGCTTTGAAAATTAATGAGGGTTCAATGTTTACTGGCGAGGGTGATGACGATCAAGTAGTTCAAGAAATTCATCTTGTCAAAGACGAACCTATTCGACTCAAATTTAGAGCAAGAGATGTCATTCATTCTGCATACCTACCCTATTTTAGAACACAAATGAATGTTGTTCCCGGATTGCCCACTGAATTTACCTTTACTCCTATCAAATCAACAGAGGAAATGAGAGCTATCAAGGGAGATCCTGAATTTGACTATTACCTAATTTGTAACAAGATATGCGGAAATGCTCACTTCAATATGAAAATGAAAGTCGTTGTTGAGGACGAAGCATCATACAATCAATGGATAAACCAACAAACTGGTTTATTCGCAAATAAAGATACTAAAGAAGGAGATGATGATGAAAATTCAAATCCTGAAAGTGAAGTTTTAGCAATTAATTAAATACTAGATATAAATATAAATATGAGTTCATCAGTTGCACACGCAGATCATCACCACGAAGAAACATTCTTATCTAAGTATGTTTTCAGCATGGATCATAAGATGATATCCAAGCAATTTTTAATCACCGGAATTATTATGGGTTTAATTGGAATGGCAATGTCAATTGCTTTCCGACTTCAACTAGCTTATCCAGATACCTCATTTCCAATACTTGAATGGTTTTTTGGTAGCAAATGGGCTCCTGATGGCAAACTAGACGCCGGTTACTATATGGCTTTAGTCACCATGCACGGAACGATAATGGTGTTTTATGTTCTAACAGCCGGACTAAGTGGTACGTTTGCTAATCTGTTATTACCCCTTCAAATAGGAGCTAGAGATATGGCATCTCCATTTATGAACATGCTCTCCTACTGGTTCTTCCTGCTGAGTAGTATTGTTTTATTGTCCTCACTTTTTGTTGAGACTGGACCTGCTTCTGGAGGTTGGACTATTTATCCCCCACTAAGTGCACTTCCTAAAGCAATGCCTGGATCTGGAATGGGGATGACACTATGGTTAACTGCCATTGTTTTATTTATAGTTTCATCACTACTAGGTGGTATAAATTATATTAGTACCGTTCTCAATATGAGAACAAAAGGAATGTCTATGACTAGACTTCCACTAACTGTTTGGGCATTATTTTTAACCGCTGTACTTGGACTATTATCGTTCCCTGTACTTTTAGGTGGAGGTTTATTACTATTATTTGATAGAGGATTTGGAACTAGTTTTTATTTATCGGATATCTATTTGGGTTCTGCCGGTGCGTTAGAACATACAGGTGGTAGTCCTATCTTGTTTCAACACCTATTTTGGTTTCTTGGACATCCTGAGGTTTATATTATTATCATGCCTGCTCTAGGTATTACATCTGAGATTATCGCAGTTAATTCAAGAAAGCCCATTTTTGGTTATACAGCAATGGTAATTTCATTAATGGGTATAGCTTTCTTGTCATTCATTGTATGGGGTCACCACATGTTTATTACTGGAATGAATCCCCTTCTTGGTGCAGTTTTCCTAGTTACAACCCTAATTATAGCTGTTCCATCAGCCGTTAAAACATTTAACTATCTGGCAACACTATGGAGAGGGAATATACGATTCACCAATGCGATGATGTTTGCCATTGGTTTGGTATCGTTCTTTATCTCTGGAGGATTAACAGGTATCTTTCTTGGAAACGCTACTTTAGATATTCAGCTACATGACACCTATTTTGTTGTAGGTCACTTTCATATTGTTATGGGATGTGCTGCTATTTTTGGTATGCTTGCTGGAATCTATCACTGGTTTCCAAAAATGTTCGGTAGATTAATGAACAAACCCCTAGGTTATATCCATTTTTGGTTCACTTTCATCTCTGCATACTTGGTGTTTTTCCCTATGCATTTTATGGGACTAGCAGGTGTACCTAGAAGATATTATGCTTTTACATTACTCCCAGAATATGGGGTTTGGTTTGATGTTAATGTCGTCATGACACTAGCTGCAATCTTAGGTGGTATAGCACAAATTGTATTTCTATACAATTTCTTTTCAAGCATTTTCATTGGTAAAAAGTCTGGGACAAATCCATGGCAAGCAAATACCTTGGAATGGACGACTCCAGAAGAAAGAATTCACGGAAACTGGCCAGGAGAGATACCTACTGTATACAGATGGGCCTATGATTATAGTAACCCAGCTTATGATGAAGATTTCATGATGCAGAACGTACCTGACGAAGGTGTAGAAGAAGAATTATTCGAAACATCTAAAACCAAGGTGAACAAATCAGCTAAAAAACCAAAGCCCGAAGCAGTCACTCTGTTTACACTCATAAAAAATTGGCTAAAACCAAACACAATATAAATGAAAGCCATCTTCGGATGGCTTTTTTTATCCAATTCTATCTATGAATTCAAAAAACTATAGATTATTCAACGGGCTCTCTGTTTTCTTCATATTCATGTTATTTGTGATTGGGGGATTAGTCAGAAGTACTGGTAGTGGAATGGGATGTCCGGATTGGCCAAAATGCTTCGATCAATATGTACCCCCAACCACAGAAGGTGACTTACCTGAGAATTATGAGGAATACTACAAAAATCAAAGACTTAAAAAGACCAAAAGATTTACCCAACTTCTACATTTATTTGGATTCAAAGAAAAGGCAAAAGAATTACAACAAGCTAAAGAGCTGAATGAAAGCCATAAATTCAATGTTATCAAAGCCTATGTTGAATATGTGAATAGACTTTGGGGTGCATTAACTGGTCTTATTGTTTTTATATGCACGCTCTTATCAATACAATATTTCAAACTTAATTGGAAGGTATTTTTCTTCACTTTCTTAGGGTTTATAGCTGTTTTTTTTAATGCCTTACTCGGAGCGGTTGTTGTAAATAGTAATCTCATTGGAGGAATTGTTACTGCCCATTTCATTGCTGCTTTTGCAGCTATAAGTTTTTTTATGATTGCATATAGATATAGCAGCAATTCATCCGAGTTAAATATTCAAACTAAAAAGATAAGTATTGCACTCATGTTCTTTATTAGTATTCAGGTAATCATTGGAGCTTTTGTAAGGGAATCATATGACTTAAACTATGGGATTATGACTCTAAACCAAACTATTGAATCGCTCTATCCTAATCTTTATTTCCACGGAATTTTAGGAGTAATCATTATGTCTTTAAGTATTCTTCAATTAATTAGGAGTCCAAAGAATACGAAAGCTATGAAAAATGCTAAAATAATAGTAGTATTATCAATCGCTCAAATTATAATTGGTCCATTATCATTAAATGAATCATTTTTAGCAATTTCAAAACTATTCCATATAAGTTTTGGTGCAGGTATATACGTTTTACAGTTTTATATTTGTACAAGTTTTTTAAACTATAAAAAGTAATAATTTACCCATTGAAATCAACAGCAATACATACAAATACAGTAGGGTTTAAATCCAAGTTAAACGACTACAGTCAATTGATTAAATTTCGATTGACATTTACCGTTGTTTTTTCATCAATTCTAGGATATTTATTGGGGGTAGAAGGTGAAATTAATTGGCTTTTAGTCAGTGCTTTAGCTCTTGGAGGATTTCTTGTGGTTGCATCCTCCAACGGTATTAATCAAATTATCGAAAAGGACTTTGATAAACTCATGACTAGAACAGAAAATAGACCCATAGCTCAAAATAGAATGACAATCTTGGAGGCAGGTATTTTCTGTGCAATAACTGGAATTGTAGGAGTTAGTATTTTAGGGTTGTATTTAAATACTTATTCTGCACTTTTAGGATTTGCGTCATTAATGTCGTATGCATTTATATACACACCATTAAAAAAGGTATCAAGTCTAGCTGTACTTGTTGGAGCATTTCCAGGTGCTATACCCCCATTATTAGGCTGGGTTGCCGCTACTGGCGAGTTCACTTCTGCTGCAATAGTTTTATTTTTACTTCAATTTTTTTGGCAATTCCCACATTTTTGGTCTATTGCTTGGATTCTTGATGATGATTATAAAAAAGCAGGCTATCAATTACTCCCCTCAAATACAGGCAGAACAAAAGAATCAGCGATGCAAGTCATCATATACTCAGCAGTATTAATTCCTCTTAGTTTTCTTCCTCACATATTTGGAATTTCTGGAGAACTGAGCATGTTTTGTGTAACTGCAGGAAGCATACTACTTACTTTATTTAGTTTCAAATTATACCAGTCATTAAGTATCAAAGATGCCAAACGACTTATGTTTGCATCTATCCTATACAACCCATTGGTATTGATATCATTATTGATCGATAAATTATAAAATAATATGACCACACAAGCCCCAGAACAAACAGGACGAGTAAATCCTAAAAAATTTAGTCTTTGGTTATTATTATTGGGTATATTAATGCTTTTCTCTGGCCTTACCAGTGCCTACATCGTTCGAAAAGGAGATGGTAACTGGTTTGATTTTGAAATTCCATCCATATTTCTTTACTCCACAATTATTGTTCTATTGAGTTCCATAACAATGATTTGGGCATATCGGGCTGCTAAAAAAGACGATATAAAAGGTATAAAATTGGGATTATCTGCCACTATAATTCTCGGTACTGCTTTCATTATATCACAATATATGGGTTGGTTAGTTTTATCTGACCAAGGACTCCATTTTGTTAATCCTAAATACGGAGATAAAGTCTCAGCATCATTCTTAATTGCAATAGCTGCCATACACCTCGTACACATATTAGCGGGAATAATTTATCTAGCAGTCATGTTAATTAATTCGTTTCGATATAAAATTCACAAGAAAAATACACTGCAGATAAGTATGTGTAATACTTATTGGCACTTTGTAGGCTTCTTATGGGTTTATTTATATATGTTTTTATACTTTGCACCTGATTTTTAATTAATAAATGTCTACACAAACAATATCAAAATCAAATACATGGAAAGGTGGAAATTCCCCTTTTAATGTAAGTTATGGAAAACTCATGATGTGGATTTTCCTTTTGTCCGATGCTTTTACTTTTTCGTCACTTCTCATAGGTTATGGAGCCATTCGTTATAGCTTCCCATCTACTCCTATCGAGCAAATTGATGAGCTTCAATTATCATTTGCAGAGAATGTTCAAGAAAAATTTGCTAATGGTGCAGATGCACATCACGGAGAATTTTTTATCCCTGCCTTGAGAGATTCTGGTGTTTTTTCTGAATTTCAATGGCCATCTCCAGACTTAGTTTTTAATCATTTCCCATTTGCACACGGACTTCATCTCCCATTAATATTCGTAAGTTTAATGACTCTAATCCTAATTCTGAGTAGTGTTACGATGGTTTTAGGTGTAGAAGCTGGTCAACGTGGAGATAAGAATGAAGTAACTAAATGGATGTTTTGGACAATTTTAGGTGGATTTGCCTTTCTAAGTTGCCAAGCCTGGGAATGGACCAATTTTATTACAGCGGGTGCTACACCATGGTCTAACCCATATGGACCACCAACGTTTGCTGCACTATTCTTCCTGGTAACTGGTTTTCACGGTTTTCACGTATTTTCAGGTGTTGTATTAAACATTGTTATTTTTATCAATAACATCAATGGAACCTATGAAAGAAGAGGACACTATGAGATGGTTGAAAAAGTTGGATTATACTGGCATTTTGTTGATCTTGTTTGGGTGTTTGTTTTCACATTCTTTTACTTAATCTAATTTAAAAAAATATTAATATGTCTTCATCAAATCAAAATATAGATATTCACGACGAAAAAAATTATGATCCTACGGTATGGGTTCCAAAAGCACATAGTCATGGCACTAAAGATATTTGGTTGAAATTTTGGATTTTACTGGGTTTAACTGTTATCGATGTTGCATTTTACTTTCTAATGGCACCATCAATGGCTCGAAACATCATATTTATTGCACTTGGAGTTATAAAGGCCGTTTATATTGTAGGTACATTCATGCACATGAAACATGAAAAATTAAGTCTTGCTACTATGGTCATTTTACCTATGTTTTTTATCATATTCTTTCTAGTTTGGATGATGTATGAAGGAAACTTCTGGGGATCATTTTAGTGTATTTAACTACCTAATTTAAAATGAAACGAAGCACAGGAAAAATAATATTAGTTATTGTATTAGCATTGCCTGTAATTCTTGCAGTACTTCTCAAAAAATCTAAATTTGGATATAATGAACTCCCCATATTCACCTCTGATGAGATGGGTGTAAAAGTCCCCTATTCTATTGATAGTTTTATACTAACTGATCAAAACAACAAACCCTTTTCTCGAGATAGTATTGGCAATAAAATATTTATAAGTAATTTTTTCTTTACCAACTGCCCAGATGTTTGTCCTACGATTAATGGGCATATTAAAATTGCTACTCAAAAACTAGAAAATAGTACCGATATACTTTTTCTTTCACACACTGTAGATCCTTACAACGACTCAGTTTCTGTTTTAAAAGATTACGCAGAAATGTTTGAGGCAAATGACGACCAATGGAAATTCTTAACTGGTAAAAAAAGTACTATATACCACCTTGCTAGAGACAGCTACAAAGCCGTCATTCAAGAGGTTCCTGACACAAATACCTTTATTCATAGTGAAAAAATCATGTTAGTAGACAAACAATTTCGCGTTAGAGGTATTTATGATGGTATGAACTTTAACGAAGTCATGGACTTAATTAAAGATGCTAGATTTTTACTTCAAACGTACGCAGATCAAAAAGAGAGAAATGAGAAAAATTAACGACAAAGTATTCTTCCGAATTGCTTTAACTATATCTATTGTAGTTTTCATCCTAGTAGTTTTACTCAATCGAAGATTACTTAATCCTCCTGCTGAGTTTCCAGATTTTATCTATCATTTGCCAAAATTACATGCAACAATCAATGGCATCTGTTCAATACTCTTGTTACTATCACTTAGAGCTATACGTTCTGGTAAAATCCAACTACATAAAAAATTAAATATTACAACTTTCACTCTTTCGGCAGTTTTTTTAATAAGCTATGTGATTTATCACTTCTTTGTGCCTGAGACGTCATATGGAGGTGAGGGTACATTGCGATTCGTATATTATTTTATACTGATAACACATATCATTTTAGCTGCTAGTGTATTACCTCTGATTCTGCTATCCTTTTGGTATGCCTTAAACGATAACTTTATAAAACATAGAAAAATTGTTCGTTATACGTTTCCAATTTGGTTGTACGTTACTATTACAGGAGTCTTAGTTTATTTATTGATTCAACCCTATTATACCTTTTAACTAAAATAAAGTCATGAAAAAAATTACTTTTATACTACTATTAATTTTAGGATCTATTGCAACTGTAAATGCACAATGCCCTATGTGTAAAACTGCTGTGGAAAGTGGAATGGAAGAAGGTCACACAAAAGGAAGAGGTCTTAATGATGGCATCTTATATCTCTTAGCAACTCCATATCTAGCTATTGCATTTATAGGCGGAGCTTGGTATTACAAGAGAAATAAAAAAGCTGAATGAGTGCTTTAATTGCCTTAACAAAAGGCAAATGTCCACAATGCAGAAAGGGTAAGGTTTTTAAAAATAAAGCCACCAACCTAAAAAAATTTAAGGACATGCACGAAAATTGTCCCAGTTGTGGTGTAAAATTTGAGTCTGAGCCAGGTTTTTTCTGGGGAGCAATGTACTTTAGTTATGCATACAGTGTAGCCTCATTCATTATCATTGGTTTTTTCTTTTTCACATTCAGTGATGATGTAAACTTGACCTATTACATACTAAGTGTAGTGGCTTTTACCTTATTAACATCACCAATATCATTTAGAATGTCCCGACTATTGATGATGTATATAGCAGCTCCCTATCGGAAGTATCAAAAACAGAACTCTTAGTCAACCAACTAAACCATCTTATTCCTCTAAGTAAAGTATAAGCTAAATTTTAAATTTAAATAGTGGGTTAATCTTGAACGGCAACCTCTTCTACACCGTTAATAACGTCGAAGATTTTACCCTCAATTTCGTCCATCATTTCAGGATTATCGAGTAATAACTGTTTAACTGA
>JADHMR010000080.1 GCA_016779945.1 Bacteroidia bacterium | reverse complement strand
CCTATAAGATTTGATAAT
Source organism: Bacteroidia bacterium (assembly GCA_016779945.1). Lineage (GTDB taxonomy): Bacteria > Bacteroidota > Bacteroidia > NS11-12g > UBA9320 > UBA9320. Next base: position 10,144 of record JADHMR010000080.1, on the reverse strand, counting down.
TGATTAATTGCACCTAGGGCTGCTGCAATTTGTGGAATTACAATAAACATATTGAAAATTCCCATAAACACCCCCATTTTATTTGAATCTACAGCACTAGAGAGCATAGCATAGGGCATCGATAAAATACTGCCCCAAGAAAATCCAATTAAAATAAAACAATATCTTAATTGCTCTGGTGACGCCACAGACATACTTAAAAAGCCAATACCTCCCAAAGCAAGTGAACCCATGTGTACATATTTTCTGTTAATGGTTCGTTTAGAGGTATATAATGTTAAAAGCAGGGCAAAAGCCATTGAGGAAAGCCCATAAACTCCCATGGCAGAACCCACGGCATTTGATGAATCCTGAAACGCTGTATTCACAATATCAAATTCAACTTTTCCAATTTCGGTTGAAAGGTCATATTGTGCTTCTATTGGCGCAGGTGTTTTAAATACATGTTCGGTGAGCGCAGGATTGGCCATACTCCACATGGTGAAAAAAGCAAACCATGAAAAAAACTGTACAACACCAAGCTTTTTCATTGTCGTTGGCATTTGACCAATGTTTTCAATAATATCTGGAATGAATCTGTTTTTTTGAGATCGTTCTTTTTCAAATGCATCCATATCTTCTGGTGGATACTCAGATGTGGTCATAATAGTGTACAACACACTTACAAAAAACACAAAAGCACCAATGGCAAAAGCCACTTTAACAGATGGCGGCACCACTCCAGATGGCGCAGAATTACTAAAGCCTAATTGTGAAACCATCCAAGGCAGATTACTAGCAATCCATGTTCCTATTCCAATAATAAGTGTTTGTACTACAAATCCATAGGAGCGTTGTGATTCTGGTAATTTGTCTGCAACTAGTGCACGAAAGGGCTCCATCGAAATATTTATAGAAGCGTCTAAGATCCATAAAAATCCAACGGCTATCCAAAGCACTGGTGAATGAGGAACAAAAAAGAGTACTAAAGAACTTAAAATGGCACCAATTAAAAAATATGGTTTTCTACGACCAAGCTTTGGATGCCAAGTTCTATCGCTCCAATATCCAATAATGGGTTGAACAATAAGGCCCGTTAGTGGTGCAGCAATCCAAAGCATTGGAATATCTGCCTTATCAGCACCCAAAGTTTGAAATATACGAGACATAAAGCCCCCCTGCAACGCAAAACCAAATTGTATACCTAAAAATCCAAAACTCATGTTCCAGATATCCCAGAACCCAAGTAATTGCTTCTTCATAATAGTATAATTTAATTATTAATACTATTTTGATAATCAGCAAATGTGGTTATCAAAACTTAAAAGTGAAAAGTAGAGTTATAAGTTTTGATGCCACAAACATATAAATAATTTTTTTGTGTACCAAATTATTTTGTAGAACCTCTTTGAATTAAATTAGTTGAAATTACAACGGTTTTTGTGGGCTCTTTTGGCAAATCATTAACGCGTTCATCAATGCGTTGAATAAGTAATTCTGCGGCTTTTGAACCCATAGATTCTCCGTGTTGACTTATTGTTGACAACGTTGGTGTAGCATGTTTTGAAAGCATTCCATCTGTAAATCCAATAACTTGAAGATCGTTGGGGATTTCATACCCCATTTCTTTAGCAACTTTCATTGCAACAACAGCATAGAGCTCATTTACAGCAAAAATTCCATTGACATCCGTATGATTGAGCAGCAATTCTCTCACTTGTTTTTCTAAAACATCAAGGTGATCTTCTTCATACAAAAGTTCATCGTCAATTTTTATTATTAGATCACGAATTGGATTTATTCCGTGGTTTTTTAAGGCTTCTAAATAGCCTTTAGTTCGTAGTCTCCCCACACTTACATAGTCCTTAGTTGTTAATATTGCTATTTTTGTTGCTCCTTTGTTTATTAGTGTATTTACAGCTATTTCCGCGCCTTTGGTATCATCAACAATAACCTTATCACAAGGGATTTCAGCAACAACTCGATCAAACATGACTAAAGGAATTTCCTCATTCAATGTTTCAGTGTAATGCTGATAGTCTTGGCGCTGCATCGTCTCTCTAGCCATTGATATAATAAATCCATCTATACTACCGTTCGCCAACATTTCCATATTTATAACTTCGTTAGAAAAAGACTCATTAGACAAGCCAACAATGACGTTGTAGCCTTTGGAATTGGCATATTTTTCTACGCCCTTTATTACTTTAGTAAAAAAGTGATGAACTATATCAGGAATAATAATTCCTATTGTTTTTGTCTTTCTATTCTTTAGACTTAATGCAATATTATTTGGTCTGTAGTTCAATAATTTAGCAAAAGCTTTAACTCTGTCAATGGTGTCTTGACTGATTTCTGGACTATTCTTTAGCGCTTTTGAAACTGTTGAAATGGAAACATCCAACTCTCTTGCTAATTGTTTTAGGGTGGTTCTTTTTTTCATGATTAATAAACTTTTAATTCCATTAAACTTGCTTCATTAGCAAAAATAGCAATAAAGAATCCTTTTTTTTATGTTTTTAATATAATCTGAGCTGTTTTTTGAGGATTTAAAAACTTATCAACACGCAAACGTTATAGTAATGTTATAGAATTGTTAAATAATTCCCAAAGATATACATTAGCCCTGAAAAGTAGAATTATAAGTTAAAATCGAAAATTAGTCTTAACTAACAATCATTTTATGAAAACAAAAATTAATAGCTTCTTATTATTACTCTTGATTCCTATCATTTGCTTTGGTCAATCGAGTGTAAAAGGTACAGTAAGCGAAGAAGACAGTGGATTGCCACTGCCTGGTGTAAATGTACTTGTAAAAGGAACAAACACTGGAACCACTACAGATTTTGATGGGAATTACCAAATTTCTGCCAACATTGGCGATGTACTTGTTTTTTCTTATGTGGGATTTTCTACACAAGAAATTTCTTACAATGGAGAAAGTGCTCTAAACGTACAATTGGCAGAAGATGCTTCGGCATTAGATGAGGTTGTTTTAATTGGATATGGTAGTGTAAAAAAAGAAGATTTGACAGGAGCTGCAGATTTGATTACTTCAGAGGACTTTAACCAAGGTCCTTTAGTTTCTGCGCAACAATTAATCAGCGGAAAAATTGCAGGGGTTTCTGTAACTGCTGGTAGTGGTGCTCCTGGCGAAGGTCAGGTAATCCGTATTCGTGGAAATGGATCTTTAAGTTTATCTAGTAACCCCCTTTATGTCGTTGATGGAATTCCATTGAATGACGGTGGTGTTGGAGGTTCGAGAAATCCACTAAACCTTATCAATCCAAATGATATTGAAAGCATGGTAGTCTTAAAAGATGCTTCTGCAACTGCAATCTATGGATCGCGAGGAGCCAATGGTGTCATTATCATTACCACGAAGTCCGGTAAATCTGGAGACTTTAAATTTAATTTTAATGTATCAACAACATCGCACAATCCATTAAACCAAGTGGATGTAATGAGTTCAGATCAATTTAGAGAGACAGTAATTGGCACAGGAGATTCTGCTGCTATTGACCTTTTAGGAAATAGCAACACGAATTGGCAAGACGAAATCTACGACTCTGCTATGGGGCGAGATTTTTCATTAAGTGCCACTGGACAGTTGGCCAATATACCTCTCCGATTGTCGCTTGGGTATTCGGATCATGATGGTATTTTAAAAGGAGATAACTTTGATCGTAAAACAGCTTCTATCAACTTTAAGCCAGAGGCTTTTGGAGGAGATTTGAAGATGAGTTTCAATGCACTTTATTCGAACACAAACAATACTTTTGCAAACAGAGGTGCCATAGGGAATGCCATTTCCTACGATCCTACGCAAAGCGTCTTTGATTCAACATCGCCTTATGGTGGCTATTATTCCTGGATTGATCCTGCAACAGGTAGTCAATATAATCTTGCGCCAACAAACCCTGTTGCATTACTCGATTTAACTGATGATACGTCAGAAATAAATAGAATTGTTTCTAATGTAAAGTTTGATTATTCTTTACCTTTTGTTGAGGGCTTAACAGCCACTGTTAAGGTAGGTATTGATCAAACTGACGGCAGTGGTGGGACTATGACTTCAGCCAATATGCCCACATCGGATCCAACCTTTGATGGGGCAGAAAGTCGCTATGATAATGAAGCAACCAACTCTTTGTTTGATGCATACCTAACTTATGAAACATCCTTTAATGAGGTTCACAATTTAACTGCTGTTGCAGGTCACTCATACCAATCGTTTGAGTTCTACAACTACAGCTACGACAGCGAAGCTGAAGAAGATGGTAATGATTTTGAATTTATTGATAAATCCAAAAATGTGTTACTTTCCTATTTTGGACGTTTGAACTACGACTACAATGGTAAATATTTACTAACAGCAACCTTAAGAGCAGATGCATCTTCTAAACTTAATCCAGACGATCGTTGGGGCTATTTCCCGTCTGTTGCTGCCGCATGGAATCTTCATAAAGAAGATTTTATGGAAAATTCTTTCTTTAATGAATTGAAACTTCGAGTTGGATATGGAGAAGTTGGAAATGTCAATGGATTGGGAGATTATAGATTCCTAACGCGTTACACTGGAAGTACTTCTACAGCAAATTACCAATTTGGAAATTCATTTTACCAAACTTATAGACCAGAACCTCTTAATGAGGAATTACGCTGGGAAATTGGACGAACTACGAACTTTGGTGTTGATTTTACGGTCCTAGACAATCGTCTTTCTGGATCTTTGAATTATTATATCAGGGAAACTAAAGATCTTATTGCATTTTCTTCGGTTGATCCATTCACAAACTTTGGTAACAGAGTTGATAAAAACATTGGTGATATGGAAAACAAGGGACTTGAAATCATGTTAAATGCAACCCCAGTAGTCACAGATGATGTGGAATGGTCTATTGGCTATAACATCGCTTTTAACGATAACACCATCACCAACCTTCCTTTTGATCAACCTACGGGAGGGATCAGTGGAGGAGTAGGAAATAATGTACAACTCCACACTCAAGGGCAGGTGCCAAACAGTTTCTTTGTATTACAGCAAGTTTATGACACCGATGGTAATCCAATCGAAGGGGCCTATGTCGATAGAAATGGAGATAATATAATTAATGACAATGATAAGTTTTTCTATAAATCACCATTTGCTGATATCACAATGGGTCTAAACACCAACTTGAATTATAAGAACTGGGATTTTGCTATGGTTACTAGAGCCAGTCTCGGAAACTATGCATACGACAACGTTGCGTCTAGTACTGCTTACCAAAGAAGAGCTACTGAAAATAGCATCCTAACAAACCTTCACTCAGACTACCTAGATACAGGGTTTGTAAACATAACAGAAAACAACCTGTTAAGTTCTCACTATGTTAAAGAAGCATCGTTCTTTAGAATAGACAATATTGCTATTGGATACACATTTGATTTCAATAGTAATACAAGATTTAGAGTTTACGGGTCAATGCAAAACGTATTGACTATAACTGACTACGAAGGATTAGATCCAGAAATTTTTGGAGGAATTGATAACAATTTCTACCCAAGACCACAGTCTTTTGTATTTGGAGTAAATATTGACTTTTAATAAAACATGAAAACAATGAAAAAAATAATTTTATTATTAGCGGTTTGTATTGGGGTTTTGTCTTGTCACGACGACTTGAATCAATCACCAATCGACCCAGACAGTTTTACAGAAGAAAACGTATTTGTTAATGCTGATGAAGCAAAAGGCGCTTTGGCTAAGCTATATGCCAGTTTAGCACTAACGGGGCAAAACGGCCCAGCAGGACAACCTGATATTGCCGATATTGACGAAGGGTTTTCTCAATTTACAAGAATGCTTTTCAACTTAAATGAGTTAACTACAGACCATGCCGTAGTAGGATGGGGCGATCCAGGACTTCCAGATTTGCATGGCATGTACTGGTCATCAAGTAATGACTTTACAGAGGCGATGTACAATAGGTTAGCTCAAGAAGTTTCATTCTGTAATTCATTTATTTTTAATGCTTCCAATTTGACAGATGCTGTAGCTGAAACATACATAGCGGAAGCACGTTTTTTAAGAGCATTTGCATACTATAACTTAATTGATTTGTTTGGCAATGTTCCTTTATCAACTTCAATCTCAACAGATTTACCACAACAAAGCTCAAGAGCTGAATTGTTTAATTTTGTTGAAGGTGAGCTTTTAGAAATTAAAGATCAACTTTTACCTTCTGGTTCAAATGAGTATGGCCGTGTAGATCAAGTAGCGGCTTGGGCACTATTGTCTAAGTTATATTTAAATGCTGAGGTTTGGACAGGAACACCACGATACACAGACTGTGTAACTTATTCTAGTGAGGTGATGAATTCCACATATATGATTAATACGAATGATGCCAATGGCAATGGCACGGCTTACGACGAATTGTTCTTAGCGGATAACGACACCAATGGTGCTCAAAATGAGTTTATCTTTACTGCTAATTTTGATGGTTTAAGTTCACAAACTTATGGCGGAACAACCTTCCTGGTTCATGCCGCTATTGGTGGCACAATGCCAGCTGGCGATTTTGGGGTCAACGGTGGATGGGGTGGTATTCGCACAACAAAAAATTTAGTTAATAAATTCCCAGAAGGTATGGTAGATCCAGACGCACTAAATGCCTCCCTATCCGGAACATTGTCTGACTGGGGATTGGTAGGGGACGCTACAACCAACGGCTGGAATGGACCAGACATGGAAATGTATGAAACGAGCTCTAATGTGTTTGAATTGTATGCAACACTTTCTGGCAACCAAATTAAATTTCGTTTCAATGAAGATTGGGGACAAAATTATGGCGATAATGAAGCCGATGGAACGCTCGAAGCTGGTGGTGGTAATATTGACCTTCCTTCAGGAAATGGTGTGTACCATGTGGTATTAAACATAAACTCACTAACCTATAGTCTTTCAATTGTCCTTCCAGAATCTGACAAACGTGGAATGTTTTATACCGATGGGCAAAGTTTAGAAATTGAAAATATCCCCCCTTTTAATAACGGATATGCAATAACTAAATTTAAAAATATTGATTCCAATGGAAATCAAGGCGTTGATACATCTGGTAACTTTGTCGACACAGACTTAGCACTTATTCGTTTAGCTGAAATTTACTTAAACTATGCTGAAGCAACTCTTAGAGGAGGTGGGGGTGACTTAAATTTAGCCACTACCAAAATCAATGAGTTAATTGCTAGAGCGTATGGAAGCAATAACAATTCGATATCTTCCTCCGATATGAGCTTAGATTTTATATTAGATGAACGATCAAGAGAGTTGTATTGGGAAGGACAAAGACGTACAGATTTAGTGAGATATGGTTATTTTACTTCTGGAAATTACCTATGGCCTTTCAAATCCAATCAACCTGCGGGTATTGGTACTGATGAATACAGAAACCTGTTTCCAATACCACAATCCTCAATACTAGTCAACCCTAACCTACAACAAAATGAAGGATATAACTAAAATATTTAAAATCATGAATAAAATAAAATTATTAGTCTTATTGATTGTCGGAGCCATAAGTTTTAACTCATGTCTAGAAGACGATGCTGATATTACATACGTAGCTTCTCTATCTGGGGATTTTATGTTTAGTAATACATTTTTAAACGAATATGTACTAACCTCAGGTACTTCAGGAAACCTAGGAGAGCGATTTACTTGGAATGACGCAGATTTTGATGTTCAGACTAATGTCAATTACGAGTTACAAAAATCTATTGCGGGAGACTTTTCTGATATGGAAATTGTAGGAACAACATCAAACAATTATTACGATATCAGCATAGGAGATATGTTGGGATATGCTGCTGAAGCAGGTTTGGATAATGACCCCTCAACTCCAGCTCCTGATAATGGAGATGTCGCCTTTCGTGTAAGAGCAACAGTAGGAACCAACGCAAGTGTAGAAGCTATGAGTAATGTGGCGATGCTGACTCTTATGTTGCCCGAAGCTTCTAGTGGTGGTCCAGTCTGTGATTTAGAGCAAATATGGCTTGTTGGAGCTGGTGTTCCAGATGCTGGTTGGGGATGGACTTCTCCAGTTAGACTAGGTTGTAACGGTGATAACATCTACTCTGGAAATGTTAACTTTCAAAACAATGGTGGAGCTGATAACAACTTTAGAATGTTTACTTCTGAGGGAGATTGGGCATCAGGTTTAAACTATCCTCACTACGATGGGGAAGGTTATACCATTGATAGTAATTTTGAAGATGCACAAGATGGCGATAATAACTTTGCATTTGTTGGAACATCAGGGTTTTATCACATTGAGATCAATACAGTTGCTAAAACAATAACTTTAAGTGAACCACAATCTATTGGAACTTGCGAATTTGAAATTCTATACCTAGTAGGTGCAGGAGTTCCAGATGCCGGTTGGGGATGGGCTACACCTGTTGAGTTATTCTGCGCCGGCGATGGTGTTTACTACGGGCCTGTAAACCTACAAAATAATGGTGGAGCCGATAATAACTTTAGATTTTTTACATCTGAAGGAGACTGGGCTTCAGGAAGAAACTATCCATGGTATGTAGCTGAAGGCTATACTATAGATAGTAATTTTGAAGACGCTCAAGACGGCGATAATAATTTTGCCTTCATTGGCACCTCTGGAGTGTATAATCTAACATTAGACACCAACACTAAAACAATTACACTAAACTAGATTAATTGCGTTGTTAGAATCAAAAAAAAGGAGTTGATAAATATCTGCTCCTTTTTTTTAATTATTGAATTTTATTATAAATTTATAATATGAAAAAAATACTCTTATTCTGCTTATTACCACTCATGGGTTTGGCTCAGGTTAGCACATCACCAAGCACAATTGAAATAAATCAACAAATTACCATAACTGTAGATGTTAACAGCACTGCCACCAACTGTAATGGTATGAATAACCCCAACAAAGTATATTTACATTCAGGTGTTGGTACCGACAGTGACGCTTGGGGTACATCAGTCGTTGGAAATTGGGGACAAGATGATGGTGTTGGTGAGATGTCCGATAACGGCGATGGAACTTGGAGTATTACTTTTATTCCTCAATCCTACTATGGTTTAACTGAAGCTGAGGCTAGTACAATAACAAAAATGGGGATGGTTTTTCGTTCAGAAGATGGATCTCAAGAACTTAAAGATAACGGCTGTTCAGATTTCTTTTTTAATGTTGGGGCCTTCCAAGTCACATTAATCAACCCAGACTCAAGTGATGTTATTCTTGTTAATTCTGGAAGTCAAACACAGATTTTAGCTCAGAACAATAATGGTATTGCAAATTATGAGCTTTTTATAGATGGAGTTAGTTATCATACTGCATCAAATACAACATTCTATCAAAGTTCTTTTGTAACCAACATAACCGAAAATAAAGCTTGTCAGCTTGTCGTGACTCAAGGCAGTAGTAGTATTACAAAGAACTTTAACATCTTTGTTAACGCCACAATTAGTCAAGCCATACCAAGTGGTCTGGAGCAAGGCATCAATTATAACACGACTGATACCTCAAAAGCTACTTTGGTGGTGGAAGCACCATCTAAGGATTTTGTATATGTGGTTGGAAGTTTTAATAATTGGACTCCAACAGCTCAATATGCAATGAAAAAAGACCCCAACTCAGATTTATTTTGGTTGGAACTTAGTGGGCTAATACCTGAACAAATCGAATCCTATCAATATTGGGTTTTTGACCAATCAACAATCTCTGGATCACCAAAGTTAGTTAAAACAGCAGACCCCTATTCTAAACTTGTATTATCTCCTTTCGATGATCCCTATATTCCTGCAGCTACTTATCCCAATTTACCCACTTACCCGTCAGGACAAGATAGAGAAGTCACGGTACTTCAAACGGCACAAACACCCTATAATTGGCAAGTTACTGACTTTCAAAAGCCATCAAAAGAAGATTTAATTATCTATGAACTTTTAATCAGAGATTTTGATGCTGACCGTAATTTTCAAGACGTTATTGATAAAATAGATTATTTTAAGAATTTAAATATAAATGCCATAGAATTGATGCCTATTATGGAATTTGAAGGCAATGAAAGTTGGGGGTACAACACATCATTTCATATGGCTTTAGATAAATTTTATGGTACAGAATCTAAGTTC
>JADHMR010000079.1 GCA_016779945.1 Bacteroidia bacterium | reverse complement strand
TCAAAAAAGAAATGAAAATTCCGTTGATGCACGACGACCAACACGGAACAGCAATTATAAGTACAGCTGGACTTCTCAATGCTTTAGAACTAGCTAATAAAAAAATCGATGAAATTAAAGTCATTGTTAACGGGGCGGGTGCTGCTGGAATTTCCTGTGTTAAATTATGGATATCCGTAGGTGTAAGAAAAGAAAATATTTATATGTTCGACCGTGAAGGTCAAGTAAGTGATTATAGAGAAGACTTAGACCCATGGAAAGAACTTTTTAAAACACCCAAAAAATTTAACTCTCTAGCTGAAGCGATGCACGATGCTGATGTGTTTTTGGGTTTGTCAGTCGGGAATATTGTTACTCAAGATATGATTCGGTCAATGGCAAAAAATCCGATTGTTTTTGCACTTGCAAATCCAAATCCAGAAATTGCCTATGATGAAGCCATGGCATCCAGAGATGATATTATTATGGCAACGGGTCGGTCTGATCATCCGAATCAAGTGAATAATGTTTTGGGATTTCCATTTATATTTAGAGGAGCACTGGATGTTCGAGCAACTGCAATCAATGAAGCAATGAAGCTAGCAGCGGTAAAAGCTCTTGCAGAACTAGCCAAAGAGCCTGTTCCTGATGTGGTACTTATTGCTTATAACCAACCAGATATGAGTTTCGGAAAAGACTATATCATTCCTAAGCCTTTAGATCCACGATTAATTACTAGCGTATCTCCTGCTGTGGCCAAAGCAGCTATGGAAAGTGGAGTTGCTCAATTTGAAATTAATGATTGGGATGGCTACAAAACAGAGTTGAGAAAAAGATTAGGACTTGACAATCGCTTTTTAAGAAATCTAACCCTAAGAGCTAAACAAAATCCACAACGTGTGGTATTTGCTGAATCAGATAATCCTAAAATCTTGAAAGCTGCTCACACAGCTAAAGAAGAAGGTAGTTGTATTCCAATATTACTTGGGTTTGAAGACTATATCAGAGGACAAATAGAAGAGTTGGGATTAAATTTGGGTGACTGCACCATAATTGACCCTAGTCGATCACCAGAAATTACCAATCGGTATGGACAAATTTATTACGAAAAAAGAGCTCGTAAAGGCATTACACTTCTTGAAGCTACACGAAAAATGAGACAACGAACCTACTTCGGCACGATGATGGTCGAATTGGGTGAAGCTGATGCATTCATTTCAGGTCAAAATAGGAATTATCCAGACACCATTCGACCCGCTTTAGAAATCATTGGTAAGGAAGAAGGAACCAATAAAGTAGCGGGTATGTATATCATTATGAGTAAGCAAGGTCCCCTTTTCTTTGCAGATACTACTGTTAATATTGACCCAACATCAGACGATTTAGTAGATATAGTCAAACTGATTCACAAATCTGTAAATAAACTTCAAATCAAACCAAGGATAGCAATGCTGAGCTACAGTAACTTTGGTTCTGCAAAAGGAAAAACCGTAACCAATATTCAAAAAGCATTAAAACGACTAAATACAGAAAATCCAGAGATTTTAGTGGATGGAGAAATGCAAGCAAATACTGCATTAGATGCTGAATTAAGGCAGGAGCTATTCCCGTTTTGTAAGCTTGGTAGCGAAAATGCAAATGTGTTTATTTTCCCTGCTTTGTCCTCTGGAAATATTGCTTATAAAATGGTTCAAAGTCTGGGAATCTCTGAGGCCATTGGACCAGTTCTTGTTGGTTTCAGAAAATCTGTTCATGTATTGCAATTAGGAAGCTCTGTCCGTGAAATTGTAAATATGATTAACCTTGCTGTAGTTGATGCACAAAGTAAAAAAGGCTTATTTTAATGCATCCAATTGTTCATCAAATCAATAGCAATGATGAACGCTATGAGAAAAGTTTGGGCATTCGAAATGAGGTCCTTAGAAAACCACTAAACCTCGATATTTTTAAAGAAGATTTATCTGACGAAGAAAATCAAATTCACTTTATTATAGAAAAAGAGGATCGGATTATAGGCACCGTTAGTCTTGTATGTGAATATAAAAAAAACACAGGAAAACTTCGACAAATGGCCACAATACCTGAAGTTAGAGGAGAGGGTTATGGCAAACTATTGGTACACGAACTTGAAAAATATGCTAAAAATAATGGCATGAGAACCGTTATTTTACATGCTCGACACTACGCCCTAGGATTTTATGAAAAACTGGGTTATGAAGTATGCTCCGAACCTTTCTTAGAAGTTGGCATAGAACATCAAGTAATGCAAAAAGACCTTTTTTAAAGCCAAAAGACACCCTATCTTATTACATTTGAAGCGTATGAATTTAGATTCTGAAAATCATTTTGTCAATCGAAGTAATTGGTTGAGAGCTGCCATATTAGGAGCAAATGACGGAATATTATCCACTGCAAGTATCGTAATTGGAGTTGCTGCAGCTGCAACAACAAGAGAATCCATAATACTGGCTGGAATAGCTGGGTTAGTGGCTGGAGCTTTATCCATGGCAGCAGGTGAGTATGTTTCGGTAAGTTCACAATCTGATATAGAAAGTGCTGACTTAAATAGAGAGCAACAAGAATTAGATGAGTTTCCAGAAGAAGAACTTCATGAACTCGCTAAAATTTATAAAAACAGAGGGCTAACTAATGAACTTTCTCTTGAGGTTGCTAAACAACTAACACAACACAATGCTTTAGAGGCTCACGCCAGAGATGAATTAGGCATTAATGATATAAGCCAAGCCAAGCCACTCCAAGCTGCTTTTGCATCTGGAGCTGCATTTGTGTTCGGAGGAATACTCCCCATCATTGTTGCTTTATATGTTGAATTGAACCAAATGATTATTTTTCAATACTCTTTTTCAATTCTATTTCTTGCTCTACTCGGAGCTGTAGCTGCTAAAACTGGTGGTTCTAGTGTATGGAAAAGCATTGTAAGAATTACATTTTGGGGAACACTAGCTATGTTGCTTACTGCCCTTATTGGATATCTATTTGGTGTAACCACAGCATAAAATATTCGGGTTAAATCATCATCTTTGCAATCTGAATTTGCTGAAAAACATAAACGAACCAAGCGATCTTAAAAAGCTAACAAAGGATCAGCTACCCCAACTTTGTTCAGAAATTAGGGAATTCTTTATTGACAAAATTTTAAAGAACGGAGGACATTTTAGTGCTAACCTCGGAGTAGTAGAACTAACCGTTGCACTTCACTTCATCCATGATTTCAAAATTGACAAACTTATATGGGATGTTGGACATCAAGCATACATTCACAAGCTCCTAACTGGTAGAAAAAACGAATTTGATAATATACGAAAACTAGATGGTTTAGCCGGATTTCCAAAAATGAGTGAAAGCGAATATGACCATTTTGGAACGGGACATTCCTCAACATCAATTTCTGCTATACTTGGTATGGCTGAGGCCGCAATTCTCGACCAAAAGGAACATAAGCACATCGCCGTAATTGGAGATGGATCCTTAACTGGAGGAATGGCTTTCGAAGCATTAAACAATTTAGGTACCTCAAATGCGAATGTTCTTGTTATCATCAACGATAATCAAATAGGAATTGACCCAAACTCTGGAGCAATCAACCACCATTTGAACACTATTAACAACACCCTAAATTTGTTCAAGACACTAGGACTTGAATATGAAGGTCCAATTGACGGTCATGACCTTGATGGATTGATTTCTTCACTCGAAAAAAATAAAACTGTACGTTCTCCAAAAATACTTCATATACGCACTGTCAAAGGAAAGGGATATACCCCTGCAGAAAAAGCCCAAACAGAATGGCACAGTGTGAGTTATGTTAAAATAGACCCCACTAAGTCTATGGCAGACAATCCTCAACCATTAAAATTTCAAGATGTATTTGGACATACCTTACTGGAATTAGCAGAAAAAGACCAACGAATTATTGGGATTACTCCAGCAATGCCAAGCGGAAGTTCAATGAAAATACTCATGGATGCTATGCCACACCGTGTTTTTGATGTTGGAATTGCCGAACAACACGCCGTCACATTTTCGGCTGGACTTGCAGCATCTGGCAAAAGACCATTTTGTTCGATTTATTCATCCTTTGCCCAAAGAGCATACGATCAAATTATTCATGATGTAGCCCTTCAAAACATACCCGTAGTATTTTGTATCGATCGGGCTGGACTGGTTGGAGCAGACGGACCAACTCATCACGGATCTTTTGATATTGCCTATTTAAATGCCATCCCCAATTTAACCATTATATCTCCCATGGATGAACATGAGTTGCGAAATGCCATGTATTGGGCTGCAGATTTTACCGATGGTCCCGTGGTCATTCGCTACCCAAGAGGAAGAGGCAGTAAAAAAGAATATAAAAATAAAATTCAACCGCTTGAAATTGGAGCAAGTAGAACACTTTGTGAGGGCAATAAAATTGCGATTATCTCTGTTGGAGAAATAGGTATAGCCGTTCAAAAATCCCTAAATAGGTTAAGTGACCAAAACCAAGTTTGCCACATCGATGCTCGATTTGTTAAGCCCATAGATCAAAATAAAATTATAAATACACTTCAATCCTTTGAGCAAATTATTACCATTGAAGAATCGTGTTTAATCGGCGGATTTGGCCAGCAAATAAAAATGATTGCCCAAGATCATAACTACGCTGGGAAAATTACCAACTTGGGCTTGCCGGACCAATTCATTGAACAAGGAACAAGAGCAGAATTGAGAGCTAAATATAATTTGGATGAAGACGCAATTCATCAACTGATTCTTTCCATTATTCATAAAAAGTAAGCCGTCTATAATCGACCACCATTTTTCCTTTTCTTTGTAGTAGTGTATTTGATACGAATTGTATTACTATCTCCGATTGCTGCTATCTATTGGCTAATCACATCGCTAAGAAATTGGGGGTACAATCAACAGCTATTCAAGAGTACATCGTTTGATGTCCCCATTCTGGCGATTGGCAACTTAGCAGTTGGAGGGACGGGAAAAACACCCATGGTTGAATACCTGATTAATCTTCTTTCTAAAAAATATTCAATTGTAGTTTTAAGTAGAGGCTATGGCAGAGAAACAACGGGTTTTTTGTGGGTAGAACAGAAATTATCCCCAAATCAAGTAGGCGATGAACCGTTGCAGATTAAATGCAATTATGATTACATAGCCGTGGCTGTATGCGAAAATCGAGTTCAGGGAGTTCAAAGAATACTAAGAGAAAAACCTGAAACAACCTTAATAATTCTAGATGATGCCTTTCAACATCGAAAGATTAAACCAAAAGTTTCTCTCCTACTTTCCACCTATGAGAAGCCCTATTTCAAAGACTGGTTAATGCCTGCAGGAAATCTTAGAGAAGCCAAACAAGGTGCAAATCGAGCCGACGCGATTATAATGACAAAATGCCCCGAAAATTTTGAGCTTATTCCACCTAAAAATAAGCCTGTATTTTATGCTAAAAGTAACTATGTCGATCCAACTATTAAAACTCCAGTATTCGGATTTAGTGGGCTTGCTAACAACATTACCTTTAAAAATCATCTGGCTAAAAAGTATACCCTATCCGGGTTTCAGGGGTTTAAAGACCACCATGTTTATACCCAAAAAGAATTGGACGCCTTAGTTGAAAAATCGAATAATTCAACACTTGTATGTACGCAAAAAGATTGGGTAAAAATCAAGCACTTAACCTTGAAGCATAAAATTGAAACGGTGAGTATGTCCCACCAAATAATAGAAAGCGACAAATTTAATAACTGGTTAATTCAACAAATTGAAAGCTAAAAAACACCTCGGTCAACATTTTTTAACAAGCCAAACCACGGCACAAAAAATTGTACATGGACTCGATACTATCGATAACCAAGATGTGCTTGAAGTTGGACCTGGAATGGGAATACTAACACAATATTTATTGAACTCAGCCAAGACATTTAGAGCCGTCGAAATTGATAATGATGCTAGTAATTATCTGAAAAATAAATGGCAGAATATTGAAATCATACAAGCTGATTTCCTAAAAATTAATCTCAACGATTACTATAACGATTCATTCAGGCTGATTGGTAATTTCCCCTATAATATTTCATCTCATATTGTATTTAAAATAATTGAAAACTCTCATTTAATCAACCAATGGGTAGGTATGTTTCAACTCGAGATGGGTATTCGTTTGGTTGCTCAGCCAAAAGACAAAAAAGACTATGGAATTTTAAGTGTACTCATGCCTTTTTACTATGATGTTGAACAAATGATGACGTTACCTCCTAGTGCATTTGACCCTCCGCCAAGGGTAAATAGCATAGTTGTGAAAGCACGAAAAAAAGAGCATATATTTAAAGCTGACCCCAAACTCATCAAAAGAGTTGTCAAAACTGCTTTTGGTCAAAGAAGGAAAACCTTGAGGAATAGTCTGGCCTCAATTATTGCTAAAGAGCTTTTAATTAACCATCAATTTGCTACCTTGCGACCTGAGAATCTTACATATCTTCAATTTGAAGAATTGTGTGTGTTCATAGAATCCCATGTCAGTAATTGAAATAACAAAAGAATCGCAGGATGAGCTACTTTCTCTTATTGAGGCTCAAAAAAAAGATGAACTCTTACCTGTTCTCGAAAAATTATATGCTGCAGATATTGCAGAGCTTTTCGATGAACTGAATCTTGATCAAGCGGTATTTGTAACCACACTTCTCGAACCACAAAAAAAAGTAGATGTTCTTACTGAGTTAGATGCAGAAACTAAACTTAAATTTTTAGCGGGATATTCAAATGATGAAATTGCCAATGATTTTTTCTCCTATCTCGATTCGGATGACGCTGCAGACATTCTCAACTCCATGGGAACAGCTGAAGGAAAAGAAATCCTACACCTCATTAAAGATAAAGAACATAGCAAAAACATTGCTTCTTTATTGAAATTTCCTGAAAATACTGCTGGATCTTTAATGGCTAAAGAGTTGATTAAGGTCAAACGTAATTGGACTGTAAAACAATGTACGGAAGAAATACGCCAACAAGCTGAGGAAGTTTCTAAAGTTTATACAGCCTATGTTGTTGATGATTATGACGAACTTGTTGGATGGGTATCCCTAAAAGCTATCCTTCTTAATAAAGAAAGCACCAAGGTTGAAAAAATATTCAATCCGAATATTATATATGAAAACACCTACTCTTCTGGCGAAGAAGTAGCCAATACAATGCAGAAATATGATCTAGTTGCTTTGCCAATTGTAGATGCATTTAATCGGTTAGTGGGTCGAATCACCTTTGACGACGTCCTTGATTATGTAAAAGACGAAGCTGAAAAAGATTATCAAATGTTATCGGGTATATCGGAAAGTGTCGAAAATATCGACTCTGTCTGGCTCAATACGCGTGCAAGACTGCCTTGGCTGATCGTTGGATTATTGGGCGGCATAGCAAGTTCGCTTGTAATTGGAAATTTTGAGAAAGAACTTTCAGACAACGTACAATTGGCCTTATTCATGCCACTAATCATGGCAATGGCCGGTAATGTGGGTGTCCAATCCAGTTCTATTATCGTTCAAGGTTTGGCAAATAATTCCATTACTAATAAAGGTATATGGGCAGCACTTAGCAAAGAACTTGCCGTAGCCGTTATCAATGGTTTGGTTTGTTCTGCACTGCTAATGGGTTATGGATATATTTTTGGCAATTCCTCTGATATTATGATGACCGTCAGTATTGCTCTACTTTCTGTTATTCTTCTTGCTGCAGTCATTGGAACTACGGTGCCTCTAACCCTTGACAAAATGAAGATTGACCCTGCTCTTGCAACTGGTCCATTCATTACAACAAGCAATGATTTAATTGGTCTATTCCTCTATTTTTTGATTGGAAATGCTATTCTTGGATAAATCAAAAATTGAAAGAATTTTATAAAATTTTTAAAAAAACACTCGTTGTTTCTACGCTAGTTTTAGCGTCCACAAGTGCCTTTAGCCAATTCGAAAATTTAGTCTTGGAGGGGGGCGGAATGAAAGGACTCGCCTATTCGGGTGCTATTGAGGTACTCGATAGTCTTGGGGTTACACCACAGATTAAACAAGTGGCTGGCACTAGTTCGGGAGCCTTGAATGGGTTACTCTTTTCAATAGGATACAGGGGTAAAGAAATCACTCAACTTAATCTCGAAAAAAACTTTGGTAAATATAGCCAAGTTGGTATCCCTATTCTTTCTGGTCTTATTCGTTTTTATAAAAAATACGGCTACTACAAAACAGATCGGTTTATGGAAGACCTGACTCAAGCCATGAGGTACAAAAGAATATCCCCCGATATTACCTTTATGGAACTCCATCAGCTACGATCCACTAATCCAAAAGTGAAGGACCTGTTTATCACTGGAGCCAATCTCACCAACCAAAAATTAGAAGTGTTTAGTCACAAAACATATCCCGACATGAAAATAATTGATGCAGTTAAAATCAGCATCAGTATACCGCTCTATTATGAGGCTGTTTTTATGCAACCTAATGGATCTATTGTCCATAAAAAAGAAGCTAATCAGAATACTAAAGTCATGACCGATGGCGGAGTAATTGACAATTATCCTTTTCACATATTTGATAGCCTTGTGTATGTTAATAACGGACAGAACAGCTACTATCTTTGCAATGAGAAAACACTAGGCATCAAGCTCGAAATTGACTCCTCTCAACAATCAATGGCAAACCATGTAATAAGAAATCAGAAAGAGTTCATTATTGCATTTTCTCATCTTAGTGGCGAGACACTTGGCAGACGAAAATTAGGAACCCAACAATTAGAACAATCCATTTTCATAAACACCAAAGGATTTAACCCTAAAATCAGACGATTAAGCAAAAAACAAAAACAAGTAATCATTCGATGCGGGTACCAATCAACACTCAAATTTTTTGAGGATAACCCTTAAATTACTTCTTAACCGTAAGTTTCTTAGTGATTTTGTCGTTACCTGCTTCCAAAGTATAAAAATATACACCCTCTGGTATGTTGGTGACATCAATAGAATACGTACCCGAATGTGGTATTTTTTGAACAGAAATTACCTCACCAAGTATATTGGATATAACGAGCTGGGCTTCCAATGACGAAAACTCGACATCTACATAGGTAGTTGTTTTTGCAGGATTAGGATAATTCAACCCTAACTTGGGCAAATCTCCAGCCATGAGATTTAAACTCAATGCAAAAAATGTAATTATGTATAAAAATCGCTTCAAATTGGCAACAAAATTATAGAAAATAGTGTGCCAAAAATAAAAACTTGTAAAATCTGACACTAAAACGATGTAAAATGTGCTTTTTAGTGATCATTTTAGGAAATTAGCTAGACATATCGCATATGACCCTCTTCCATTTTTAGTCGAGATGAGAAATTATTAGAAAATAATGACCCTGTACCTAACCCTTGATGAAGGGGGTTTTGATAGGTACTCACCCATTGAGCAATGGCATTCAATCCTACATTACTCTCCAGAGCAGATGTAGCCCACCAACCGACATGGTGCTTATGTGCAAACGTAATCCATTGATCAGAAATCGAAAGTCCTCCAATCAAATTGGGCTTCAAAATGAGATAGGATGGTTTTATATGCTTAATCATCTTATCAGCCTGCTCAAATACGTTTACGCCAATTAATTCTTCGTCTAATGCAATATCTACGGGGCTTTCTGCACAGATTTTTTGCATCCAATCCCACTGACCTGCTGCAATAGGCTGCTCGATGCTATGAAGTTCAAATCTTTTGAGCTCATTTAGTTTTTCTAATGCGTCTTCTGCATCAAAAGCTCCATTCGCATCAACTCGTAAGGTGATTTTAAAGGCTGAAAATTGCTTCCTTATTTTTTCTAATAAACGACACTCCTCGTCAAAATCTAATGCCCCCACTTTTATTTTAATTACATTGAATCCCGCCTGAATCTTTTCAATAGCCTCTTTATACATAGTTGGAGAATCATTCATCCAAACCAATCCATTGACGGGTATTGCTTTTTTTCTAGCTGTAAAATCAGAATTAAAAATAACTCCTTCGCTATCTGCAGACATATTAAGCAACGCTGTTTCAATTCCAAAACGAATGCTTGGATACGCCGCCAATGACAACTGGTCTAATGATCCCACTTGACAGAATTCATCGAGTTTTTTTTCGAGAATCAATTGGTAATTTGGTACATCGTCCAAACTAAGCAGAGATAAAGGAGAAGCCTCGCCGATCCCTTGCTTACCTGTTTGAATATCGTTTAGTGTAATCAGAAAAATGGTACGCGTCGTAAATGTGTTACGTGAGGTCTTTGCAGGTACCTTAA
>JADHMR010000007.1 GCA_016779945.1 Bacteroidia bacterium | reverse complement strand
TAGAGAACTTATCGGCTTCTACGGAGGCTAATTGGGTGACTTTAAGTGCCGATGCGCCTGATGCATCTTGGGGTGTATGGCAGTCTAAAGGTAAGATGCGAGTAATAGGTACAAACTCTTTCCGCTATGTTAATGGAGCTGCCGATGGTAGTATTAGCGTTTTAAAAGGAAACTTTGAGCCAAGTACCGACTACGAATGGCACACTAAAGCATGGTGTATGGGTAATGTTGATGCCAATGGCGACTCTGACCCACAATACCATTCGGGCTGGGGCGATTTCTCTACATTTAGCACACAAGCCATTTGTGATAAAATGCCTACCAACCTAGCGACTAGTGCCAATGGGGCGCAAACAGCCATTACCATGACTTGGGATACGCCAGAGAGTGGGCAGCCAGACCATTACTTCTTGGAGCTAACCAATCTAACTACTGGTCAAGTATGGGCTTGGAATGACCTTGCAGGTTCTTCTAATTCTAAGACTAAGTTTGGTTTGACAGCTGGGGATTACTCTTGGAAAATACGAGGAGCATGTGGTGCTAACGGAACTTCTTGGGCAACAATCTTCTCTCAGCCTGTTGAATATACTTTAGGTGCTGCAAGATTAGCCAATCTTTCAAACCTCACTATTTATCCTAATCCATCGTCTGATATCTTCCACTTGGATTTTTATACTGACGCTCAAACGGAGATTAGACTTTATAGCCTATTGGGAGAACAAGTCTATGGACAAACATTTAGTGCCAACAGTAGTGTTAATACAACTATTGATTTGTCTGACTATGCCAAGGGATTATATCAACTTAGTGTAATTACATCTGAGGGAACAGCGAATTATAAATTGGTCAAACAATAAGCGATTAGACATACACAACAATAAAAAAGCAACTCAATTGAGTTGCTTTTTTTATTTTTTTAAAAAAGAATCATAATCCAAGTCGATTAATTTTTGAGGAGATACCTCTAGGGCATCAGAGATGCTTTGAATACATTCCTCTTTTAAGGGTATTTCTCCTTTTTCAATTCTGGAAACGTGTCTTTGAGAATAGCCAATAGCCTCAGCTAATGCCTCTTGGGTTAGGTTTCTCATTTCTCTAACGGTACGAATATTTTTACCAAGTTTTTTCACTAATTCGAAGTTAAAAAAAATAATGACACCTCCATATTAAGTTAAGGTTAAATTTAGCCCAGATGTCTAAATTAGACATAATTAGTAGTTATTTTCTTTCAATTTTTAGCTAAAATTGTACAAAGCAAAGGCACAAAGCCTTAGCAAAACTTAAAACTTTTTAAAAATGAAAAATTTACTTTACGGCACCCTATTCCTCGCCTTAGTAGGAATTTCTTTTAATGCAAATGCAAAAGAGATTGTAATTGATGAAAAGGTTGTTGATTCAGATGGTTGTGTATGGACGATTAAAGGGACTATTGATGTGTCAACAAGATTTACTTGGCCACCGATTCAGATTAATAGTTATAATATTACAATGACTAGTGATTGTGGTCATGATTTGCATTTTATCGGTCCAGTTGTTTCTTATGGTAATAACAATTCAAATTCTAATATTAGTATTAGAGCAAAATTGATAGATGTCAAAACAAAAAGGCAAGTCAATTATGATGAGGTTAAATCCTTTTACTATATAATATCTTCGATTCAACAGAAATTAAAAGAAAATAATAGAAGATAGGTATCAAAAAGTTACTACTATGAAATATTTTATAATAATTGTTCCTTTATTTCTTCTTTTGAGTTGTGATAGTGATAATGAAATTATTGGGGAATGGCAAATTATTGATGTTCAGTTAGATGAAATGGATACCATAGGATTGGCAGGTTTTGTTTTTGTAGCCCTTTCAGAACAATTTCCAAGACCAACTGTTTTAAGATTAGATGCTGATAGTGTATATATGTTTGCTGATAATGAGAAAATCATTTCTGAGTCTTGTCATATCATTTCAAAAGAAAATAGATTTTATCAATTGAAAGTGGGAGAGGAAGATGCAAGTTTCAAATTAGAACATAAAGAAAGAGCCGTGTTTTTTGTAAAAAATATGACTTATTTTCTTGAAAGGTTTTAAATCTGTCCATCGTTATTATTAAAAAAAGCAACTCAATTGAGTTGCTTTTTTTAATAACTTTGAATAAAATAAATCTTAAATCCATAATGCTATGAAAAATAAAATTTTGTTAACGGTATTGTTACTAAGTTCTTTAGTTAGTGTTGCCCAGCAGGGTAAATTTGCGGCTAAATTTGTAGATAAGTTTGATGTTGAAGTAGGGGCAACACTGTTAAGTCCTTTTAATTCTGAAAAAAGCGAACAGTTTTTAACAACTACTTCACTCAATTACTCTTTCGATTCTACTTGGACTATTAGATGGGAGGGAGATGTATTTTTTGAGTTAGACGAAAAAGAATCGCATTTTGATTTTCAAGAAGCTATGGGAGTTGGCTTATCTTATACCAAACACAATAGAAATAATTTTTATTCGACCTTTCGTATGAAGGCGGGAAAATCTCTTAGTGAAACCGACTTTTGGTATAGCGACCTAAGTATGCGTTTTTCTAAAAATAGAGGTTCTTTTTGGTCGCTAGGATATAATTATAGGAGTTACGACAATGATAAAAAGCATCTTTTTTATCTAGGATTTGGAGTATCTTTATTTGATTTAGCCAGATAATTAGAAATACTCTAAATAAAACCTATCTCAAATAGTAGTAAATAAAGCAGCTCAGAAATGAGTTGCTTTATTTTATTAATTTTGAGTTAAACTCTTAAAGTTATAATGCTATGAAAAAAGTCACATTACTAAGCATCTATTTTGCTTTTGCCCTTAGCTCATACGCTCAAGGTTTCAAGTCAATGGATTATGGAATTTCCTTAACCCCTTACCTTAAGGATTATTTGAGCATTACAAATGCTACCGGCAATCATCTATTGTATTCCAAACCAGTTGTTAGTGGAGAGCTTAGTATCTTCTATGAACTTCCATTTAAAAGTAATTTAGGTTTGCGTCTAGCAGCCGGAATTGCCTATGATCCTCAGAACATGGGTTTTAAAGAAACGGAATTTCAATTGCCCGATAATGTTCTTACCAGCTCCTCTTTTAATGATACGGAATATTCGCTTTTCAATAAATACGTATTTCCCATTTCCTTATTCAAGCGATTGCCTTTAGAAAAGCACACCCAAAATATTGAAGTGGGTTTGAAGTGGAATAAATTTTTGAATTATCCTTATGGCTCAGAGGGAAGCCTTACAGAAAGTAATAACACATTAGTTTTTTTTTCACGAATGGAGTCCATTCATTCTAACTCTACTTTTCTCAGTTACTTCACTAAGTTAGGTCTAGTCAAATCGATAAAAAAGCATCAACTGTTAGTTAATTTGGTGGTCAATTATTCTCCACATCACATAGCAGAAGGGAATTTTAATTTTTATCATTTGAAAAACGGTAGTAGTGGTGGTAAGCTCAAACAGAATCTCAATTTTATTGGTATAGAGTTGGCTTACAGTTTGCCGACTTTGAAATAAATTTGGAGGAATTATCAAATAATATTCACTTCCGCCTCTAAAGCGATGCCAAATTTTTGTTGAATAGAGGCTTGTATGTCTTGAGATAGCTTCAAAATATCTTGTCCTTTGGCTTGTCCGTAATTGACAAGTACTAAGGCTTGGTTTTTGTGTACACCAGCATCTTGATGTGTATAGCCTTTCCAACCCGCTTGTTCTATGAGCCAACCTGCGGCTACTTTAGTTTTGTCTTGCCCATTAGGATAACCCACTATATTGGGGAATTGGCTTTTTAGACTTTCAAACTGTGCATTCGAAATGGTCGGGTTTTTGAAAAAGCTACCACTATTGCCAATGTCTTTAGGGTTGGGTAGTTTGCGTTGTCTGATGGCTATAACGGCTTGGCTTATACTTTCTAAACTAGCTGTTGCTCCCATTGCTTTGAGCTCATCTTCTATAGCACCATAAGAGGTGTTGAATTGGGGTATTTTGCTGAGCCTAAAGCTAACGCTACAAATCACAAATTGCCCTTTGAGTTCTCCTTTAAAAATAGAATAACGGTAGCCAAATTGACAATCTTCATTGTTAAAAATTTTAACCTCTCGGCTATCTATATGTACCGCTTCTAACTCCTCAAAAACCGATTTTATTTCGCTGCCATAGGCTCCAATATTTTGCATAGGTGCTGCCCCAACACTTCCCGGTATTAGTGATAAATTTTCTATTCCTCCTAATTGCTTATTGATGCTCCACATCACAAAGTCGTGCCAGACTACACCACCGCCCACTTTTACTAAGGCACTTTGGTCATCTTCTTCAATTATGTGAATTCCTCCAATTTCATTTTTCAAAACACTACCTTTCACATCTTGAGTCAGTAAGATGTTACTACCACCACCCAATATCATAAGGGGTCGTTCAGCTTGAGCCAATAGGTTTTGTAACTCCTCTATGGATTGAAAACGGGCAAAGTGCTCAGCTTGTGCCGATAAGCCAAAGGTATTGAGCGTTTGTAAAGGATAGTTGTGTTCTAATGCCATAGAGTTCAAAGGTATGAATACTTATGATTTACTCGTTCTATTTTATGTATTTTCGCAAATATGAGGAAAAAAATCATCGTCTCTGTAACTAATGATATTAGTACTGACCAACGGGTGCATAAGGTTTGCCAAAGTTTGGAGTCTATGGGCTTTGAGGTGATTTTATGGGGTAGGAAGTTGTCCTACAGTCAAGTCTTACATCGTAGCTATACGACTAAGCGAATGACCTTGCTTTTTTCTTCAGGGCCAATGTTCTATTTGGAGTATAATTTCCGTTTGTTTTTGATATTACTTTTTAGCAAAAGCCATCTGCTATTGAGTAACGATTTAGATACCTTATTGGCCAATTTTTTAGCATCTAAATGTAAAGATATTCCTTTGGTGTATGATAGCCACGAGCTTTTTCCAGAAGCTCCAGAACTGATACATCGTCCTACCAAAAAGAAAATATGGGAAAGCTTAGAACGCTGGATTTTGCCAAAAATTAAACATAGCTACACCGTCTGCCATTCCATTGCACAGTTTTATAAGGATAGATACGGAATAGCTATGAAAGTAGTTCGTAATGTTCCTTATTTAAGCCCATCATCTTCGGCTCAGACTAGTACTAAAACTATTATTTATCAAGGAGGCATGAACCCAGGTAGAGGTTTAGAACTCGCTATAGAAATGATGTGCTATTTAGATGATTTTAAACTTAAAATTATAGGCGATGGCGAGGAGTTAAAGGCTCTAAAAACATTAGCTCAACAAAAGGAGGTGGAAGATAAAGTAGAGTTTTTAGGTCGTTTGCCTTTTAATGATTTGAAGGCTCATACCGAACAAGCGAGTATTGGTATATTATTTGAAGAGCCTAGAGGCTTGAGTTTTGAATACAGTTTACCTAATAAATTATTCGATTATATTCATGCCGATACGCCTGTTTTGGCATCGTCTTTGGTTGAGGTTAAAGGCATAATGAATCACTATCAAATTGGTGAATTAATCCGTGAAAGAACACCGCAAAGTATTGCCAAACAAATTGAGGATATGTTTCAAAACCTAAACTTTTATGATTTTACAAAGGCCAAAAAGGAGTTAAATTGGCAAAATGAATCTCAGATACTAGAGGGTGTTTTTAGTCCTTTTTTAGACAAAGCATAAAGCTGAGTTTATACAAATCGAACACCATTAGATTGGTGCTTCCATTCATTAGTAATTTACGGCAACAATATTTCCAAAAAATAAAAATGCCTTTAGTTAAAAACAATGTTTTTCTAATGAAGTTGTAGTAGTTAAAAATTTTGATATTCTTACATGCCCTAGGGTGACTTTTTTGTAATGATAATAGGTTGATAAGGGCGAATTCTGTTTTTTCCAAAAATACGGATACCTCATCTAGTCCTAAATGTATAATAGGATTGTTGATATGCATAACCGTATAAGAGTTAAATTCCAATTCTGCGCCATATAAGGTGTCTTCGTGGCCGTACTTTGTTAAGCTTTCTGTAAATCTAATATTCTGACTAACTTTCTTGTTAATGAATAGGTTACATGCGCTAAATGAGGCGTAAGGTCTTTGATTTCTGAAATGTGCTTTGCGTTCCTCTCTGTACCTACCGTATTTCCACCTCAATCGTTTGTTTTTTTCCAATTGTTCGTATTCGGTATAACTCACACCGCCAACAATTACCTCGCTTTCATCTTTAAAGTCAATGTATTTTTTAATGAAATTATCACCTATTTGGACGTCACAATCTAAAAATAACAAATAGTCGTACTGTGCTTTATCGGTGAGTAGATTTCTTATAGCAGAACGCCCAATATTTTTTTTGTTCAATTGGTAATTAACACCCTTAATTTTTTCTAGCCCCTCGTTTAATTTGATGTATGTAGCTTTGGAAGTATCGTCAACACAAAGTATTTCAAACGGTATGTTTAAATCCTGTGCTTGAGAAGATAAATCATTCACTAATTCCTTAACAGCAAAATTATATATGGGAATTAAGATGGATAACATCTATTCGGTAAAAGCGACTTTGCCGTCTTCACACTTCAAGACTTTTGACGGAAAACGATTCAATAAGTTATGCTCATGAGTTGCCATTAACACAGCACAGCCATTGGCACACAAATCGTGAATCAAATTGAGAATCTTATCTGTGGTTTCAGGGTCTAAATTTCCTGTTGGCTCATCAGCTAATATCAGTTTAGGGTCGTTGAGTAAGGCACGAGCTATGCAAATGCGTTGTTGTTCGCCGCCAGATAGTTCAAATGGCATTCTATCAATGTGGTCGAGCATCTCCACCTTCGTTAAGACTTCTTCAATTCTATCTTTAATCTCTTTCTTATCTTTCCAACCAGTGGCTTTGAGCACAAAGTCTAAATTTTCTCTTACCGAACGGTCAGTAAGGAGTTGAAAATCTTGAAAAACAATGCCAATTTTCCTTCTCAAATAAGGAATCATAGATTTCTTGATTTCAAAAAGTTGATGGTCCACCACTTCACCAAGACCTTTTTTCATAGGAAGTTCGGCATACAAGGTTTTAAGCAAACTACTTTTGCCACTACCAGTAGCACCAATGAGGTAAACAAATTCGGTGGGTTGTATGCTGAAAGATACATCGCTTAGGATTAGTCTGTCGGATTGAAATACATCGACGTGTTTGAGTTCAATTAGTGACATTTCTCGAGATTTCTGTTTCTACAAATTTACTTTTTTTATGGCGTTGGTCAAGTGTTGTTTATGCACACGCATTCTGTTAATAACTTATTGACTCTACGATAGTAATAGGGACATTCTTTGATAAATTAGCATCAAATTTAAAAAATGAGACTTAGAGTTTACATTTTCTTTTTACTTATTAGTCAAATCTCTCTTGCTCAGAATTGTGACGTTGACCAGATAAAACATCTATTGCAAAACAAACAGTATGCCTTAGTATATTCTATGGCTGACGCCTTGCAAGAATGTCCCGATGTCAATGAATCAGATGTGGAATGGGCTAAGTTTCATCAGGCCATTTGTGCCTTAGAATTGTTTAACGATGAAGCCCAATTTAGACTCGAGCAATATCTTGAAAATTATCCAAATGGTAAGTATAATAAAGAGACGTATATTGCATTGTCCAAACTGCATTTCAGAAACAAAGAATATGACAAGGTTATTGCTAAATTGAGTAATGTCAATGTGTATGATTTAGAGTTTCACGAAGAAGCCATGTATTATTTTCGCTTAGGCTATTCCTACTTTTCTTTAAATAAATACGAAGAAGCTAAATTGGCTTTCTTTGATATCAAATCCATTTCATTTACCTATTCAGAGTTGACGACTTATTGTCTGTCACATATGGCATATGAAGAAGGGAACTATGCTACAGCACTACAAGGTTTTCAGCAGTTAGTCAGTACTCCGACATTAGGTGTCATAAGTAAGTATTACATTACTCACATCTATTATTATCAAGAGCGATACACTGAGCTAATTGACTTTGCAAAGCCTCTATTGGAAAATAGCTATAACCCCAAACGAGATAAAGAATTGAAACGATTGATTGGTGATGCCTACTTTGCTTTGGGTCAATACCAAAACTCCATTGATTATCTTGAAGATTATATGTCAGATGATGCTTCCAGTTCATTGGATAGAATAGAAAAATATCAATTGGGCTTGGCTTATTATGAATTGCAGGACTATAACAAAGCCACTGCTCAGTTTGAAGATGTCTTATTGGATGAAGATAGTTTATCTCAGTTTGCTGCTCATCAATTAGGTCAATGTTATTTGTTGCTAGATAAAAAGCCGTTAGCTATTAATGCCTTTAAATATGCTTCAGCTATTAATTTTGATTACACACTTAAAGAAGATGCCGCTTTCAATTCTGTAAAGTTAATTTACGAGCAACAATCATCCTACGACAACGCCATTGAAAGTATTGAGCAATTTATTGAAGACTATCCACAATCTGTTCATATTAATTATGTGCAAGATTTACTCATTAAAGCCTACACTTCTACAAAAGATTTTCAGACTGCGGTAGATAAGTTGTCAGCCCTAAGCAGTATGTCTTTACCTCAACAGCAAGTGTATCAGAAGTTAAGCTATTATTTGGCTGCCGAACACTTTGTGAACAAACGTTACCAACAATCCATCACATGGTTTGATAAGTCAATAAAATACCCCATAGACAATAAGTTGTTTGCTTTGGCATACTATTGGAAAGCCGAAGCTTATTATCACATTGAAGATTACGGCAATGCTATTGAATCTTTCAAAGCTTTTAATATAAAAGACGGTTCTTTCTTACTTGAAGAATACAAACAAGCTCACTATTCTTTAGCATATACTTACTATCAATCTTCTAAATATAAAGATGCTATTCTTTGGTTCAGAAAATACATTAGCTTATCTAGCGATATTAAAAAACAAACCGATACTTATCTCCGATTGGGAGATGCTTATTTTATGACTCAAGACTATAACAGAGCTCAAGAGTTTTATGGATTGGCAGAAGAAAGTGGAGCCTTTGACGTTGATTATGCTATACATCAACAAATACAATGTTTTGGGCTAACTAATCAGAGAGATAAAAAAAGAACGGCACTTAGTCAGTTAATTTCCGATTATCCGCAATCGTTATATAACGACGATGCTATGCTAAATTTGAGTACCATGTATTTGAATGAGAATAGACAGGACGAGTCCGTAGCTTTATTGTCAGACTTGATAAAAAAACACCCCAAAAGTATTTTGGTAAAAACGGCTCTTTTAAAATTAGGTCTGAATTTTTATAACGAAAGCGTGTCAGATTCAGCCATATATTATTTCAAATCAGTTATTGAAAATTATCCTAATACTAAAGAGTCTAAAGAAGCTTTAATAGCTTATAAAAATGTTTCTGTAGAATCAGGAGATGTGAAGTCGTACTTCGATTATGTAGGGGAGTTGTCTAATGTAAGTGTAGATATAGCGTCCAAAGACTCCATAAGTTATGAAGCCTCAGAAAACTTATACCTCAAGCAAGATTACGAAAAGGCTGTCGATGCTTTTGACAACTATCTGAACGAATTCGATGCTCCTATCTTCAAATTAAATGCTCATTTTTACAAAGCGGAGTCTATCTTTGCTACAAATCCTGATTTAGCAGTAGAGGATTATTTGAACGTCTTAGAATTTCCGCAAAATATATTTACCGAAAGAGCATTAAGCCGTTTGGCACGAATACAATTTAAAAAAGAAGAATATGGTGTTGCCGCCTTGCACTATACAAATCTAAAAGCAATTGCTCAAGAAAATAGTCTTTTAAGAGAAGCTACGATAAACCTGTTCTACTGCTATAAAAATTTGGACATGAATGCTAGTTTATTAGAATCTGCCAAGGCAGTTCTCGATTTGGATAAGGTTGATGCCGAATTGGCCAATGAAGCCAGATTAATAATAGCCAACAATTATTTTGACCAATCAGAATTTCATTTAGCCAAAAAAGATTACCAAATTATTACAGAACAAAATCAGTCTGAAATAGGCTCGGAGGCCAAATACCAATTAGCTTACTTAGCTTATCTTGAAAGTGATTTTGACCAATCAGAAAAGATAATTTTTGAACTTGCTGAAAACTATTACAGTGACTATTACATTGCTAAATCGTTTATTTTATTAGCTGATATCTACAAAGAAAAAGACAACCTTTTTCAGTCTAAAGCTACCTTGCAAAGTATTGTAGATAACTATCAGGGAGAAGATTTAAAAGAAATATGTCTACAGAAAATAGCAGAAATAGATTTGCTCAATGAAGAGGCTCAAAAAGACTCGCAAAAAGACGAATTAATAATCAATCTTTTAAACGATATTGAACTTAACGAATTGTTTGAAGAAGAAAATACTTTAGAAGATGAAGAATAAAACCTTTGTATTATTTTACATTCTTGGATGTGTTCTTATAGGTCAGAGCATCTTTGCCCAAACAGATGGGGATTTAGGAGTTCAAGAAGTTCAAGTTACAGAATCTTTTATTCCTGTTGTGCCAGACGCTATCAAATTGGCTGATAGCCCAAAGCTATCAGATACCATTAAAATCTCTAAAAATATCAGTTACAAGCCATTAAACCGTCGATTTGAAAGTCAGTTGAAGCTGAATCCTATTAAATCTGCTAAGATTAAAGGAGAACCATTATCTAAACTCTATCATACTTACATCTATGGAGGAGTTGGTAATATGAGTATGCCTACCTCTAAGATCTATTATAGTTCAGATAGAAATAAATCTTTGACTTATGGTTTAGCTTTAGGCTATGTAGAGTCGTATTCTGATGTTAAAAGTGCTTTTGATAACGAACAAAAAGTATCGGCAGCATTTAGAGAAACAGATTTTTCTGCCTATGTCAAAAAAGATTTTGATTTTGGTATAATGAATGCTTATTTCTCTAGACAAGGAAATGTTTTTCAAGCTTATGGCTATAATCCTAATTTAAAATTGGAAGAAAAATTTACTCAAGAATATTGGGGGTATTCAACAATGAGTGTATCACTTCAAAGTAAAAATACAGACAAGAGTAAGCCTACCTATTATGCTAAACTATTTGCTTACGATTTAAATGAACAGACTGAAAATACGGTTTATTGCTTATTGTCTGCCCAACAGACTGTGGGTTTGAACGACTATAATGTAGAGTTGGCTATGGATTATGACTTCAACAATCTTTCTGATAAATACGTCTTCGCAGATAGTCTAGCAAAAGAATTAATACTAACATTTAGCCCATCTGTGAGTAGGGAAATTGGTGGTGGTTATTTGAATTTAGGCTTTGAGCTTAAATCAATGGATTCTAGAGATTCTGCTGATATTAGATATGCTATTTTTCCACAAATTCATTACGATTATATTTTTTCAGAAAAGAATCAAAGCGCATATGCTGGTGTGAGAGGTGGTCTTGAAGAAAATTCGTATTGGACATTAAGTAAAAAGAATCCTTTTATTTTAAACGCTTTGACAACAGATGGTGGTGGCTTAAACCTCATAAATAGTCAGATTAAATACGATGTTTATGTTGGCATGAATTCTTATTTAGGAGCAAATATAAATTGGTCTTCAGAATTATCTTACGCTAGAGTACAGGATATGTCCTTTTTCGATTTAGATGATTATTCAACTTATCAAAACAAATTTAAGGTCGTTTATGATGATGTCAATCATTTATTATGGTCGTCCGAGCTAGATTGGGAGATGAATTCTAACGCTAATCTAAATCTGCAATTAGATTATCATAAGTACGACTTAGATTCTTTACAAGACTATGCTTATAAGCCTAGTATAGTTTCCAAATTAGGCTTTTCTTATAATATAGGAGATAAAATCTTACCTCAAATTGAGCTAGTTGGTGCATTTGATCGTTCAACCGCTACTGATTCAGTCTCTACTGCGCCATTATTGAATGATATTATAGATGTTAATTTTGCTTTAGAGTACAAATACAATTCTATTTTTTCAGCCTATTTTAAGGCTCAAAATCTGATTGGCGGCTATCAGATTTGGGAGAATTATCCAGTCTTAGGTCCACAAGTCTTTTTTGGCTTGTCTTTCCGTTTTTAAACTTATTCACTAATTGTTAATAAGTAGGTACTATATTTCTTACTTTTTTTTATTGAGTTATCGTCCTTTTTTTACCTTTGTTTTAATCTAGTAAATAGCCAAGTTAATAAACAAAAAAAACAATGAGTGAAAATTTAGAAAACAAAGCCGACTACGGTGCTGGTAATATTCAGGTTCTTGAAGGTCTTGAGGCCGTAAGAAAAAGACCAGCCATGTATATTGGTGATATCGGTCAAAAAGGACTACACCATCTAGTATATGAGGTTGTAGATAATTCTATTGATGAGGCTTTAGCAGGTCACTGTACCGACATCGATGTGATTATCAATGAAAATAATTCGATAACAGTAATTGATAATGGTCGTGGTATTCCTACTGACCTTCACCCAAAAGAAAAAAAATCTGCTTTAGAAGTTGTAATGACAGTACTTCACGCTGGTGGTAAATTCGATAAAGATTCTTATAAAGTTTCTGGTGGTTTGCACGGTGTTGGTGTTTCTTGTGTAAATGCTTTATCTATCCACCTAAAAGTTGAAGTGCATAGAAATGGTAAAATTTATCATCAAGAATACGAAAGAGGTGTTCCAATGTACGATGTTAAAGAAGTAGGTACGACCGATAAAACCGGAACTATTGTAACCTTCCTTCCTGATAAT
The DNA here is from genome assembly GCA_016779945.1 of Bacteroidia bacterium. GTDB lineage: Bacteria > Bacteroidota > Bacteroidia > NS11-12g > UBA9320 > UBA9320. Next base: position 32,474 of record JADHMR010000007.1, on the reverse strand, counting down.
GAAATATTTCATGAAACAGTTTACCACTTTGATATTTTACAAAGTCGTTTAAGAGAATTATCTTACTTAAACAAGGGTATAAAACTTTCTTTGACCGACCGCCGTCGTGAAGATGAAGACGGTAATTTCGTTAAAGATAACTTTGTTTCAGAAAATGGTCTGATTGATTTTGTAGAGCTAATAGATGAGAACAGAGAAAAGTTACTAGATTCTGTTATTCATATGGATACAGAAAAAAATGGTGTTCCTGTTGAAGTAGCTATGCACTATAACACCTCATACAGTGAAAATATACATTCTTATGTCAATAATATCAACACTCATGAAGGAGGTACACACCTTTCTGGGTTTAGGAGAGCGCTTACTAGAACTCTAAAGCGTTATGCCGATGAGTCTGGTATGTTGGATAAAGTTAAGTTTGAGATTGCTGGAGACGACTTTAGAGAAGGTCTAACAGCAGTTATTTCAGTAAAAGTAATGGAGCCTCAGTTTGAGGGTCAAACCAAAACTAAGCTAGGTAATAAAGAGGTTACTGGTGCTGTTGACCAAGCTGTTGGTGAAATGCTAACCAATTATTTGGAGGAAAATCCAAATATGGCAAAACAGATTGTTCAAAAAGTTCTATTGGCAGCACAAGCTAGAAATGCTGCTCGTAAGGCTCGTGAAATGGTACAGAGAAAGAACGTACTCTCTGGCTCTGGACTTCCAGGTAAATTGGCAGACTGCTCAGATAGAGATCCAGAAAAATGCGAGATATTCCTTGTCGAGGGTGATTCGGCGGGTGGTACTGCAAAACAAGGTAGAGATAGATTCTTTCAAGCCATTCTTCCTTTAAGAGGTAAAATCTTGAACGTTGAAAAAGCAATGCAACACAAGGTTTTTGAAAATGAAGAAATCAAAAATATGTACACTGCACTAGGTGTTACTATTGGTACAGAGGAAGACTCAAAGGCACTGAATCTTGAAAAGTTAAGGTATCATAAAATTGTTATTATGACGGATGCCGATGTTGATGGGTCTCACATTGCCACTCTTATTCTGACTTTCTACTTTAGATATATGAAAGAGTTGATAGAAAATGGATACCTATACATAGCAACTCCACCTTTGTATCTAGTTAAAAAAGGTAAAGAACAACATTATTGTTGGTCTGATGAAGAAAGGGATTTAATGGTTGCAAAGATGAACGGTGCTAATATTCAGCGTTACAAAGGTCTTGGTGAAATGAATGCGGAGCAACTATGGGATACTACCATGAACCCTGAAACAAGAACCCTAAGGCAAGTAACTATTGATAGTGCCGCTGAAGCGGATAGAATATTCTCAATGCTTATGGGAGATGAGGTGCCGCCTCGTAGAGCCTTTATTGAGCAAAATGCTAAATACGCTAAAATTGATATTTAATAACTATTCAATAAATAAAAAAGCCCTCAAATGAGGGCTTTTTTTGTGCTTGTATTTTATTGATTTATCTTACTAAAGTAATCGTACCAGTACAATTTTCACAATTGGTGTGATCGTAAATTCGGTATTCAAAATCTTGATAGCTAAGAACATAAGAATAAGTTCCTGTAATAAGTGGACTCCCAGTTCTGATATTCGTGCCATCCCACGCCATATCCGGATCATTAGATTGAAAAACCAATGAACCATACCTATCAAAAATAGATATAGAAAACGTTTCTGTTCTCATAGCATGATGAAATATTTTGAACGTATCGTTGTTGCCGTCCAAATCTGGAGTAAAACCATTAGGAACAAATAAAGTGTGTTCTTCTTTTATAGCTAAAGTACCATAGATGCTATCTTTACACAAGAATTCGTCAGTAACCACTAATTTTAAATCGTAATATTTAATACCTGAACTATCCAAATCTGTTGATAAATCTAAATTCATAACATCTTGTGAATTAGCAGTAAATCCATTGCTTAATTCCCATTGCCATTCTATTACATTACCTTCTGAATTATCGTATAAGTTGATTAAAGGATAGTTGGTTGTTACCGTATCGTCAAGAACTCTGTAGTCAGCTATTACGAAAGGCGGTTGTGTAATTTCGAAAGTTAAATCGTTAATGCATTGGTTAGCATCTTCAACCGTAATAGTGTAAGTTCCTTCTGATAAATCATAGATATTTTGATCAGTAGAGTAGAACGAATTTTCTCCTTTCCAAACAAATGAAATCGGTAAAAATTGCTCAGAATAAGGTGGGTTGTCAGGGCCTCCCCAAGATGACACCTCTATAAAGCCATCGTTATTATAGGTGCAGCTTTTGTGGCTATAGTTGGCTATGTCTAAAGATAATGAATCTGGTTGAGTGATATCAAAAGTTATGCTATTAGGACAGCCTTCAGCATCTTCTACGGTAAATGTATAGCTTCCAGCAACAAGGTTATATGCATCAGCTTGATCGGATATAATAGAATTAGTTGATTCATCAACCCATTGGTAGGTGTATGGTAACATACCTCCACTTGCTATACAAGCCACCCAAGCATCGTCTCCGCCATAACACCTTACATTAAAACCGTTATAATCAGATACATTACTACTCAGTGAAATAGAAGAATTTTCAGGTAAGAAGTAAGCGGCTGAGTTTTGACAATTGTTATTGTCAGTTACAGTAATCTGATAATTTCCAGATGCTAAATCACTTATTATTGTTGTACCATTTCCTGTCATCGGATTGTCTCCAGTCCAATTATAAGTATATGGAGTTGTACCACCGCTTATAGTAGTACTAATTATTCCATCACTAAATCCAAAGCAGCTTACAGGGTCTATGGATTCAAAAATCTCAATATCTTGTGGTGGTGGAGATATCGTAAAAGGACCTGCTGTATGTTCACAGCCTAAATCATCTGTAACCGTTAAGTTGTAAGTGTCCGATACTAGGTTGCTAATGTCTTCGCTAGTTGATGTGTAATTATTATTTACAGAAGTCCAATCAAAACTGAATGGTGCAGTACCATTAGAGGTTGTGATATCAATTGCACCAAAAATTTCTCCTGGACAAATGTTGTCGTCAACTACAGCATCAATTGTAACTGGAGTGGAAACAAATACGGTTACATCATCTGTATAGGTGTCTGGACACTCGGAAGCTGTTACAGTGTAGGTTGTTGTAACTAACGGCGATACAGTAATGTCTGTACCATTACCAACTACATTACCCATATCATCTTGCCATACTACGTTTGAGTTATTTGCTCCATCAGGTACAAATCTAAATGCTTGATTGTTGCCAGTTAATTGAGTATTATTCCAACCCGTTTCAATTAAAAATTGGCTTTCGTCTTCGTTTACTATGCCTAGTACCGATTCGCCATTGTTCCAATTAGCACACAATGGTTGATCTTGAATATGAATTTCGATGACATTGGTTGTTTCAAAAATCTTAATTTGACCATTAAATTGTAATCCTGCACAACTAAAATAACCAAAGTTTTCAAAAGACGCTACAAACCTTCTAAATGGAGCAACACCGTAAACATTGTAGTATAACCCACCACCATTATTTGGATTCAAATCCATCCAAGGACCCATAATAGCATTAATTACCTGTCCTGGGGGTGCAGCACTTGGAATAGCATAAGTGTTCCACGGAGAATATGCACTTGCGCTAGTCAGATCGAAGGTTATATAATTATTGGTGGATATTAAAAGTTGATTAAAAATATTTCCGTAGAAACAAAAATCAAAACCTATATTAATAACCCCTGAATAAATATCATCGCCAAGACCATTTAGATTAGTTCCTGAGTTAAAAGGATCCATATCAATAGGAATATTTTCAATGGTATAATCGCTTGTTCCAATAGAATTAGGGGTGTAATCGGCAGATAAATCTACATTTTCAATGTCACAAATAATGACATCTGTTCCTGCATCAATCTGAGCGTTTGCATGATTAATACAAAAAAATAGTGGTGTGAGTAAAAGGGTTAAGTATCTCATAAATGAACAGATTTTTCTTGTTAAATGTTCAGCTTATAAAGATACAAATAAAATCAAATATCTGAAAGTTAATTTTAGATTAGCTTATAGCTTCAGCTATTAATGATGTAGTTTATCTTATCAAAGTAATATTTCCTATACAATTTGGGCAATTTGAACTATCATAAATCCTGTATTCAAAATCTTGATAACTTAAGTTGTATAAATACGTTCCTGTAGGTAATTTTTTGCCGTTTTGACTTGTCCCATCCCACTCAAAATTTGGGTCATTTGTTTTGAATAGTTTAGCTCCCCAACGATCATATATTTCAAACATGAAAGTACTCTCAATTATGCCGTGATACTCAATTTTAAAATAGTCGTTTTTACCATCGAAGTTTGGACTAAATCCATTAGGGATGAAAAATCTGTGTTCGTCCTTGACAGCTATTTTACCATAAGTACTATCTGTGCAGCCAAACTCATCGATTACAACAAGCTTTATGTCAAAATACATATAACCCAATGAGTCTAAATCAATATTTGATAAATCTATATTGTAAATATTTTCATTATTAGCTATCAGTCCATTACTTAATTCCCAGTACCATTCTACTATATTTCCTTCTGAGTCATCATATAAATTAGCAAAAGGATAACTAACGCCTAAAGTTTCGTCAATAGTTCTATATTTCGCTAGGACCTTTGGAGGTTGTTTAATTTCAATTCCTTTTTCAGTTGTACATTGGTTAGCATCTGTAGTTTTAACAGTATAAATCCCTTCTGATATGTTGTAAATATTTTGATTGTTAGAGTGAAATATACCCCCTTCATTACTCCATGAAAAAGATTTTGACATAAAATCTAGTGAGCCAATAGAAAAAGCGGGGCCTCCTGAAATATTTATTTCAATGAACGCATCGTTGTTATAGGTGCAGCTTTTGTGTTTAATGCTATTTACATGAATGACTAATTCTTCAGGTTGAATGATTGTAAACTCTTTGATACTTAAACAATCGTTCATATCCTTTACTAAGAACTGATATTCTCCAGCTTTGAGTTCATTATTCGATAAATCTCGTGAAATGGTATCGCCAGATTCTGAATTTAACCAATAATACTTGTATGGACTTAATCCGCCTTCTATCTCGTTTATTACAGAAGCATTTCCACCATAACATTTAATGTTATAGCCATTAAATTTAGGTTCGCTAGAAGTGATTGATATGGTGGTGTTTTCTAGCACATTAAAGCTTGCAGAATCTTTACAATCCTTGTTATCTGATATTACAAGTTTATATTCTCCTACATTTAAGTTATTTGCATATGAAGAATTACAGTTTGTTAGATTATTTCCAAACCAGTTGTAATTGTAGGGCGGATTACCTCCACTAACATTAGTTTGTATTGCCCCGTCACTAAATCCAAAGCAACTGACAGAATCTATTACTCCATCTATAACTATAGGGTCAGGAGGTGTTGATATGGTGTAAGTTCTATTTGTTTGGCAGTTTAGCGTGTCAGTAATTGATAGATGGTAGGTTTCCGCTTCTAAATTGTATATATTCTTTTCAGATGATGAGAAACTTCCATTGCTATTAGTCCATGAATATGAAATTGGAGATGTATTGCCAGAAACGTTTATTTCTATTGCTCCCAAAATTTCACCGGGACAATCGTTATCATCAATGACGGCTTCTAGTAATAAGGCAGATGATACAAATACTGTTATTTCGTCTGAATAGCTTTCAGGACATTCATTAACGCTTATGGTATATGTAGTCGTTGTGTCAGGGCTAACTAACATATTAGTACCATAGCCTATGAAATTGCCAGAATCGTCATACCATTCAACATTATTTTCACCATCCGCTGGAGTGAAACGAAAGGCCTCATCACTTATTGTCATAGCAGTATTGTTCCAACCATCTTGAATTAAGAAGTTCGAGCCATCTTGATTCACTATTCCTAAAACAGAGTTACCCGCATTCCAATCAGAGCAAAGTGGTTGGTCTTGAATATGTGTTTCGATTACATTTGTAGATTCAAAAATCTTTATTTGCCCATTGTACTGCATATTTGTGCAGCTGAAATATCCGAAATCCTTGAATGATATTATGAATCGTCTAAATGGTGCATTACCCTCAAGACTATATGTTATTTCACCACCATAAGAAGGATCTAAATCCATCCACGGCCCCATTATTGCATTTGTAACACTTGGAGGTGTTAACATTCCAGAATCAAAAGAATGAGTAGACCAGGGCGAATAGCTATTGGCATCTCCTGTTTCAAAGCTGATGTAATTATTGGTTGATATTATCAATTGATTATAAACATTTCCATAAAAACAAAAGTTAAAACCAATGTCGATAGTTTCGGAAAAAAAATCATCTGTTAAGTATCCTAATGTAGTAGGGGTAGTTAAGCTTTCCATATCTATCTCAATATCTTCTATTGAATAGTTTGACGTTGAAGAAGAAGAGTTAGGGGTATATTGTACCGTTAAATTGGTGTCCTGAGGTGTACAAAGAGTAATATCCTCACCCGCATAAATTTGAGCGAAAGTGATTTTCAAAAAAATAAACTGAAATAATAAAATGTAAAATAATTTTCGACTCATTTATTATGTAAATCTAATCATGCTTTGCTACAAATTTACAATTTTATTTTAATAAACATTTTGGTTGTTTTATCTTTTAAATAATTAATTTTGCCAAAAAATAAAATACTATGAAAGTAACAGTTGTAGGCGCTGGGGCTGTAGGCGCAAGTTGTGCAGAATACATTGCCATAAAAGATTTCGCATCCGAAGTAGTTTTAGTGGATATCAAAGAAAACTTTGCCGAAGGTAAAGCTATGGACTTGATGCAAACAGCTTCCTTAAATGGTTTTGATACAAAAATTGTTGGAAGCACAAACGATTACTCAAAAACGGCAAACAGTGATGTAGCAGTAATTACTAGTGGTATTCCTAGAAAACCAGGAATGACTCGTGAAGAGTTAATAGGTATTAATGCTGGTATTGTTAAAATGGTTTCCGAAAATCTAATAAAGCATTCGCCTAATGTTATATTAATCATAGTAAGCAACCCAATGGATACAATGACTTACTTAACGCATAAAGTTACTGGTCTTCCAAAGCATAGAATTATTGGAATGGGTGGGGCTTTAGATAGTGCTAGATTTAAATATAGATTAAGTGAAGCCCTTGAGTGTCCAGCTTCTGATATCGATGGTATGGTTATTGGTGGTCACAGTGACAAAGGTATGTTGCCATTGACACGTTTAGCTACTAGAAATAGCGTTAGAGTTTCGGAGTTTTTAAGTGATGAAAGACTTAGTAAGGTGATGGAAGACACCAAAGTAGGAGGTGCTACGCTTACAGCTATGTTAGGTACTTCGGCATGGTATGCACCAGGGGCGGCTGTTTCATCTTTAGTTCAGGCTATCGCTTGTGACCAGCATAAAATGTTCCCATGTTCAGCTCTTTTAGAAGGAGAATATGGAATGAACGATTTATGTATCGGAGTGCCAGTAATTCTTGGTAAAAATGGAATTGAAAAGATTGTTGAAATCGACCTTAGTGATGAGGAAAAAGAAAAACTAGCTGAATCAGCTCAAGGGGTTAAAGCTACTAATTCACTTCTTAGCGAAGTCAACGCATAATTTAGATTATCATAAATTATCTTTAAAAGAGAGCTTCGGCTCTCTTTTATTTTTTGATAATTTTTCTCCATTCAGAAACACCATTTTGTTGTATGTGTATCAAATAGTAGCTAGGAGCTAAAAAACTAATATCTAAAGTTGAAATCCCCTCAATTTTCTCTTTTAAAATCAATTGTCCAATACTTGAGTAAATAGATATTTGACTTTCGTTATCAGTATCAATTGTTAGGTGATTATTACTGGGGTTAGGATAAATTTTCACTAAAAAATCATTACCGTATTTGTCTAAACTTGTATTGATGCTATCGTTGACAAAATAAAATAGTCCGCCAGATTGCATGCCTAAAAACAAGTCTCTTTTGCCATCATTAGTAAAATCATCAAAAAGTAATGCTGTATTTTTTCCTTTACCAATAGACTGAAAGTTGTCGCTAATCAGTTCAAAATTTACAGATAAGTCGTTATTTACACTCTTATAATGGTATATGCGACCACTTTCACTACCAATTAAAATATTTATTTCATTGTCTTGTTCAAAAACAAAAGGAGTACTAAATCCATACAAACTCTCATCATTATTAACTGATATACCTCCAAAATCTTCAGTAATAGTATTAAAAACTGGATTATCAATCGTTCCCATATTTTGGGCGTAAGTAATTGTTCCATCTACTTGACCGATAATTAAGTCAAATAAATTATCATCATTCATATCATAAAGATAAGGAGCTGCGTGTTGTCCAATGTCAATATTAAAAAAGTTGACATTTTCCAATTCGAATACAGCGTCTTGACCCGCATTAGCATTATTTTTAAAATAATGTATTTTTCCATTATTATCCCCTACAATCATATCTATATCACCGTCGTTATCTAAGTCTGCAAGTGCAGGAAAAATACCTTTTACTGTTTCATTAAGTATATTATCTAAGGGAATTGTTGAAAGCCCTCCAAAATCTCTGTCAACAACTTCAAAATTAGGTTCGCTTTGGCTTCCTATATTTCTAAGTAAGGCGAGTTGAGAAATGGGGTTGCTGTTATTAAAATATCCGTAATTGCCAATGAGTAAATCTTTTAAGCCATCGTTGTTGTAGTCAATAACTGTGGGGTAAGCTCCTGAGCCAAAATCTAATGTATTATCTTGAAGAAAATTTTTCTGACTAAACTCAAATGTAGGGTTGTTGTCTTGAGCAGTATTTATAAATACCATTATACTTTCAAAATTCTCCGAGTTGTTGTCAATGTTAGGACTGACTACCAAATCTTTAACATCATCGTTATTTACATCTAGATAATATGCGGCAGGAAAAGAATTGATTTCAGCACTTATATCACTACCATTGCCTATTGGAAAAACTTGATTCACAGAAACCATACTTGCATCTTGTGAGTCACCTCCATTAATCAATAAGTTTAAGTTATTAAATGATACGTCACCTAAAATGAAATCCATATCGTTGTCCCCGTCCATATCTAGAGCCAAAGATGATGACCCACTATGAGCGCCAGATGATCGAGTTTCTCCTTGTTCAACTATTGCATCTTCATTACAGTTATTAAAGTCATAGGTGTTTAATCCTTCAAAGAACTCTCCCCAACAATCGGTTTTCAATTCAAAAATTAAGCTGTCACAATTGCCATATAGCTCTTGACTTTGATTTTGATGGTACTCCACATAGCCTCCACTTTGTTTGAAAGTTAGCACGTCTATATCTTGGTCGCCATCAACATCAACAAAAGACGGAATATCGACTTCTGATATAATGATAGCACTAAGAATAGGTCCTAAGTCACTAATTAAAGCCTGTGTTTCGGTTTGAAAACTTAGGTTTTCGCCTTGAGAAGTGTTCTTATAAACCTTGACATAACTGTCGTTATAGGTGAAAATATCTTCCTTGCCATCGCAGTTGAAGTCAACTAATAGAGCCCATTTATTTAAGTCTGGAAAATCCTTGCTATAATCTTGGCTATAATCAAAATCAGTACCTACGCCATCATTATTATTAACAAAACATAAAACTCTATCACCCACTCGCTCAAACACAAAGATGTCTTTTTTTCCGTCATTGTTTAAATCAATATTTGACAATTGACAAGAATTCAGTCCGCCAGTAAGTGGGTTTTTAATCAAATTTCCATTTTCTATAATAGAAAGTTCGGATTGTTTTAAAAACTGTCCAAAAGTCGTAAAAGGAATAATTAAAATGGATAGCAACAATGCTTTTTTCATACCTACAAACTTACGATTTAAAATTTTGAAAAAACCTATCTCAAAACATAATGAAATTGAACAAATAGACCAAAAATTAGTAAATCTGATTTCAATTGCTATTTCAAAATTGAAATTCTATATTTGCCCGTTCTAAATTAAAATATTATGCAAAATAAAAGTTTTGTTTCTCTGTTCGCAATAGTCTTTGCTGTTGTTTGTTTATATCAACTATCCTTTACGTGGATTGCTCAAGGTGTTGAAGAAGATGCTATAGAGTATTCGAACGGTGACGAATTAAAAGAAAAAGCGTATTTGGACTCTATATCTTCAGAGCCCGTATATAATATAGGTGTTAAAAATTATACTTATAACGAATGTAAATCAAGAGAGTTAAACCTAGGTTTGGACCTTAAAGGTGGTATGAACGTAACTCTTGAAGTTTCAGTTGTTGATGTAATTAAAGCAATGTCTAATTATAACAAGGACGCAAACTTCAATGCAGCTATTATTATGGCTATTGACAAACAATTAGATAGTCAAGACGATTTTGTGACTTTGTTTGCTCAGTCTTTTACTGAAATAAATCCTGAAGGAAAATTAGCTTCAATTTTCTATACCCCTGAATTAAAAGATAAAATAACATCTACTTCTACTAATGATGAAGTTATGGGTGTAATACGTCTAGAAGTTGAAGACGCAATCGATAGGTCATTTAATATTTTAAGGTCTAGGATTGACCGCTTCGGTGTGTCACAACCCAATATTCAACGTTTAGAAGGTTCTGGTAGAATTCTAGTTGAATTGCCTGGTGTTAAAGATCCTGAAAGGGTTCGTAAGCTTTTACAAGGTACTGCTCAATTAGAGTTTTGGGAAACTTATGAAAATGCTGAAATTTTAGGTGCTATTGATCAGATTAATGCTTATTTAAAATCTCAAGTTGTAGAAGAGGAAGAAACAGTGTTAGAAGTAGAAGAAGTTCAAGAAGAATCAGCTTCCGAAGATAACTTTGATTCTTCATTGTCTATTGATGATTTGAGTGCTGATAGTGAGGCTGCTTCAGATTCTGCGGCAATGACTGCAGAACAATTTTCTAGAGAAAACCCATTATATGCTGTTTTATTCCCTAATTTAAATCAATCCAATCAACCCAATGAAGGCCCTGTATGTGGTATTTCATCGGTCAAAGATACTGCAGCAGTTAACGCTTATTTGAAAATGGATGAAGTAAAAGACATCTTACCAAGAGATGTGCGTTTTGCTTGGACTGTTAAGCCTTACGATCCAGAAGGAAAATTTGTTCAGCTTGTAGCTCTAAAAGTGACTACAAGAGACGGTAAAGCCGCAATGGAAGGCGATGTAATTACAGATGCTCGAACAGACTTCGGTCAATTCAACGGTTTGCCAGAAGTGTCTATGGCAATGAATGCAGAGGGAGCTAGACAATGGAAGAGACTAACAGCTGATAATATCGGTAAAAGCGTTGCTATTGTACTTGACAATTATGTGTATTCTTTTCCAACTGTTCAAGCAGAAATTTCTGGTGGAAGATCGCAGATTACTGGTAACTTTACTATAAACGAAGCAAATGACCTTTCCAATATTTTAAAGTCTGGTAAATTACCTGCTCCTGCAAGAATTATTGAGGAAGCTATTGTTGGTCCATCACTTGGTCAAGAGGCTATTGACTCAGGGCTAAGGTCTTTCATTATTGCATTGTCTATAGTATTGCTATATATGATGTTCTACTACAGTTTTGCTGGATTAGTATCTAATATTGCTTTACTTGCCAACCTTTTCTTTGTATTTGGTGTGTTATCTTCTTTAGGAGCTGTACTTACTTTACCGGGTATTGCAGGTATTGTTCTTACTATTGGTATGTCAGTAGATGCAAATGTACTTATCTACGAAAGAATTCGAGAAGAATTGTTAAATGGTAAAGGTCTTAAATTGGCTGTTTCCGATGGATATAAAAATGCTTACAGCTCAATCATTGATGCTAACGTAACTACACTATTAACAGGTATCATTCTTTACATTTTTGGTTCAGGCCCAATTAAAGGTTTTGCAACAACTCTTGTTATAGGTATTCTGACTTCTTTATTCTCAGCTATTTTCATAACAAGATTGATTTTCCACTGGAGACTTGAGAAAAAAGGCACAGCTTCTTTTGACAATTCTATCACTAAAGGTGCGTTTAAAAATACAGCCATTGATTTCATCGGTAAGCGTAAATTTTTCTACGGAGTATCATCCTTAATTATTTTAATAGGAATAGGTTCTTTAGTAACTAAAAAACTAAACTATGGTGTAGACTTTAAAGGAGGTAGAACCTTTGTTGTACGTTTTGATGAGCCTGTTGATAACGAAGCTGTAAGAAGCTCCTTAGCTGATTATTTTATTGATGATTCGGGTCTTAAAATGTTTCCTGAGGTAAAAACTTTTGGAGATAACAATCAAGTTAAAATTACTACTAAATTTCTTATTGATAGTAAAGATTTAACTGCTGATGTGGTTGTAGCTGAAAAATTAGATAATGGTTTGTCTAGTATTGGTAACTATGAAATTATGAGTTCTCAAAAAGTAGGGCCTACTATTGCTGATGATATTAAGGTCTCGGCTTTATGGTCAATAATTTTCTCATTACTCGTAATTTTCTTGTACATATTATTACGATTTAGAAAATGGCAATTTAGTTTAGGTGCTGTTGCTGCTGTATTCCACGATGTATTAATTGTGTTGTCTATTTTCTCATTGTTTTATGGTATTTTACCATTCTCATTAGAAATTGATCAAGCATTTATTGCGGCTCTTTTAACAATCATTGGTTATTCTCTGAACGATACCGTAGTTGTGTTTGATAGAATTAGAGAGCATATGGGTATTTACAAGAAGAAAGAATTTACTTCTTTGGTTAACAATGCCTTAAATAGTACTTTAAGTAGAACAGTAAATACTTCTCTAACTACATTCTTTGTATTATTAGTTATATTCTTGTTTGGAGGTGAAGTTATACGAGGATTTATGTTCGCCTTAATGGTTGGTGTTATTGTAGGAACTTATTCTTCATTATTCGTAGCATCACCAATTATGGTTGATACCATCAAAAAATTAGAGACAGATAAAAAGTAAATTTATATCAACTCTTAATAATTATAAAATGCCCCAAATTTTTGGGGCATTTTTAATTTATAGCAATTAATATTTATACTTAAATTTGTAGCTCTAATAATTCATTACATGACTTCTATTATATTGTTTATTGGTGGGCCAGAAATTGTAATTATCATGTTGGTGGTAGTTATGTTATTTGGTTCTAAAAAGATACCAGAAATTGCTAGAGGATTAGGCAAAGGTATGAGAGAGTTGAAAGATGCTTCTAACGATATAAAAAGAGAAATTCGTTCTAGCGCAAACTCTGTTAAAGAGGAAGTTCAGAAGGTCGAAAAAGACCTAGAAAAATAATTAGCAAAAAAAAACTAACAAGATTTCTTGTTAGTTTTTTATTCGAGGGCGATTTGATTTATTCTGCTCCTTTCACAGTTTTTACAATTCTCGCCGCAATCTTGTAAGGATCTCCGTTTGAAGCAGGTCTTCTATCTTCTAGCCAACCTTTCCAGCCGTTTTCAACAGTCATAATAGGTATTCTAATTGAAGCACCTCTGTCTGACACGCCATAGCTGAAATCATTTATAGACGCTGTTTCGTGTAAGCCAGTAAGTCTCTCATCATTGAATGCGCCATAAACGTTAATGTGTTCTTGAGCAACAGGTCTGAAAGCCTCACAAATTTTCTCATAGACTTCTTGAGACCCACATGTTCTTAAAGTAGAGTTTGAGAAGTTAGCATGCATTCCTGAACCATTCCAGTCTCCTTTAACAGGTTTTGGATGGTATTCAATATAATAACCGTAGCTCTCTGTAAGTCTGTCTAGAAGGTATCTAGCAATCCAGATTTCGTCACCAGCTTTTTTAGCACCCTTAGCAAACAATTGGAATTCCCATTGGCCACTAGCCACTTCTTGGTTGATTCCTTCAAAGTTAAGACCAGCTTCAATACATAAGTCTGCGTGTTCTTCTACAAATTCTCTTCCATGAGTATTCTTACCGCCAACCGAGCAATAATATAAACCTTGTGGTCCTGGGTAACCTCCTAATGGGAAGCCTAAAGGAAGTTGAGTTCGAGTGTCCATAATAAAATATTCTTGCTCAAAACCAAACCAAAAATCATTATCATCATCATCAATTGTTGCTCTTGCATTTGAAGGATGATTAGAGCCATCAGCGTTTAGAACTTCTGTCATAACTAAATATCCGTTGACTCTTGAAGGGTCAGGATATATAGCGACTGGTTTTAATAAACAATCTGAGGAACCTCCAGAAGCTTGAAGGGTTGAGCTTCCATCGAACGACCACATAGGGCAGTCTTCTAATTTTCCGCTAAAATTGTTGACAATCTTAGTTTTACTTCTCATGTTTTGAGTAGGTTGGTAGCCGTCAAGCCAAATGTACTCAAGTTTACTTTTTGTCATTTTTTTGGTGTTTTTAATAGATAGTGTACTTAATACACAAATATAATATATAATTGCGCTTACAATGTCGTAAAATTACCAAAAATATTAACAACTTTTTAATAGATATTGCATTGTGATGTTATCGAATGAAATAAATCCTTATTTTAGCAAAAATTCTATGATTTAAAAAATGAAACATTTACTTTCACTAACGATGTTGTTTTTATTGTTGTCTTCAACATCTCTTTTATCACAATCTTCTAAGAAAAATAAGATGTCTAAGGCTGATAAAGCCTTTATGATGCAAAATTATTATGAAGCCGAAAAGCTTTATAAAGACGATTACGCGAAGGAAAAAAATAGAGCTAAAAAAGCCGAACTAATTTTTCTACAAGCTGAATGTGCTCGAAACATAGGAACTCCAATTTATCTAAAGAAAGCGACGGCGATGTACAAGCGCGCAATAAAAGCTAAATACCCTCATGCTGAGGTATATCTTAGATATGCTCAGGTTCTACAAAAACAACAAGACTTCTCTGATGCCATAGTACAATACGAAAAGTATAAAGAATTCAAACCAGATGACGAAAGAGCCCAAATAGGTGTAGAGTCGTGTATGTTTGCCCTTGATGCTTTGCAGAATCCAAGCCGATATGAGCTAACTTCTTTTCAGCACAACACCAATCAGGATGAGTATGCTCCTTGTTATGCTAGTACAGACTATGAAGAGTTATTTTTTACATCGTCAAGAGATGGCTCTCTAGGAAAATCCTCTGATGGCTTTACAGGTAATTCTTTTACTGACATTTATTGGTCAAAGTACGATAATAAAAAGAAAAGATGGTCTAAGCCATCGCCATTTGAAGAACCAATGAATACCTCCAACCACGAGGCTGCCCCGTCACTAAATAAAAGAGGCAATGAATTGTATTTTACAAGATGTATGGAAAATTCTAAAGTTAAGCCTGTCCCAACTTGTGAAATTTATTTCTCAAAGAAAAAAGGTAAAAATTGGATATCACCAGTATTATTACCCCTACCATACGATAGTGTAAGTAGTTTTGCACATCCATCTTTGAGTTCTGACGGTAAAGTTCTTTATTTTTCATCTGATATGAAAGGTGGTTACGGTGGTAAAGATATTTGGTACATTAAAAAAATTAAAAGAGATGAGTGGAGTGAGCCAATCAATTTAGGTGATGAGATTAATACCAGTGGAAATGAATTATTTCCATTTATACATGCTGATGGTTCTCTTTATTTTTCATCTGATGGTCATATTGGTATGGGAGGTCTTGATATCTATAAGGCTACATTTGATGCCGAAAACAATCTCCGTTCGGTAGATAATATGAATAGTCCAATCAATTCTTCTAATGATGATTTTGGAATTATTTTTGAAGACGAAGAAGAAAGAGGTTATTTATCTTCTAACAGAATAGGCAGTAAAGGGGATGATATTTATCGATTTAACCTACCAAAGCTGAATTTAACGCTTTCAGGAGTAATTACAGACCTTAAAACAAAGCAAATTATCCCTGGAGCAACCATTGATATTGTTGGAAGTGATGGTAGTACTTCTCAAGCTATTACAGATAATTCAGGTAGATATTTATTTGATGAAGATTTTATTAAAGAAAATGTATCCTATAACCTAACAGTCACTAGTGAGGGCTATTTGTCAACTAATTTTACTCAATCAACAATTGGCGTAAAAGAATCTGTTAATATGGTTCAAGATATTGTACTAGAAGCTACGCTTAAAGAAATTGTTTTACCAAAAATTGAATACGATTACAACAGTGCTGAGCTAAGAAAAGAATCTAAAGATGCACTTAATAGCCTAATTGCTGTATTAATTGAAAACCCTAACGTTGTTATTCAATTACGTTCTCATACAGATAATAGAGCTGGTGATGACTTCAATATGGAGTTATCTCAAAGAAGAGCTCAAATTTGTGTTGACTACATGGTAGCAAAAGGGATTGCACCAATGAGATTAATTGCTAAAGGTATGGGTGAAAATGAGCCATTTGTTATGGATGTTAAAGATGGTAAACTAAGACCTGGAGCAATTTTAAATGAGACATTCATTGATAAATTAAAAAGAAAGAAGGATATAGAGAAGGCGCATCAATACAATAGAAGGACAGACTTTAAAGTCGTCTTAGATTCTTTCTATGATGCAGAATCAGATAGAGTACTTCCAAAGAAGAAGTAGCTTAAATAAACAACGATAAAAGCGTCTCGATAAATTCGAGATGCTTTTTTTTTACAAAAAAATGAGTAACGATAGATACAACTCAAGAGGAGTTTCAGCTGACAAGGAAGATGTACATCAGGCAATCAAAAATGTAGATAAAGGATTGTTTCCTAAAGCATTTTGCAAAATAGTTCCAGATTACCTATCCAACGATGACGAATATTGTATAGTTATGCATGCCGATGGTGCTGGTACTAAATCATCTTTAGCATATATGTATTGGAAAGAAACGGCTGACATTTCCGTGTGGAAAGGGATAGCTCAAGATGCCCTAGTAATGAATATTGACGATTTATTATGTGTTGGAGCAACCGATAATATTCTACTTTCATCTACAATAGGAAGGAATAAAAACCTGGTTCCTGGAGAAGTTATTTCAGCAATAATAAACGGAACAGAAGAACTGCTTTCCGATTTAAGAGGTTTTGGTATAGATATCCGTTCTACTGGAGGCGAGACAGCCGATGTTGGTGACCTTGTTCGTACAATTATAGTTGACTCTACAGTAGTAGCAAGAATGAAAAAAACTGATGTTATTACAAATAGTAATATTCAATCAGGTGATGTAATAGTAGGTTTATCCTCATTTGGTCAGGCTAATTATGAAAGTGAATACAATGGAGGTATGGGAAGTAATGGTTTGACTTCTGCTCGACACGATGTTTTTGCTAAGTATCTTTCAGAAAAGTATCCTGAAAGTTATGATTCGTCTGTTCCTGAAAGCTTAGTTTATTCTGGAAGTAAAAAGCTAACAGATACTTTAGCTGATTTAAGTGTAGATGTGGGTAAATTAGTTTTGTCACCAACTAGAACTTATGCTCCTATTATCAAAGAGATTTTAGAAAAATATCGTAGTGATATACATGGTATGGTACATTGTAGTGGAGGGGCACAAACTAAAGTATTGCATTTTGTTGATGATGTACACGTTATAAAAGACAACCTTTTTGATATTCCGCCTTTGTTTGACTTGATTCAAAAAGAATCTAATACGGATTGGAAGGAAATGTACAAGGTGTTCAATATGGGACATAGAATGGAGTTGTATGTTCCTCAAGAATTAGCAGATTCTATTATTGCTATCTCAAATTCTTTTGGTGTGGATGCAAAAGTAATAGGTAGAGTAGAAGCCTATAACGGTAAAAAATTAACTATTAAAAGCCCTTTTGGAGAATTTATATATTAGATGTTAGATAAGTTAGAAGCAATAAAAAATAGATTTGATGAAGTGTCAGAACTTATTGTTGATCCCAACATAATTTCTGATATGAAACAATATATTCAACTCAACAAAGAGTACAAAGATCTTCAGCCAATTATTGAAGCTTATCAAGAGTATAAAAATATATTGTCCAACATTGAGAATGCTAAAGAAATGTTGAAAGACGATGAGATGAAGGAAATGGCAAAGATGGAGTTGGATGAATTAACGCCTAAACAAGAAGAATTAGAAGAAGAAATAAAAGTATTACTTATACCTAAAGATCCTGCTGACTCCAAGAATGCGGTTGTAGAAATTCGTGCTGGAGCTGGTGGGGATGAAGCTAGTATTTTTACTGGTGATTTGTATAGACTATACTCCAATTATGCTAGTTCTAAAGGCTGGAAAACTGAACTTGTTGATGTAGCAGAGGGAACATCTGGAGGTTATAAAGAAATCATCTTCAATGTAAAAGGAGAAGACGTTTATGGTATGCTAAAATTTGAATCTGGTGTTCATCGAGTACAAAGAGTCCCTCAGACTGAAACACAAGGCAGAGTACATACTTCTGCGGCATCGGTTGTGGTGATGCCAGAGGCTGAAGAGTTTGATGTTGAGATTAAAGATAGTGATATCAGAAAAGACACGTATTGTTCTTCAGGCCCTGGTGGTCAGTCCGTCAATACGACTTATTCGGCTGTAAGGTTAACTCATATTCCTACTGGCGTAGTGGCTCAATGTCAAGACCAAAAATCGCAACACAAAAATTACGATAAGGCACTCAAAGTATTGCGTTCACGTATTTATGAAATAGAATTACAAAAACGATTGGAGGAACTTTCAGGACAACGTAAATCTATGGTTGTTACTGGAGACAGGTCGGCAAAAATAAGAACCTATAATTATCCACAAGGACGAGTTACAGACCATCGTATTGGCCTTACTCAGTATAACCTTTCTAATGTTATGGATGGTGAAATTGATAAATTCATTGAAGAACTGCAGTTAGCAGAAAACGCAGAGAGACTCAAAGAAGGAACAACTAACGATAACTAAGAATGACTAGAGAAGATTTATTTGAGCAAATACAAAAGAAACAATCTTTCCTATGCATAGGTTTAGATACTGATTTGCAAAAAATCCCATCGCATCTTCTTAACTCAGACGATCCAATCTTTGAGTTTAATAAGCAAATAATAGACGCTACTCATGACTTATGTGTTGCCTATAAGCCTAATATAGCTTTTTATGAAAGTATGGGAGCTAGCGGTTGGAATAGCTTAAAAAAGACCCTAGAATATATTCCTAAAGAGATTTTTACTATTGCTGATGCCAAAAGAGGTGATATTGGAAATACATCAAAAATGTATGCCAAAACCTTTTTTGAAACTTATAATTTTGATTCAGTTACTGTTGCACCATATATGGGGTCAGACTCTGTAAAGCCTTTTTTAGACTTTGATGGAAAGTGGGCTATTGTCCTAGCATTAACGTCAAATCAAGGAGGCTTAGACTTTCAACTCCTCAAAGATAAAGATGACGAAATGTTATATCAGAAGGTGCTTAAAAAAGTTCAAACTTATGGACAGAACATTATGTTCGTAGTTGGAGCTACTAGAGCAGAAGCCTTGAAAGAAGTACGTAAGATAGCTCCTGACAATTTTCTTTTGGTACCTGGTGTAGGTGCTCAAGGAGGAATTCTTGAGGAGGTTGCCGAATATGGAATGAATTCACATTGTGGTTTATTAGTTAACTCTTCAAGAGGAATTATATATGCTAGTTCTTCACAAGACTTTGCTCAAGCAGCTAGGCAAAAAGCATTGGAGTTGCAAGCTGAGATGAGTGAAATGCTGAAAAATGCATCTCTAGTACAATAAAATTGCAGATAACGCATTATACTTTACTAAACTTAATTAATGATGAAAAAATATTTAATCCTATCTGCTATGATAGCGATGTCTCTCTACTCGTTTTCTCAACAAAAATATACCATTAGTGGCTTTATTAATGATAATGAAAATGGAGAATCTTTGATTGGTGTAAATGTATTAGTTAAAGAAAAACTTGTCGGCACAACGTCCAATACATACGGCTTTTATAGCCTTACTTTACCTGAGGGGAGTTATGAAATTTCGTTTACTTATATTGGTTTTGAAACTTTGAAAAAAAGTGTAAACCTTAACAAAAACATTTCACTTAATGTTGAATTAATGAGCTCTAGTACTGATATTGGTGAGGTAACTATTGTAGCAGAAGAAACTGTTGTTGAGCGAACACAAACTAGTATAGTAGAAGTACCAGTACAACAAATAAAAAATATACCAGCATTATTAGGTGAAGTAGATGTTTTAAAAGCCATTCAGTTATTGCCAGGAGTACAATCCGGTGGTGAAGGAACAAGTGGCTTTTATGTTCGAGGTGGCGGTCCTGACCAAAACTTAATTCTTTTAGATGGAGTGCCTGTTTACAATGCCTCACATTTATTTGGTTTCTTTTCGGTGTTTAATGCCGATGCTATAAAAAATGTAAGGTTAACAAAAGGAGGTTATCCAGCTCGTTTTGGTGGACGTTTATCTTCTGTTCTAGAAATAGATATGAAAGAAGGAAATATGAAGAAAATTGAAGGTGAAGGAAGCATAGGTTTGATATCCTCAAAATTGACATTACAAGGTCCAATAATAAAAGATAAGACTTCATTTATCGTTTCAGGAAGAAGAACTTACATTGATGTTTTAGCACAACCATTTATTAGAAGTGCTAACGATGGTAACCCTGCAGGTTATTATTTTTATGATTTGAATACTAAGTTAAATCATAAATTTTCTGAAAAAGACAGACTGTATTTGAGTGCTTATCTAGGAAAAGATAAATTTTATTTGTCCGAAGGATATGAATATAGTTCATTAATCAATAATACCAATTATCAATCGACTTCTAGAAATGATTTTGGTTTAGATTGGGGAAATATCACTTCTTCTTTAAGATGGAATCATCTGTTTTCTAACAAACTGTTCGCCAATACAACTTTGACTTATAGCAAATACCAATTTAATACCATATTTGATAGCTATACATCAGAACTAACACCATATACAACTGATACAGACACTACTAATTTCAACTATTTTTCAGGAGTTAAGGACTATGGCGCAAAATTTGATTTTGATTATTTACCTAATCCAAATCATTACATCAAATTTGGTTTAAACTATGTACGTCATAACTTTTATCCCGGTTCTTTAGTGTTGTACCTCAGTACCTACGAAAGAGATTCACTTGGAATAGAAAATTATCAAGTACCTTATGACACCACTTTTAATTTTTCTGAAGCATTAGAAAGTAATGATGCTTTTTTTTATGTCGAAGATGATATAAAAGTTAATGATCAATTGAAAGTCAATTTGGGAATCCACCTAGGTTATTTTAATACCAATAATAAAACCTACTATTCTTTTCAGCCTCGTTTTTCATCACGTTATTTAATTAATAAAGATTGGTCGTTGAAAGCCTCCTATGCTGAAATGCAACAAAATATACACTTGTTGACTGGTAGTGGAGCTGGATTACCAACCGACATTTGGGTGCCGAGTACCGATTCTATTTCTCCACAATATTCCAAACAAGTAGCCTTTGCTGCTAATAAAAACTTCTTAAATGGTTTGATAGAAGTCAGTATAGAAGGTTATTACAAAACAATGAGTGACTTAATAACGCTTAAACCTGGGGCTGAAATAATTGGATTTGATGATTGGAAAAATAAAGTAGATACTAATGGAATTGGAAGGTCTTATGGCGCAGAGTTATTTATTCAGAAGAAAAAAGGTAAAACTACTGGTTGGATAGGATATACGCTTTCATTTAGTGAGAGAAAGTTTGAAGGGGTTAATTTTGGGAAATGGTATCCGTATAAGTTTGATAGAAGACACGATTTTTCAATAGTTATGTCACATAAATTTTCTGACAACTTTGACATTGGTCTAACTTGGGTTTATGGAACAGGTAATAACATGACTTTTCTGGAATCTAGATATCCATCGGTCAATATAAACGGCAATATTAATGGTATTGATGAAGGTAGTGTTGGTGAAATAGAATATTACCCAACAAGAAATAACCTCAGACTACCTGCTTATCATAGGTTAGATCTAGGTCTAAACTTTCATAAAAAAAAGAAATGGGGAGAGAGAACTATTTCAGTAGGTGCTTACAATGTCTATAATAGGAAAAATCCATTTTTTCTGTCAGTT
Source organism: Bacteroidia bacterium (assembly GCA_016779945.1). Classification (GTDB taxonomy): domain Bacteria; phylum Bacteroidota; class Bacteroidia; order NS11-12g; family UBA9320; genus UBA9320. The sequence continues at coordinate 10,435 of JADHMR010000007.1, read as the reverse complement.
ATTGATAAGATAGAAGTGCAAAATGGTGTACCTACTAGCAATAAAGTTGTTCAGCAAACCTCTTTATTTCCTGTAATACCATCTATATCCTATAAATTTAAATTTTAGAATAATGAAAAGATATTTTTATACCATAATTATAGTACTATCAATTGTTTCGTGTGATAATTTACAAACCGTTATTGATGTAGATTTACCACCTCATGAACCAAAATTAGTAGTTAATTCAGTTAACGAAGTTGGCGAAAAGTGGAAAGCCTATGTTAGTGTTTCACAAGCCCCCTTATCAACAAGTGATTTTGTTTTTTTGAGCGATGCATTAGTGCTTTTAATTGATGGTGAGACTACAATAGACACCTTAACGTATAACGCTCCCAAGAATAGATATGAATCCTCTCGAATTGTACAAGAAGGAACGAATTTTGAAATTCAAGTATCACATTCAAAATACAATACCATTAATGCCACTTTGTTTCCTTTTCAAAAAGTATTTTTGAAATCTGTTGAAGAACTCCAAGATTTTTCTAGTGAAACAACGAGTCTTAAGTTTACAATTGATGACCCTCAATCAACCAATTATTATATGATTAATCTCAAAGCCTATTATTCGCAAGATGCTTTTGATACAACAGGAATATGGGATGATTATTATTCTGAAATGGAAAAGATATATTTTGATAGCGATGACCCCTCTTTGAATCAAGGACAATTTTCAAGTGGTAAAGTGCTTTTTGACGATAAATTATTTAATGGAACAACAAAAGAGTTTAATATATTGTTCGATAGTTATGTCTCCACAAAAGCTGACTCCATACTTTTAAATTTATGGAGTGTAGATTATGCTTTTTATAACTATTTTACAACAAAGATTATACAATCCAATACAGGAAATAATCCTATTTTTAATTCTGAGCCTGTTAATGTTTATAATAGCTTTCTAGATGGAGATGGCGAAATTCAAGGCTATGGTATTTTTGCTGTATCATCTAGGGATAGTGTTGTTATTCAAACGGATTAACTTTTTTTAATTGCCATGAACGAACAATTACTTCAATACATTTGGCAGTTTACTCACTTTGATGTAAAGTCATTATCAACAAGTCATCATTTGCCTTTATCTATATATTCTGTAGGTAAGCCTAATTCAGATGCGGGACCTGATTTTTTAAATGCTCGAATTAATATAGATGGCTTAGATTGGTATGGCGATATAGAGATTCATATCAACTCTTCAGATTGGTTAAAGCACAAACACCATAATGACAAAAGGTACAATTCTGTCATTCTTCATGTGGTTTGGAAAAATGATAAAGAAATAAGAAACTCTAACGGAGAGTTGATTCCTTGTTTAGAACTTGAACCTATCGTGGATATTAACTTATTAAGTTTTTACAAGAAATTAATGCAGTCTCAAAGTTGGATTTTATGCCAACCTTATTTCAAAAAAGCAGATAAATTTATTGTTAGTCAATTCACTAATAGACTGTTGATTGAACGATTAGAATATAAATCCAATACTTTATTAGATAGATTAAATGAATTGAACAACGATTGGGATAGCTTGTTTTATGAGTCTTTGTGTCATTCCATTGGCTTAAAAATAAATGCTGAGCCTATGTTGTCGTTATCAAAAAAACTACCATTTAGCATTTTGTCTAAGCATAGAAATAATTTATTTCAAATTGAATCTTTATTGTTTGGTGTGGCGGGCTTCCTGTCTGATGTTAATGATGATTATGGGTTATCTCTTAGAAAAGAATTTTCTTTTTTGAAAAGCAAATATGAACTTGAAGAACTAGATGTTAATCTATGGATGTTTATGCGTTTGCGCCCTTCATCATTTCCAACTATAAGAATAGCGCAATTAGCTCAGTTGATAGTCAACAACGACAGACTTTTTTCACTTGTAATTGAAGCTGATACATTAGCTGATTTGCGAAAAATCATAAAAGCAAATGTTAGTGAATATTGGTTAACTCATTATCATTTTAAAAAGGCATCTCTAAAACGAAAAAAGACTCTAGGACAACATTTATTTGATACTATAATCATCAACACTATTTGTCCTTTGTTGTTTGTTTATTCTAAACAGAAAGCTAATGAAGCCTTTCAAGAAAAATCCATACGATTTTTAGAAGAAATACAAGCAGAAAAAAATAATGTAGTTGAAGGCTTTAGAACTATCGGTTTAGATGTCAGTAATGCAGCACACTCACAAGCATTATTACAGCTTAAAAGAAACTATTGTGAAGCTAAAAAATGTTTAAATTGCAACATTGGCAACGACTTGATTACAAAAAATGAAAAATCTAGTTAATTTTCTTGAAAAACAATTCTTTGGAGTTAGCGCTTGGTGGGCTAGTAAGTTAGGCTTGAAGCCTTCTTTTGTTCGCTTATTTTTTATATATCTATCTTTTGTGAACTTTGGTATTCCGTTGATATATCTAAGTATGGTTTTTGTGCTAAGAGTAAGAAATCATTTTAAATACCGTAAAAGACCAAGCGTGTTTGATTTATGATGAAAAGAAGATTTTTTATTTTTTCTAAAATTTATTACGCTTTATTTTTCATACTTCTGATATGTGTTGTAGGTGTAATTGGATTCATGAATATCGAGGATTATTCTTTAATGGATGCCGTTTACATGACTGTGATAACTGTTTCTACAGTAGGTTTTCAAGAAGTTGTTGAATTATCGGAGAATGGTAGATTGTTTACAACCTTTTTGATAATAGCAAGTTTTGGTACATTTGCTTATTCTGTTTCAGTTGTAACGACCTATGTTGTGAGTGGAGATTTTAATAAATACTTCAAAGATTATAAGGTGAAAAAAGAAATTAAATCAATAAAAAATCACACGATAGTTTGTGGATATGGAAGAAACGGCTCTCAAGCTGTCGATAAACTATCTGCTCACAATGAGAGTTTTGTTGTGATAGATAATAACCCCCAGTGTATTCAAAAACTCAGAGATTCACAACAACACCTATTTATTAGTGGCGATGCCACTCTAGATGAAACCTTAGAGTTGGCAGGAATTTCAAGGGCGAAAGCACTGATTTCTACCCTTTCCTCAGATGCTGATAATTTATATGTTGTACTTTCAGCAAGACAGCTAAATGATAAACTAACTATTATTAGTAGAGCATCTTATGACGAATCGTACAAGAAATTAAAAATCGCGGGTGCTGATAATGTGATTATGCCTAATAAATTAGGAGGTGCCCATATGGCGTCACTAGTTACTACGCCCGATGTTGTAGAGTTTTTAGATAATATTACTCTAGAGGGAAATGCAGATATAAATTTAGAGGAGATATCTATCAATAATTTACTAGATGATTTTAGTAATAAAACAGTTAAAGATTTAAATGCTCGTTTTCATACTGGTTGTACCATAATTGGTTTTAAAACATTAGAGGGTAAATATGTTATTAATCCTGGTGCTGACACAAAACTTTTGCCAAATTCTAAATTGTTTGTTTTGGGGACAAACGAGCAAATAAAAAAGTTAAACAATTTATTAAACAATTTATGAGTGAAAAAAAAATACTAGGCGTTTGTTATTGGGTGTCAGAAAAGTTTGACCTTGATGTATCAGGTATACGATTGTTGTTTATTATTGCCGCTATTCTTGGTTTAGGTTCACCCATTTTAATTTATTTAATCTTATATCTAGTAAAGCCCAAAAGTATATAATGAGTAAAACGATTTTAATTACAGGAAGCAATGGCTTGTTAGGACAAAAACTTGTTCATCTTTTAAAACAAAAAAATCAAGTGGTGGCTACCTCATTGGGTTCTTGTTTAATTTCAGACCAGTCTGATTTTATCTATCAAAGTTTAGATATTACAGAAGAAAAAAATATTTTACAAATATTTGAAAAATATAAACCTGACTTTGTGATAAACACAGCTGCAATGACCAATGTTGACGGTTGTGAGGATGATAAAGAGTTGTGCGACAAGATAAATGTGATAGCTGTAAACTATTTGTCTAGGGCTTGTGAGAAGTTTAATTCACATCTAATACACATTTCTACAGACTTCATTTTTGACGGAGAAAACGGACCCTATCGTGAAAATGACCAAGCCAATCCTTTGAGTTATTATGGCTTGTCAAAGTGGAAGTCAGAGCAAGTTTTACAACAATCCAATTGTAAATGGGCTATTCTGAGAACCATAATTTTATACGGAACGGCTGAAAATTTACAAAGAAATAATATTGTTCTGTGGGGAAGAAAAGCATTAAAAGATGGTCAAGAGTTGAATATTATTGACGATCAATTTCGTTCTCCAACCTTAGCTGAAGATTTGGCACAAGCATGTTATTTAGTTATTGAAAAAGAAGCTATTGGTGTATACAATGCCTCAGGAAAAGACATTATGAGTATATATGAAATGGTGGAGAGAATGGCCGACTTTTATCAATGCGATAAATCTCAAATAAATAGAATATCTTCAACAACATTAAATCAAAAAGCAAAACGTCCACCTAAAACAGGATTTATTTTAGATAAAAGTATTAAAGAATTAGGCTATAAACCCCATTCTTTTGAAGAAGGATTAACCTTGTTAGAAAAACAACTCAATTAATAATATCATTTAGACTCTATTATGAAACGCATTATATTTTTGTTATCATCAATACTAATTACTAACTCAGCTTTTGCCGAAGAATCCAAAAACTTAGGAGATCGAATCAACGATTTCTTTGTGCCAATAGTAGATGTCATTGCTATGTTTATTTTTTGGGACCCTATTGCTGCTATGGGTTTCGATGTAGGCACTTCAATTCCAATTGTTGTAGTTTGGTTAGTGTTTGGTGCTTTATTTTTCACTGTAAAGATGAACTTTATCAACGTCAGAGCATTTAAGCACGCTATAGATTTGATTCGTGGTAAATACGATGATCCTAACGATGAGGGAGAGGTTTCGCATTTTCAAGCCTTAGCCACAGCTCTATCTGCCACAGTTGGTTTGGGAAATATTGCTGGAGTTGCTGTTGCAATAACAGTAGGTGGCCCCGGAGCAACCTTTTGGATGATTGTAGCTGGATTGTTAGGAATGTCATCAAAATTTGTTGAGTGTACCTTGGGTGTCAAATATAGAGTGGTTAATGAGAACGGTGAAGTCTCTGGAGGACCGATGTACTATCTTAAGAATGGTTTAGCTAAATATGGGTATGGAAATATTGGAAAAGTATTAGCTGTCATATTTGCTATACTATGTATTGGAGGTTCTTTTGGTGGAGGTAATATGTTCCAAGCCAATCAAGCATATGCTCAGTTGTCAGGGCAATTTCCAATGCTCTCTGGTAATGGTCCAATGTTTGGTTTTCTATTAGCGATTCTAGTAGGTACAGTTATCATTGGAGGTATTAAAAGTATAGCTAGAGTGACAGAAAAAATAGTACCATTTATGGCTGTTCTTTATGTGGCAGCAGCATTAGTTATCTTGGTGGTTAATTTTTCAGAAATAGGCAACGCTTTTACTATGATATTCAAAGGTGCTTTTGCACCAAGCGCAGCCTTTGGAGGCTTTATAGGTGTAATAATACAAGGTTTTAGGAGAGCAGCCTTTTCAAACGAGGCTGGGGTAGGTTCTGCCTCAATTGCTCACTCTGCTACTAAAACTAATGAGCCAGTAAGTGAAGGTATCGTGTCTTTACTTGAACCATTTATTGACACAGTAGTAATTTGTACAATGACAGCCTTAGTTATTATCGTTACAGGAATGTCTGGCGTTCAAGGTGTTGAAGGTGCTCAACTTACTTCACAAGCGTTTGAGAGTGTGATATCTTGGTTCCCATATGTCTTAGTTATTGCTATTTTCCTATTCGCATTTTCTACTATGATATCTTGGTCTTATTATGGGTTAAAATCTTGGACTTATTTATTCGGTTCTTCAAAGAAATCAGAACTCGTTTATAAGCTTATATTTTTAATTTTCATCATAGTAGGTTCATCAGTCAAATTGGGGGCTGTGCTTGATTTTTCAGACATGATGATTTTAGCTATGGCATTTCCAAACATACTAGGTTTATTAATTCTCTCTGGTGAGGTCAGAATAGATTTAAAAGAATATCTTGATAAAGTTAAAAATGGGGTGATTAAAAAAATAAAATAAACATCTCATAAGTCCATGAAAAACTTTTTTTATTTTACTAGTTCTCATAGGAATGGTATTGTCTTTTTGTCTCTGATAATTATTGTAATATTTGTTGTAAAAAGTGCCATTCAAAAAACCTCACAAGAAGTTTATGATTTTTCTTCATACAAGAAGGAAATCAGTCAGTTAAGACAAGTAAAAACATCGAAGAGTATAAAATCATTTACGGAAAAAACAGTTGAACCGCATCAATCGCTTTTAACTAAAAAAACAATTTCTGTTGAAATTAATTCTGCTGATACATTGGCATTTAAATCTTTACCTGAAATAGGAGAGGTGTTTTCTAAACGAATTTGCAAATACAGAAATATTTTAGGAGGATTTAATTCCATTAATCAGTTAATGGAGGTATATGGGATGGACTCTATGCGATTCGAAACAATTCGTCCATTTTTAGAAATAAATACTTCTTTAATAAAAACGATTAATATCAATACTTGCACCAAGAAAGAGTTGCAGTCACACCCTTACATTTCTTATAAATTAGCTAATGTGATTGTTAATTACAAACACCAACACGGTGTATACAAAACACTAAGTGATTTAACAAAAATACATTTGATAGACTCCCTTAAATTCCGTAAAATTGCACCATATTTAACAACCGATGAAAACAAGTCTGTTAGCCGAACATATTAGGGAAGTAAAAGACTTTCCTAAAGATGGTATTTCTTTCAAAGATATCACACCAATTTTATCAAACCCTGAACTGTCTGCTAAGGTTATAGATTCATTTGTAGAATGTTTAGATGATAAAAAAGTAGATGCAATTGTTGGAGTTGAAAGTAGAGGTTTTTTATTTGGAATGCTATTAGCAAATGCTTTAAATGTGCCTTTTATTCCTATTAGAAAGGCTGGAAAACTTCCTGCCGATACGATTGTTGAAGAATACGCATTAGAATACGGAACGGCTAAAGTGGAAATACATACTGACGCTATTCAAGAAGGTTGGAATATTGTTGTTCACGACGATTTATTAGCCACTGGAGGAACAGCAGTAGCAGCTTCGAAGCTAGTTCAGCGATTGGGAGGTAATGTCATTTCATTTTTATTCCTTGTAGAGTTGTCATTTTTGGAAGGAAGAACAAATTTGTTAGATTATTCAACATCTATAAAATCATTAATTAAATACTAGTATGGATTTTAATTACAACGAAAACCAGAAGTTAATTTCAGAAATGATTCGTTCTTTTTCAGCGAAAGAAATTCATCCGAATATCAAGGAATGGGATGATAATCAAATTTTTCCTGTTCAGGTGTTTAAAAAACTCGGCGAATTGGGTTTGATGGGAGTTTTAGTTCCTCAAGAATATGGCGGATCAGGCTTTGGATACGCAGAATACGTTACGGCAATCGAAGAATTAGCAAAAGTAGATCCTTCTGTAGGATTGTCAATGGCAGCCCATAACTCTTTGTGTACAGGACATATTATGCAGTTTGGTAATGAAGAACAAAAGAAAAAGTATTTACCAAAATTAGCCTCGGCAGAATATTTAGGGGCATGGGGTTTAACAGAGCATAACACTGGTTCCGATTCTGGTGGTATGTCTACTACAGCCGTAAAAGATGGTGATGATTGGGTGTTGAATGGCGCCAAAAATTTCATCACTCACGCTATAAGTGGTGATGTTGCAGTTGTTATTGTTAGGACTGGAGAAAAGGGGGATTCTAAAGGCATGTCAGCTTTTATTGTAGAAAAAGGAACACCAGGTTTAACCTCAGGAAAAAAAGAAGATAAACTTGGTATGCGTGCTTCGGAAACAGCGGAGTTAATCTTTGATAATTGTAGAGTTCCTCAAGCAAATCTTTTAGGGAATATTGGTGATGGTTTTGTACAAGCCATGAAGGTTTTAGATGGAGGCAGAATCTCCATAGCAGCCTTGTCTTTAGGCATTGCTAAAGGAGCTTATGAAGCAGCCCTGAAATATGCTAAAGAAAGAGTTCAATTCGGAAAGCCTATTGCTCAACACCAAGCTATAGCATTTAAACTCGCTGATATGGCTACTACTATAGAAGCCTCTGAGTTATTGATATATAAAGCAGTAGGCAAGAAAAATGCTAATCAAAAAGTAACTTTAGATGGAGCGATGGCTAAGTATTATTCTTCTGAAGTGGCTGTTAAAGTATCCACTGATGCCATTCAGGTGTTAGGAGGTTATGGATATACCAAAGACTTTCCTGTAGAACGTTTTTATCGTGATTCTAAGTTATGTACTATCGGAGAAGGAACTTCGGAAATTCAAAAAATAGTCATAGCAAAGCAAATTTTAAAGTAAGCAGTTGTAAGTGAAGTAGATATTTGTATATTTGCAGCCCAATAAAAATTTGAATATGATAATTATTCCAGTAAAAGACGGAGAATCTATTGATAGAGCACTTAAGAAATTTAAGAAGAAATTCAATATGACAGGTACGATGAAGCAGTTAAGAGATCGTCGTGAATTCACTAAAAAGTCAGTTGAGTTGCGTAATCAAAAGATTAAAGCCGCATACAAAGAAACTTTACAGAGAGAAGAAGACTAGTTCGCTTCTTAGATCTGCTTATTTGAGACATCATTTGAATTTTTGATACTATTTTAGTATATTCGTTCAAAACGTTGTCTCTTTTTTTATGCCTTTGACTCAAAACTATCTTGATTATTTACTTTTAGAGAAACGCTACTCTTCTCACACAGTAAAAGCTTACCGAACCGATCTCAGAATATTTGAGTCATATCTTAAAGAAATGTATTCCACTTCTATTGACAAAGCCAATCACGCTATGATACGTAGTTGGTTGGTAGATGAGCTGAACAAAGGAAATGCCGCAAGAACAGTCAATCGCAAAATCACAACCCTAAAATCTTTTTATAAATACCTTATTAAAGAAAAGAAAATAAAGGAAAACCCTACTTTAAAGATATCATCTTCTAAAACCTCAAAAAAGTTGCCTCAGTTTGTTGGACTTGCTGATATGAATGAACTTCTCGATAAGCTAAAATTTGAAGAAAACTTTTCAGGTTCTAGAGATAAACTCATCATTGAAGTTTTTTATTCAACAGGAGTTAGGCTATCAGAACTGATAAATATCAAACTAACAGACGTTGACTCTCAAAAAAGTCAAATTAAAGTACTTGGAAAAAGAAATAAAGAACGCCTTATTCCGTTAACAAAAGAGCTGCAAAAATCAATTGAAAGTTATATGACGTTAAGGATGAAAGAAAAAGCAATCGATCGTTCATATTTGTTTCTTACTGACTCAGGTAAAAAACTCAATCCAAGTATGGTTTACAGAAAAGTAAATGACCTTTTAAAAAACGTAACCACCCTTGAAAAGAAAAGTCCACACGTTCTTAGACACACTTTTGCTACCCATATGCTAAATAACGGAGCAGATTTGAATGTCATTAAAGAATTATTAGGGCACGCCAGTCTTTCAGCCACCGAAGTTTATACTCACAATTCCATAGACCAGCTTAAAGAAATATTTAATAACGCTCATCCTAGAGCATAAAAACATTAGAATTATGCAAATAACCATTCACTCAGTGCGTTTTGACGCCGACCAAAAGTTACTTAATTTCATTAACAAGAAAATAGAAAAGTTAACACAGTTTGATGATGAACTTATATCCTCTGATGTTTTTTTACGTATTGAGAATGCCACAGACAAATCAAATAAGCTAGTAGAAGTAAAGATAAATACAGGCTTTAACGAACTGTTTGCCAGCAAAAAATGCGAGTCTTTTGAAGAGGCCGTTGATCTTATTCAAGAAATATTGATAAGACAGGTCAAGAAAAACAAGCAAAAAAAGCGCTTAGTTTAACCTTGATTTCCCCTAAAAAACAATAACATAAAAAAAAACAGTATTTGTTATTTGTGTGAAACAAAAACTTTAATACATTTGCAAACCCTTTTTCAAGAGGGGCTGTTTTTTTATTTATTGAAATTGCCGCTATAGCTCAGCTGGCTAGAGCAGCTGATTTGTAATCAGCAGGTCGTGGGTTCGAGTCCCTCTAGCGGCTCAGTTCTTAGTTTAAGAGCTAATTGTTATGGGGAGATACTCAAGCGGTCAACGAGGACAGACTGTAAATCTGTTGGCTATGCCTTCGTAGGTTCGAATCCTGCTCTCCCCACCATAACAAATTGCGGGAGTAGCTCAGCTGGCCAGAGCATCAGCCTTCCAAGCTGAGGGTCGCGGGTTCGAATCCCGTCTCCCGCTCTTAATCTAAGCCGATGTAGCTCAGGGGTAGAGCGTTTCCTTGGTAAGGAAGAGGTCACGGGT
>JADHMR010000078.1 GCA_016779945.1 Bacteroidia bacterium | reverse complement strand
CTCAAACCTTAGTTCCAATGCCAGGACCCGTTTCAGGTGGAAATCAACTCGTACCCATCAAAGCCGCAACACTATTCTTAATTGGCAATAATGCCCTAGAAAGAAAGCAAGATATCAATACTGCTGTTAAGTATTTACGAAAAAGCATTGACGAATACAATCAATTTGAAATGCCTCGATATGTTTTAATGGAGCTAGAAAAAATGATGAACGGAAGAAGGTAGCCTTAATCTTTCTTCCACTTAACTTCCTCAATGTTTTCAATTCTTAGGTATTCTCTGCTCAAAACGAACAGGTAGTCACTCAATCTATTTAGGTAGCTTATTATTAAATTATATTTAAGGTCATTTAGTCCTACTACATGCCTTTCAACTCTTCTGCAAATACATCGCGTAATCTGAGTTTGGGCACTTAAAACTGATCCCCCAGGTAAAATAAAGTCCTTTAGTTTGGGAAGTCTTTCATTCAAACGATCAATTTCATTTTCTAGCAAGAGAATATCGTAATTAGAAATATCAGGTAAAGGAAAGCTAAGTTCCTTCTCTGCTGCAAGTCTGCTTCCAATGTTAAATAATTTGTGCTGAATACTCAACAAGAAAACTTGATATTCAGAATTCATAGATGCAATTAAGCCAATGTTAGAATTCAGTTCATCTAGCGTGCCATAGGCCTCTAATTTTTGATGAGACTTACTAACTCGTGTCCCCCCAAGTAAGGAGGTTTCGCCTTTATCGCCTGTTTTTGTATAAATTTTCATTGAATATATTCGATTTAATTAACTAACAATTAATTGGTCAGCTAGTTTTCCATCAATCATACGAATTGTTCTTTTTGCATATTTAGCAATATCTTCTTCATGTGTTACCATAACAACAGTATTCCCATCTTGATGTATCTCATTAAAAAGATTCATAATTTCTAAACTACTTTTACTATCAAGATTTCCAGTAGGCTCATCAGCCAAAACAATCGAAGGATTATTAATAAGTGCTCTTGCTATAGCTACACGCTGTCTTTGGCCTCCACTTAATTCATTTGGTTTATGATCAGCACGATCACCTAAACCTACTTTTTCTAATACTATTTGAGCTCTTTCAATTCGTTCTTTTTTGGATACTCCTGCATAGACAAGCGGTAAAGAGACATTCTCAATTGCACTTGTTCGAGGCAAAAGATTAAATGACTGAAAAACAAAACCAATTTCAACATTTCTAATTGAAGCTAAATCGTCATCAGTCATATCACTAACGTTTATACCATTTAATGAATAAACACCCTTAGTAGGAGTATCCAAACATCCAATGATATTCATTAGCGTTGACTTTCCTGAACCGGACGGTCCCATTAATGCTACGTATTCCCCTTTTTCTATTTTACATTCTAAACCATCAAGAGCATTTATTTGAGTAGAGCCCATTTGATATATTTTGTATATATCTTTTAAGTCAATTAAAGCCATTACTTGGATATTACTTTAGGAACTTTGAAATAATCTGAGTCAGATGCAGGTGCATTTTTTAACGCATCTTCTTTTTTTAGACCCGCTGAAACTTGATCTTCTCTTAAGACATTAATTTCATCTGATAAATATATCAACGGATCGATTCCTTGCGTATCTACTGACTTTAGTTGGTCACAGAATTCAATGATTTTTTCTAAATCCTTACTGATATCAATAAGTTCTTCATCCGAAAATTCCAAACGAGCTAAATGGGCTAATTCTTGTACTTTAGTTTTATTCAGTTTCATAAATTATTCATCTCATTAAATTTACTCTCAATAATACGATAAACTTTATTTGCTAACTCAACTTCATCACCAGACTTTAGACTATCAGTTGGAATTGGTCGATGAACATACATTCTCATTCTACCTGGTGTTCCTTGAGGAACAAATTCACCACATGGAAGCCGTTTCCAGTTATCGGGTAGTGTAATGGGTACAATTTCTAATCCGTACTCAATAGCCATTTTAAATGGACCTAGTTTAAATTTTCTCATTTTTGGAACCTCATTACCTATTCCCCCTTCAGGAAAATTGAGTAAACTTATTCCACTTTTTAGTTTTTTATGTGCCAAATAATATGCTCGCTTTGCTCCTTCCTTCGAGCTTCGATCAACCGGCATGTCTATTGTGCGAAAAAATATTCTAAATAGTGGGATTTTCGATAACTCACTTTTGGCCATAAAGCTAAAGAAATAAGGCATTTGTGTGTTTACAGAAACAATATCAAAGTAGGAAAAATGATTTGGTGTAAAAATGTATGTTTTGTTTTTATCTAAAGGCTCCTCATATTCTGCTTTGCCATGTAGACCAGAAATCAGCATTAATATTCTCCCCCAAACACTTCTCAAATAATGTGCTTTAGGATACCAACTTTCTTTTGATAAAAAAATCAAAAAGAGCGGATACATAATCAGGAATATCAGTATAAAACTTATAAAAAAATAGATTGTCCAGATGTACCGTAATATTCGCTTAATCAAGATAACTCGTTAGATAATTTTTGAATTTGGACATTGATAAAATCATTTAGGGGTTTCTCCGCCATCATTTTCATCATTAAATTGAGATCCGCATTAATTATAGCATGAATTTGCGACCCATCATCTGTTGATTCAATATGCCATTGAATATCAAATTTGAAGGGCACTTTATTTTGAGGAAGCATCACAATTTTTTTGGGACTTACTGCTTCAGTTACAGCTAACTCTAATTTTCCTATGCCTTGAATATCCAAAATAGCACAATCATTTTCTATCTGAAAACTTCTGACATTATCTGGCATTAAACACTCAAAATTTGATAACTCTGATAGATAATCGAATATGTAATCTGCTGATTTGTTTGTTGATATTGTTTTACTTTTTAATAGTACCATTATAGTTTGTACATCATGTTTGTAGCAATGAAAGAAGCCATCAAAATCGATACAATTAGCCCTGTAACTAGGCTACTACCAATACTCATCATGGCGTATCCACCAGGTTCATATTGTGCTGCTATTTGACCTTTTATTTCTTCAAGCTCCATAGCTTTGTCTGCTGGTTTAATATCCTCATCTTGTTGAACTTTCAGAGTGGCTTGTTCAAAGGCTATTTCTACTTTAGATTTATAAAAATCTCCACTCGGATAGTACAATACTAAAAAAGAAATAATCATAACAATTGCACGAACCAAAGAAATAATTCCTCCTGTCAATAGAGCTCGAGAGATACTTATTGTACCTCCCAAAAGCTTTTTGGCAAGAATGAGCCCTAGAATTATACATAATGTGAGAATTATTATTTTGGAGAGAAACATTGAATTAGCATTTGATTCAGAGCTTTTGAAAAATAGATACTCCATAATAGCAGATAATATACCTGCTAATAAACCAAAAATCCAGCTTGATTTTTGCATATAAAATTAATGGGCTTTTTTAGATATTTGAATCGTTATTTTCCTCACGATTGGTGTACTCATCAAAATCATATTCTGGCATAAGCTCACTTTTAACATGATTGACTGTTTGAGTAAAGGCCTCAGAAAACTTATTAAAATCTTCTTTATACAAGAATATCTTGTGTTTTACATAGCCTTCAAACTTCTTCTTACTCTCGGTGATTGTAATGTAAAAATCATCACCCCTGGAAGTGTTACTCTTTTTAACATCAAAGAAATAGGTTCTTTTCCCTGCTCTTACTCTCTTAGAGAAGACTTCTTCTCTATCATAATTTGAATCACTCATGAATTGTTTATTTTAAATAACACATACAAATTAAACAAAAAAACACATCTCTTTTCTTGTAGGTCTAAGAATTATCATCAACTGCTAGTTGTTTTGAAAATAATTTTGAATAAATATCATTTGAATTTATCAGTTTTTGGTGAGCACCAATTTCAACAATTTCGCCCTCATCCAATAAAATAATAGAATCACAATCTTGTACTGTTGATATTCGATGACTTATATAAACAGCTGTATTTGCCTCACTCCAAGAATTGATATTTTGTTTCAATGAAGCTTCTGTTTTTGTATCAACAGCCGACATACCATTATCAATAATAAGAACACTAGGTTTTTTTATCAAAGCCCTAGCTATAGAAACACGTTGTTTCTGCCCTCCACTAAGCGTTATACCTCTTTCTCCAAGAACTGTTTCTATCTTGTCTGGGAACGAATTAATTTCTTTTTGCAGTTCAGCACATTTAATGACTGAATCAAGATTAGAGTGATCTTGTTTTGAATTACAACCCATCAAAATATTATTTTTAATCGAGTCAGAAAAAAGGAAAATATCTTGTGAAACGTACCCATAAATTGAGCTTAAACTTGTTTTACTGTAATCTTGAATTGGGACACCATCTATCAAAATAGAACCTTTTGATGGTGAATAAATACCCATCAGAAGTTTAGCAATTGTACTCTTACCAGCTCCTGTAGTTCCCAAAATTCCAATTTTATTTTGAGAATTAATAACAAAGTTGAGCGATTTAAGTACCCATTCTGAAGATTCATCATAACGAAACCAAACATCCCGAAACTCGATATTACTTGAAAGATTTTCGATTTTTAGATCCCCTTTATGTTTCATAGGGGTGGTATTCATAAATTCATCAATTCGATTTTGAGAAGCTGATGCTCTCTGAACCAAGGATGTTACATAGCCAATACTTGTTACTGGCCATGTCAACATATTGACGTAAATAATATATTCTACAATATTCCCCAATGTAAATTGATTTGCTACCACTGCATTTCCTCCTACATAGACCGTAATTAGAATACTCATACCAATTAATGCTAAAACTGCTGGCATAAAAATGCCGTTAACTCTAACAAGGGACATATTATCCTTCTTATAATTGCTATTAAACGTTCTAAACTCACGGATAAAATAGCTTTCTGCGGCATAAGATTTCACCACCTGTACACCTGAAAATGTCTCTTGAACAAATGAAGTTATCTTTGACAAACGCTGCTGAATTAAATCACTTCTTTTATTCATAGCATCACTAACAAAATAAATGGATAAAGCTAATATGGGTAGAGGTATTAGAACATAAAATGTAATTGTTGAATTAATGTAAAACATCAATGAAACCACCATAATAATCATGCAAGTAAGGTTTAATGTGTACATAATTGCTGGTCCTGTAAACATTCTAACTTTTGAAACATCATCGCTGATTCTATTCATTAAGTCTCCCGTGTAATTTTTTGCATAAAAATCTTGACCAAGACTTTGGTAATGTTTAAAAATATCGTTTTTCTCATCAAACTCTATATTTCTAGACATTACTATAATAGTCATACGCATAAAATACATACATATTCCTTTAAGAAAAGCTGATAGCAGTATCAAACCACCAGATAAAATTGCAATTCCAGATTTACTTTGAAAATAGTGCGGAATAATATTAGGGTATTTTGGCATTTTACCCTCATCCAACAGTAGTAAAACTTCATCAATTGATTCCCTAACAATAGGTGGAATCAATATGGCAAAAACGTTTGAAAAAAGAATAAATACTAAACCAATGATCAAATAATTCTTATAGTTTGATAAATATTTTGTTAAAGATAAAAGCGATTTCAATTCGTGTTTTAGTTGAGGTGTCTAAATCGATATATACTTGGCAACAAATCTAGTATATATTATTTCTACAAATATTGAATCAGCATAAAATACATAAATATATTTACCAGTTAATCAATCTTGATACTTCGTTTAAAATCACACAAAAAGGACCATAAATTTAACATACTGAACAAAAATCACCAACCACTAAATAATCCAAATTATAAAATATTAGTATATTAAAGAACTGATTGAAAATTCAATTATTGAAATTTTAATTTAATGATTAGGTTTGCTCCACTTTTTGTTCAATGATAAATAGAAGATTAATTCGGATCAAAATATTCCAATCACTTTTTACAGAATTGGATAATGATGAGACTCTTACTACTCAAATTCAAAAATCTGTTAAGAAATCTATATTAGATATGGAACAGAACCTTCTTGCTGTACTCTCGTTTGGACCAGAGTTAGCTCATTTTATTTCAACTGATCATAATCCAAATGATTATAAATATAAAACATCCGATGAAGACACTAAAGCGTTCAAGATTTTTACTGAAAATTCATTCTTCAAAAATTTAGCTGATAATGTTACCGTTTCCAACTATCTATCCAAACCGAAATTAAGCTGGTCTCAAGAAAAGGAAACATTGTTCATCATTTATAAAGAAATAAAAAAAACAGATGAGTTTCAAGAACTACTCAAATCAGATTTAACCGCTAGCGATTTTTTTATTTTCAGCAGGTTCATATTCAAATATTTAATATTTAGCTCTGTTGAATTTGAACAATTAATGGAAGAAAAAAACATCTACTGGTATGATGAAAAAATTCCAATACTCAAAAGTATAGAACGGTTGTGTGATGACTATGAAAAACAAGAAAAAATCATACTTCCGAATTTGTTTAAAAACGAAAAAGAAGATTTAAAAATGGTTGATGATTTGGTATCATCATTTTTAGACAACAAAAGTGAAATCGAACAATTACTCTCAGAATACACGCCTGATTGGGACAATGATCGTATGAACAAGATTGACTATACACTAATCCTTATGGCTTTAACAGAGTTTAGGTTTATGCCTCTCATACCCGTAAAGGTATCTTTAAATGAATATATCGAGATTGCTAAAATGTATAGCACAACAAAAAGCTCAAAATTCATTAATGGTACACTTGATAAAATTTTACATGATTGGAAAAAACAAAATTTGATCAACAAAAAAGGTAGAGGTTTGGTAGGATAAACATTAAAACCATTATAAATTTGTATTCATTATAACTGCGAGCAATCAATTATCATTTATGAAAAAAATCATATACATATCATTAATCATAATGGGTGTAGTAGCTTGTAATCAAAAAACAAGCGAATCACAAAAATTAGATACCAATGCTATTGAAACTGATCAAAATTCTAATAAAGAACCAGCCATCAGTTTTAACAATAAAATTTGGGACTTTGGAACTATTACTGACGGAGAAGTAGTAGAGCATACGTTTCGATTTACTAATACAGGAACAAAGGATTTAGTTATCTCTAGTGCTTCTGCTAGTTGTGGATGCACCATACCCGAATGGCCAAAAGAACCCATTGCCCCTGGAGAAAAAGGAGAAATTAAAGTTGAATTCAATAGCAATGGAAAAAAAGACATGGTAACAAAAGACATTACTATACTTGCCAATACTAACCCTGTGAAAACGATACTTCAAATCAAAGTTTTTGTAGAAAAGAAAAAATAACAATAATGACCAGTTTACTATTTCCAGTACTTTTAATAGGCATAATGTATGTCTTCTTCTTCCTTCCCCAGATTAAGAAGCAAAAAAAACAAAAACAATTTATCTCAGAATTAAAAAAAGGAGATAAAATCGTTACAAACGGTGGCATTCATGGCAAAATTTCTGAACTTAAAGAATTAACAGCTGTTATTGATACTGGAGGAGGATTAAAATTCAAAATCAACAGAGCAGCCATTAGTTTGGAAGCCTCAGAATTACTAAACAACTCCACAGAGGAATAAAACAAATTATGCAGCATCTTCGAATTGGTATTACAGGTGGCATGGGTGCTGGAAAATCTACAGTATGTAAGATTTTTAATCAAATTGGAATTCCTATATATGATGCTGATTCACGTGCCAAATGGCTCATGAATAATGATTCTGAATTAAAAGAAGCTGTCAGAACTAGCTTTGGTTGGGATTCATATACTAGAAAAGATGATCTAAATAGAGACTACCTAGCTAAGGTTGTTTTTAACAATGAAGAAAAGCTAAAAGTACTTAATGGCATTGTCCACCCAGCAGTAATGAAAGATTTTGAATTTTGGACAAATGAACACAAAAATGAACCCTACTCTCTCAAAGAAGCTGCACTTTTATTTGAGAGCAATAGCTATAAAATACTTCACAAAGTAATTGTAATTAATTCGCCAATTGAAACACGAATAGAACGTGTTGTTAAAAGAGATCACGTCAAAAGAGAAGATGTCCTAAAACGTATCGAAAATCAATCAACCGACCGCGAACGAATGGAAAAAGCAGATTGGATTATATACAATGATGGTGTTCATTCACTAATCGAACAAGCTATGAAAATTCATCAAGAAATTTTGAGTATCAGAGATCAAGGAACTATTCCTTTCAAATCATAAATCTATGAATAAAACATGCTTATTAAATCATGAAGAAATCAATCTAAAATTGGATCGTATCGCTTGGCAGATCTTGGAGCACCATGTAGACACAGATTGCATTGTTTTGGTTGGTTTAGTAGACAGAGGTGCTAGATTGGCTGTAAAACTTAAAGAAATTATAGAATCACACGCCGATACTAAAGTTTTACTATCGCCAATTCATATAGATAAGAGCTCACCTTTAAAATCTCAAATCACCATTGATAATTCAGAGCAATTAAATGATAGACCCGTTATTTTGGTCGATGATGTTCTTAACTCTGGTGTGACATTGGCAGCCGCTCTAAAACAAGTTCTTGTTCATATTCCCAAAAGTGTTATGACTGCTGTTTTAGCCAATAGAGCTCATCATAAGTTCCCAATTCAAGCAAATTTTGTAGGTCTTTCGTTATCAACAACTATGCAAGACCATATACTTTATGAAGAGAAAGATGGAAAGATGAGTGTTTATCTTACCTAAATCAATTTAAATACAATTTTGTATGAATTTATAACTCATACAATCAATAATCAATACCTTTGTAATCATGACCAATTTGTTGAAAGAAACCGTGCTTAAAGCCTGGGAGGACAGAACTTTATTGAAAAATGAAGATGTTCAAATAGCCATTCGAGATGTAATCGAAAAAATAGATAAGGGTGTATTAAGATGTGCCGAGTTAGATGACAAAAAACAATGGCAGGTAAACGACTGGGTTAAAAAAGCCGTCATACTCTATTTCCCTATCCAACAAATGAAAACGATTGAAGTTGGACCTTTTGAGTTTCATGATAAAATGCTACTTAAAAAAGATTTTGGCGCTCAAGGGATTAGAGTTGTGCCCCATGCAATTGCAAGATACGGTGCTCATATCGCATCAGGAGTAGTACTTATGCCAAGCTATGTCAATATTGGTGCATTTGTAGATTCTGGTACTATGGTAGATACCTGGGCCACCGTAGGGAGTTGTGCTCAAATAGGTAAAAATGTTCATTTGAGTGGTGGTGTTGGTATTGGTGGAGTATTAGAACCTGTTCAAGCTGCTCCAGTAATCATAGAAGATAATTGCTTTATTGGTAGTCGATCAATCATTGTTGAGGGTGTACATGTAGAAACTGAGGCAGTTATTGGAGCCGGAGTTACGTTAACTCAAAGCACCAAAATTATTGATGTTTCGGGAGATGAACCTATATACTACAGAGGCCAAATTCCTGCAAGATCCGTTGTCATTCCTGGTAGTATTCAAAAAGAATTTCCAGCTGGTAAATTTGGCGTGAATTGTGCATTAATAATCGGTACACGAAAAGCTTCAACCGATAAGAAAACCTCTTTAAATGACGTTCTAAGAGATTTTCAAGTACCTGTATAAATGAAAATCGGTTTTGACGCTAAGCGATATTTTAATAATATCACCGGACTAGGCAATTATTCGAGGTGGTTGATTGATAATTTAAATAATCAAATACCTCAATCTATTTTCCTATTCCACACAGACCGTCCAACCATTGATTCTGAAAACCTAACTGTATTCACTCCTAAATATAATTTATTGAGATCACTTTGGCGAAGCTGGAGTGTTACAAGAAAATTAAAGAAAGAAAGGATAAATATTTACCACGGTTTAAGTAACGAAATACCATTTGGTATTCATAAAACTGAAATTAAATCTATTGTGACTATTCATGATTTAATCAACAAGCGTTATCCAGAGAATTATCCGCTAATTGATCGATGGGTGTATAATTTAAAACTAAGTTATGCGCAAAAACATGCTGATGTGATAATTACCGTAAGTGAACAAACCAAAAAAGATATCATACACTATTACAATACAGATGAAACTAAGATTAAAGTCATACCTATTGGAATGTCAAGACGTAAAACCAAATCTGAGCAATCATCTGCCCCTTATATTTTATGTGTAAGTAGTTTTACAAAAAGAAAGAATTTAAAAGCATTGGTTCATGCATTTAAATCCATTGAATCTAAAAACATAAATTTAAAAATTGCTGGTAGTCAGGGAGATACATCCCAAGATATTATAAAACTAGCAGAAGACGATCCTCGAATAGAGTTACATTTTAATATCTCTGATGAACAGTTAGACAACCTTTATACTAAATGTCAATTTTGTATCTACCCCTCTTTATTTGAGGGTTTTGGAATTCCTATTTTAGAGGCATTCTCATATGGAAAAACCATAGCCACCTCTAATGTTAGTAGCATGCCTGAAGTAGGAAAAGATGCTGCAATGTATTTTAACCCAAAGGATTCAAAT
>JADHMR010000077.1 GCA_016779945.1 Bacteroidia bacterium | reverse complement strand
CTATCAAAAGTTATAGGAATTCTTCTTTTGGTGTTTGCATCAGTAATCTTATTAAAAGCTTTTTTCTAGGCTCTTTTTCTGAGTTGATCAGCCTTAAATGGTCTTCTTAAATTAAATTTAGAGGGTTTTAGAAGGTTTAGGAATGGCTTTAATATGCTATTTTTAAAGTAATTGTTGTGTTTTGCGTAAAACTTCATTTCAACGGGTAAAGCCCCTACTCCACTCTTTATTTCCTCTGCTGTTCTTCCTAAATTGACATTACTCAAATTATTATCTATAGCAAAGGCAATGAAATCATATAATATTCTCTGATAAACTAAATATTCTTTGTTGAACTGATCATCTATACCAATGTAATTACCATCCAATGTTTTATTTTGTATTGTAGCAGTCGCAAACCCTATTAATTTATCATTAAGAATATAGCCTTTGAAATAAAATGAATCCCCTAATTCATTATAAAGTTCTTGAAATGTTTTTGCATTTAACCTACCAAATGTAAAACTTGATTTGTTAACCATATTATGATAAAGTTTATCAATTTCAGATAGCCTATCTTTAACAGTATTATTATCAAAATCAATAATCTCAAGTTCTTTTGATTTTTTAAAAACCTGTTTATATTTAGTTCTAAACTTAGAATTTAAAGCCATTAAATAATCATCAAATGAATGCCAAGTCGAATTGAGGTTTAACACCATATTAACATCAATATTTACTTCATGATATTTACAACGAGTAAACTCTTTTGACATCGAAAAATTATCTGGCCAAAACTCTTTTATTAGTGATATAGAAATTGGACGATTACGAGCTGATTCTTGGTTAACAATTTTTTTAATTCCGTTATTAATAAGGTAAATCCTATCATATTTGGATATTCTGTCTAAAAATAAAAAACCATTTTCACCAGTAGCAAATGCGTTACCACAAATAAGTAATCTGGTAGAAATCCACTTTTTAAATGAAGACGGCAACATACCTCGCATCTTTTCTGACAATGCCTCAAAATTTATGTCATTATCTGTAAAATATACTAACTGAAAATAGCAGAGCCCTACTACACTGTTATTGGCATCAAAAAACAAAAGATAGCGAAAATCATAATTAGGTAAAGCTTTTTCGAGTGCATTTAAGTAATTTAAATCTAAGTAAATATTTTGACCTTTTAAAACACCATTCCAATGTTCAGTACTAACTTTATCAGTAGATTCAAAGATATCTATTTGATAAGAAGCTAAGTTTGATTTTGAAAGGATTTGTTTTTGAATATTCAAATACTATTAATTGATGATTTCTGCTATGTGAGAATCTAAGACTTCGAAAATTTTATTCTTATTTTCTGTTACCTCAAATACAACATTTAAGTCACCATTTATAACAATTACTTGTGGAAAATGTTTAGTGACACCTGTGATTAGTTGATCACTATAAGATTTTGAATTAACTACGTGTTTAAAATTAAAAGGAAATCGAGATAGCGACTTTCGAACGGTAGATTCGTCCTCATCACTTAATGCAATAAAATTAACACAATCGTTGCCCGCATACTTTGAGGATAGATCATTTAGCTCGGGTATTTCTCGAATACAATCACCACACCACGTAGCCCAAACACAAATCACAGTTGCATCTCCTCTAATAGAATCAGAACTGATATTTTCACCTTCTATTGTTGTAAAAGAAAATTCTGGTATATTTTTTAACATACTATTTTGGCATGAACTAAGTAATAACGAGAATAATAATAGAGTAATAATTTTTGATTTCATGTATGCAATTGTAGGAAAACTATCAATAAAAATACGCTTATCTTAATAAATGAATCTCACCATTGTTATAGAACCATTTAGTTTGTTTCGGATTAGTATATTTTACCTTAAAGAAATAAACTCCTTGTTGAGCGGGTTCGTCACGAAATGTTCCATCCCACCTATCATTCACATTTTCGGATCTAAACACTTTTTCTCCCCACTGATTATAGATATCCATTTCCATTTTATATACACCCTGAGTCATACCAGCTAAACCATACGTATCATTAATTCCGTCTCCATTGGGTGAAAAGCTATTTGGTATATGGATAAATATATCTGCATTGACATAAATAATTTTAGAAACTTCATCAAAACAATCATTATCATTTATGATTCTAAGAGTCACTACATAAGATCCAGAATCATTGAAGGTGTGTTGTGCTGATGATCCCGAGTATGTTGCTCCGTCACTTAAAGTCCAATTCCAGTTTATTACATCTTTTGAAGAACTATCACGTAGTGTAACGATATTTTTTAATGTCGAAGGGTCTTCAGGAGAGTAATAAAAATCTGCTGTTGGATTATCATATACAATCACAGGCTCTGACAGCGTAAGGGAGTCAATACATCCTTTGTCTGAAGTAGCAGTGACAGTAATCAAAAAATTCCCAGGGCTTGCATAAGCGAAATTTGGCGTTGATCCAACACTTGTATTTCCATCTCCCCAATTAAAACTGTAATCTGCAATTGACCCTAAAGGTATTGTTGAATTATTGAAAACTTTTATATCAAAAGGAATACATCCAGTATCAGATTCTAAGTCAATCGAGATTTCAGGTAACGGGTTAATAACAAGGTCTTGAATAAGTGTATCCTTACACCCTTCATTGCTGGTTGTAATTAACTCAATAGAATAAGTACCATAATCAGGAAATTTGTAAATCACATCTTTTGTATTAAATGCACTACCATCAATCTGCCATTGATGGAAATCTATGGTACCTGAACCTATTGTACTCGTATTATTAATTTCAGTATCATCACCAACACAATTTAATGTTGAGCTAAAAGAACCTCGTGGTAATGGATGAATTTGAAATGAATTTAAAACACTATCCACACAACCATCAGTACTCGTAGTTCTCAACTTTAAGGTATGGGTTCCAATATTAGCTGGAGTAAAAGACGGTTGGAAGCTTGACGAAATATAATTTCCATCTAAAAACCATTCGAATTTATCGAAGGTGCTAGGTGGTGTAATCGTTGAAAAATTAACTGGTGATGTAGGAATATTTAAACACTCATTATTTATAAAAAAGGCTGATTTCTGAAGAGGATAAACAAAGAAACTATCCAAAAAACTTATGGTACACCCGTTTTTAGTTTCAACAAACAATTGAATTGTATTCATCCCCTCATTAATTGCTTTATAATCGAACAATGAATCAGAGGAAACATTAACTCCATCAATTACCCAATTATAAGTCACAAAACTATCAAGACCCATACTATTACTGGAGCTTATTTGTTGAGAAAGTCCATTACAAATTGCTGAAACATTGATAGATTTAATTTCAGGAGAAGTTATAATGATTGATTTTAATGTATCAGCTTCACAACCCTCATCAGAAATAAGTTTTAGTTGGATTGTTTTCTGACCGCCAGTTGCATATTTAACCCTAACTGAATCACCTGTCCCCGTAAAACCCTCCGACAAATCCCATGTTTGAGTATACGAGCCCATAGTAATAGATGAAGCATCAACAAATTTGGTTCTATCGCCAAAGCAAGTGCTACTAACGTCAAAGTCTGGAAGTGGTAAAGGATTAACCGTTATGTCTTGTACAAAAGAATCTCTACATATACTATCCTGCTCCATTAATAACTTGATTGAATAGGTGCCTGGATTAGAAAATTGACGACTAAAATCATACGTACTTGCAGTATCAAAGGTTGAAGTAGTCCATAAAGTATCCGTAAAATTTCCACCATCAATCGATGATGTATTTTTAAATATGTTACCATTTCCAAAGCAGGTATCATTAAAAGTGTAGGAAACATTGAAATTTGGATATTTATAAATTGACCCACTCACAAGATCAGAACATCCACTGTCGGATACAACAGTTAACGTAATTACATAACTCCCAGAATCCTTGAGATAATATTTAGTAGATGGATCACTAGAACCCTCAGAGTCTGGAAACTCCCAAATGTAATTATCAATCACACCTGAACTAATTGTAGAAGTATTTATCAAAAAGGAAGTGTCTGAATAACAAACATCATTCGAAGAAAAATCAGCTTTTGGAGTAGGATTAACTTGAAGCGTATCATAAAGTGTATCTCTGCACTGATTTTTAGTAACTACTTCCATCCTAATTGGAACTTTTCTAATTGTATCAAAATAATAGGAAACATTTTTAGCATACTTTGTTGGGGAGTCTTCAATATTCCAAATTGTGGTTAATCGCTCTTCTGTGCTAGGAATTTTACTTACATCACTAAATAAAACAACAGAGCTATCACAAATATTACCGTGAGAAAGCTTAGCAATTGGTGGGCTATAAACGCTTATAGTTACAAATGCAGAATCATAGTTACTACATCCATCAAAGGTTGGTTTATAGACGTATAATTTAGCATCATAAGTTCCTGTATCCTTATAAATATGCGTAGGATTTTGAGTGGCCGAAGTATCTCCGTCACCAAAAAACCACTTCCATCTTACTGCCTTGTATTCAGCAAAACCTATAAATTTTGTGGGCCTACCTACGCAAGTACTAGTAAATAAATTTTGAGTAGAATTGGAAACTGAAGCAGAGGCAGTTAAATCTAAAACATTGGCACCTGCAGCGTAACCATAACTTTCATACCTTCCCTCACCATAGGCAGTTGCAATAAATCCTGTAGCAGCTGTTAATCGGTGATTGCCAGCAGAAACTGAGAATCTTGAATAACTGTAGTTACTATTGTTGGGAACAGCAGTAAATGTTTTAGAAGCACCATCTACTCTAAAAGTACTGGATGCCGCTGATGGTATTACTACATTTATATAGTGGTTGTCTATATCATAAAAACTACTTGAGTATAATGTTATGTCTTTCAAGGTCTGTTCAAGTGGATTTAATATTGTCATTGAAGGATCTCCAGTTCTATTTCTCCAACCGTCACATGACGCTGTTCTTTGAAATTGAACTGCCATAATTGGTTTATTCGAAACAACATTCCTTATAATATTCTGAGTATTTAAATCACCAAATTCTCCTTTATCAAGATATATAACATCAGGTGCAGCACCAGTATTAAAGGCTACAACTTCTGTATTGTCTTCAGATGCAATAAATCGAAAGTTATCGCTATTCCTTCCTAGAGATGGTACAAGAACAAAACGACTACCCCAAGAGGGTATTGGAAACATTTGTTCGAGCAGATTATCTCCAGATGCTACTCCAGTACACCCAGAATTAATAGACAAATAACTACTACCAGAGAAAACTGCAACTGTTCTGCAATTTGCGTTCGCACCAGTATCGATTACTTCAATCTTGGTTCCTGTTAAATCAGCAGAGAATGCACCACTACTTGCGACACCTTGATAAAACTCTCCTTTGTTAAGAGTAATTGAATATGTACTTTTAGCAGGCAATGTACCTCCGCCATTTTTAGATATAGCCTGAGTTGGGGTAATATTAATTTTAGTATTGTCTTTAACTGCTACAATCCCGAACATATTTCTTCCAGTATTATCCAGGGAAACTTGATTGTAGCCTACAATGTAATAACTCTTTCCTAATGTTCTAGTTGGCAAAACTAACGTTGCGTCAGATTGGTCATCTTGATAGTGATGGGCATATACAATAACATCTTTTTTTGAAGTAATATTCACTCCTTTTTTGGTTACACAATCAGAACAATCATTATAAGAATTAGCTGATGGGATGGTCACAACTGTTATGTTATTAGCAGTAACTGTGAAATTTTGTGACCAAGATTGACCTGGAACTGAAACAGTACCAGTAGTAGTTGAGTCTGAAGTTATATATAATGAGGTTTTTGAAGAAGAACCTTCCTTATGTTTCATAAATCCTACCCAAAAATCTTTACCTTTATTAGATTTTGATTGAGCATTTACATTTGGACTAATAAACAGAAAACACGTGATTAGTAAATAAATACTAATTCTAGTTTTAGAAATACACATTATGCTTAAGATTGAATTAATTATCCAAATTTAATACATTAAAATTCAGTTTAATGTCATGTTTTAGACATTATTCCAAAATGCAGGAGTCATAAGAATTAATACTGTAAAAAGCTCCAACCTTCCAAGTAACATCAAAAATGAAAGAAATACTTGAACACCATCGCTAAAAAATGCAAAAGAATGGCTCGGATCAACTCCTCCAAATCCCGGGCCTATATTGCCAAGACAAGCAATACTTGCACCTGCAGATGTCACAATATCATAACCAAATGCTGAGATTACTAATGCTCCCAAAATGAAGGTAAGTAAGTAAATAAAAAAGAATGCTAATACATTGTATACATTTTTAGAATCTACGGTTTGATTATTTATCCTTACAGGAATAATACCTCTAGGATGTAGTAATCGTTTAAACTCTGCATAAGCATTTTTTAAAATAATAAGGTGTCTTGCAACTTTTACACCTCCTGCTGTTGAACCAGCACTCCCACCAACAAACATCAAAAAAACAATTAGCATATACGCAAATGGAGTCCATGCTGCATAGTTTGATGTAGCAAATCCCGTTGTGGTTACAATAGAAGTAACTTGAAATATAGATAGCCTAAATGCTTCTTCCGTGAATTTATCCATTGTCATTATTAAGGTAAAACAAATGAGTAAAACAAATGAAAATATAATACCTAAATAAACTCTAAACTCCTCGTTTTCAATGGCTTTCTTAAATGATAGTTTACATAAAAAATAGATGATTGTGAAGTTAATTCCACCAATCATCATAAATCCTGTGATTATGTATTCAATTAGCGGACTATTAAACGCAGCAATACTAGCATTTCTAGTTGAAAATCCACCCGTGCTGATTGTTGTAAAAGAATGATTCAAGGCATCTAACCAAGACATGCCAGCAAACTTTAAAAAAATAACCTCAATCGCTGTAATAAATACATAAATTACCCATAAACGTTTAGCAGTATCTGTAATTTTCGAATGAATTTTAGTGGATGCTGGACCCGGAGATTCTGCTGCAAAAAGCTCCATACCTCCGACACCCAACAAAGGCAATATGGCGACGGTTAATACAATTATACCCATACCTCCAATCCATTGAGTTGTACTTCTCCAAAGCATTATCCCTGTAGGTAATGACTCAATATTTTCAATAATAGAAGCACCAGTAGTTGTATAACCTGACATCGTCTCAAAAAAAGCAGAAGTCATTGAATCAATAGAACCACTTAACAAAAATGGTAAAGAACCAGACGCTCCCATGACTAACCACCCAAGTGTAACAATGATATAACCATCTCTTTTTGATAGTTCTTTTTTTACTTTTCGGGTTAACCACCATATAACCATTCCAAAATTGATTGAAATTCCGGATGAAAATAATAATGCATTAAAATCTGTAGAATTAGTATACCAACTTATTGGCAAAATACTTGCCATAAAAAAGCCATTGAGTATTAATAAAATTCCAATAATATGAAGGATAGCCTTAAAATTAAACATAAGATACTAATTAAAATAGGCCAAGGTTTTCTTGATAGAATCTGGCAATGCAAATATGACAACTTTATCATTTGCATCAATCTGAAAAGCTGGGTAGGCAATAATACCCTCATCATTACGGATTATACCACCTATTACAACATCATTCGGTAGCTTCAATTCACCAATAGTTTTTTGCGTTACTTTAGAATTTTCATTAACCTGAATTTCAATTGCTTCGGCATCGATACCGTGTATGCCAGCAATATTTAAAATATCAGCTCTTCTCACATATCTAAAAATATTATTTGCTGCAATTAGCTTTTTATTTATTAGGGTGTCAATTCCTATTGTCTGAGAAAGGTTGATGTAATCAATATTTTCAACCATTGCAATTGTTTTTTTAACACCATGATTTTTAGCCACCAAACAACTCATTATATTCGTTTCAGAGTTTCCGGTTACGGCTATAAAAGCGTCCATTTCAGAAATATTTTCATCTTCCAATAGATGTACATTGTGTCCATCGTCATTGATTACTAAAGTATCAGGCAATGTATCTGCAAGTTCTTGACATCTCTCTGAGTCAGATTCAATTAGTTTAACATGCTTTTTCCTACTTAATTTTTTGGCAGAATTGAAACCGATATTCCCGCCACCAAGAATCATAACATTATTTACATCTAATTTTTGCTTACCACACAATTCCCTAATCTGCTCTATACCCAAAGGTAAACACAAGAAAAATACGTGATCATTCTTTAAGTATACAAAATCCTGATCGGGTATAATAGGAATACCATTTCTCTCAAGTGCAATAACTTTATATTGATTCTTTAAATCAAATGACATAAAATCACTGACTCTCTTCTCGATGATACTACTACCCTCTTCTAGATACACACCTAGAAGTGTTAATTTACCAAATTCAAAATCAAATGCATTTGAGAATGCAGATCGCCGGAGTAAACGAATAATTTCTTTTGATGCAAGTTCTTCAGGAGAGATAACAACATCTATTCCTAACTTATCTAAATCTAACCTATCTTTAAGTTTATGAAACTCCGAACTATTTACACGAGATATAGTCTTTTTTGCTCCAAGTTGTTTACCAATTGTAGCTATTGTGAGATTTGCTGTCTCTG
The DNA here is from genome assembly GCA_016779945.1 of Bacteroidia bacterium. GTDB lineage: Bacteria > Bacteroidota > Bacteroidia > NS11-12g > UBA9320 > UBA9320. The sequence continues at coordinate 1,948 of JADHMR010000077.1, read as the reverse complement.
ACGATGTAACAGCAATCAATAAATCAGCATCAGAAACTCCAGCTTTGTCAAGTATACTTATTGAATATGCATTGCCATGTATTGTTAATAAATCTAATTCCGAATCGGCCCTTGCTAATATAGACGCACGAGTGTCAATCAACACGATATTGTGTGATTCTTTTCTTAATAATTTGGCAAGATGATAACCTACTTCACCAGCTCCGGCAATAATAATCTTCATTCTGTGTAGCTATGCAAATTTATAATCAAAAAATATGATCTAACACCATTTAATTAGGTACATCAATAATAGCCATTACGGATCTGGCAGTAGCTATCAGCTTTCGTTTCCCATCTTTTTCGGTAAACACACTACCACGAGTAAATACTAACTTATTACCGGCTTTCTCAACTTCTCCAATTGCAATTATTTTATCACCATCTCCAGGGTTTAAAAAATCTATACTAATATTAGCAGTCACAACACCTTTTTCTATTGGAACCAATGAGTATGCAGCAAACCCCATGGTAATATCTAGAATCGTAGAGGTTGCACCACCATGAACAAAACCAAACTGCTGCAAATGTTTATTTTCAAGATTCATTTGACCCTCAACAACACCACATTCTATTCGCGTAAGATCAAAACCAATGAGGTGCATAAAATGCTGTCCTTTTAATTTTTGTTTGATAGTCGCTTTAAAATTTGGATTTAATGGTTGGGAAGTCATTCTAAATTTAAACAAATATATTCATCGTTAATACAACAACTCATCAAGAGCACCTCTTAATTCCTTGTAAGCATGATTCTCATTTAATTTTTTGGTAATTAAAAGTCCAGCTTCATATATTTTTTGGGCATTATCGGGATCGTTTAATTTTTCGTGTAATTTACCCAAATGATAATATGTAGCAAAATACTGAGGACTTTTGACCACAAGTTTTTCAAATAATTCTAGTGCATCGGTCAACTTGCCAATTGAAACGTATTCAATAGCCAACGCATAATTTAAAAACTCATCATCAGGAGTGTCATTTAAAATTATTTTAATCTGCTTAATTCTATCTAAATTAGACATTTTCTTAAAGTATAAATTGTACTTTCGCAAAACGAAAAACAATATTTCTATTTATGAAAATATTAGTCTGTGTTAGCGTTGTACCGGATACAACAACAAAAATAACTTTTAATGATAATGACACAACCTTTGCTAAAACTGGTGTTCAATTTATCATTAATCCATACGATGAATTAGCATTAACTCGTGCAATTGAAATTGCCGAACAAAATTCAGGAAGTGTCGATGTTATTACTGTTGGAGAACCAGATTGTGATCCAATAATTAGAAAAGCACTTGCTATGGGAGCTAATGAAGCGTTTAGAGTAAATGCCGAACCCGTAAATTCAATATTTGTTGCTCAACAAATAGCTAATCATGCGAAAAATAACAACTACGACTTAATACTCACAGGAAGAGAATCCATTGATTATAATGGTGGAATGGTTCAAGGATTAATTGCTGGAATATTAGACCTGCCCATTATTAATGTGGTAACAGAACTTGAATATAAAGAAGATTTGATTGAGGCTAATCGAGATATTGATGGAGGTGTAGAAACGGTATCGTCATCTCTCCCATGTGTTGTTAGTGCACAAAAAGATTTATGTGAGCCTAGAATCCCGAACATGCGTGGGATAATGATGGCAAGGTCAAAACCACTTACAGTAATCGAACCTAACGGAGATTTTAATTACACCCAAGTTGAAAAATACGAATTACCCGAAGCTAAAACAGGTGTAAAACTAATTGATGCAGAAAACGCCGAGAGTTTAATTGATATATTACACAACGAAGAAAAATTATTTTAATCATGGCTGTTCTAGTTTATGCTGAAAGTGACAACGGAAATTACAAAAAATCGAGTTTTGAGGCAATATCATATGGTCGAGATTTAGCTGACCAAC
>JADHMR010000076.1 GCA_016779945.1 Bacteroidia bacterium | reverse complement strand
CACTCCCTTCGAACGAAAGGAAACGGTCCGGTAGTTCAGTTGGTTAGAATACATGCCTGTCACGCATGGGGTCGCGGGTTCGAGTCCCGTCCGGACCGCCAACTAAAATTGTAAGCCTCTGATTTTCAGGGGCTTATTTTATTTATCATAGTCAAGTGACCAACATACTGACCAACAATATGACTACACTATGGTCGTTGGGTATGGGCTAGGGTGTCACCTCGTCTCTCCTATCAAAAAAGGATGATCGGCCTTGGTTAATTCAAACCTTTCGTTTGTGTATTGATCTTGTAGAGCTGGTAAGTCTGGATTGATGATAGCAAGTTGTTTACCCTTATAGACGAATCTATTGATTTCAATTCACTTACTACGTTTTTAGATAAATTATCAAATGAAGATTCGGTTACATATGTTAGGTTGGCAATTTCACTAGTAATATCAAAAGCCATAGTTTGGATTGATTTATTTATTGCTCTCACTCCCCTACTCAAATTTTCCATGCTATTTTGTAGGTCTCTTAAGTTTGAATTTACATCACTGATGGAACTATTCATTTTATTTAGTTGCTCATTTAGATTTTTCTCCCAATTAGATTCAAATACTTTTAGCTTATCAAAAGACTCGTAAATTTCATTGAAAGTAACAAGATCTTTATGTACTAAAGAGGTAACCATGTTTATGGAGTGAAATAGCATCAACTTATACGTATGAATGAGGTTCTTTAAAACACCAATGGTTGATTCTATATCATGATCTGACATCTTCACATTCAACGAATTGAAAATACGATTAACATTATCTCTGTTGGTTTGTAAAAAAGAAGACAACTTGACTAACTTATTTACATACGCATCATTAACTTTAATGATGGATTCTTGATGTTTCCTCAAAAGTTTATTGAAATCCTCGCTGCTTTCTATATCATCAACAACGCCATTTTTATTTTGATCAAACTCGAATTTGAGTTCATCAATCCATTGTTGTCGTTCAGCTAATTTAGCTGAACGCTCTTGCTTCAATTTCTCATTTACCTCTTGTTGCTTTTGGTCCTTTTGTGATTGCTCTTGAGTTAAAAGTTCTTCAAACTGAGCTGAAAATTTTATAATTCTTTCCACAAGTTGGGATTCCTTAACATTATCGTACTGCATAGTGTTCACAGGAATGTTATCTCCGAGTGAATATTGGATTTCCTTTTCAATCTCTTTTTCTACTGTCTTACTAAACAAGAAAAGTGATTTTTTCGTTTCTAATTCCTTTGTTTTAATTAAAAATTTGAATTGAACATTTCTGCCTCTTCCTCGAATAATAGTAATATTATCTTCTTCACTTCGGTATATTTTGATTGCTTGTTGGACATCAGTCTCATAGAGTTTAATCAATTTACTATTGGCATTGATAAAATTTGTGATTACCACTTTAACTACTTTACTCGTGATTTTTGACATTAGTTGATGAATATGATAAATACCAAAAATATGTAATATCACCCAAAAAACGGATGATCGGCTAAAAGAATGGCTCTCTCGAGATGGTCTGCTTTATTTCTGAAAAAAGGGTTCTGCCTCAAAGAGTTTGGCTTTCTGTAGATGGTCTGCTTTTATGTACCGCATGAAAGTCTCTAATTTTTTATGTCCTGAAAAAATCATGATTTTGTGTGCCTCCATGTTGTTAAGGTAAGCATTAGTGCAAAAGCTTCTTCTAGATGTGTGATTTTTTACCAGTTCGTATTTGGGTTTTACTATGCTCTGCTTCCCACTTAAACGAGTGTCTGTTATTTCAACAGGTTTTGTTATGCCAGCGAGTTTTGCCAACTCCTTTATAACAATATTGATAGTGTCTATATGCACTTTTTTTGGGAATGCAAAATCTCTTTTTTTGAGAGTCTTGAGCAGTTGAGGTTTTATTACGGGGAGTGCTACTTTTACTCCTGTTTTTTCTGTTGTCTTTGTAATGACTTTTTGATCATCAATGGTCTCAATATTTAGAGAACTGAGTTGAGCATATCCGCCTTTTCGGACTTTTGGCTTACCCAACCACTATTTCAGGTAATAATCAATTTTGTCCCAATCAAAATTGTAACCCTCCAAAGGATTATATCTTTTATTCGATTTAAATAATCCTAACTTTTCCCATAATTGAAACTCATTCGAAAAAGCTTTTGTTCTACCACTAACACTGGCACGGGCAGAATTTCTTTTGTACAAACCTTTATCTTCCATATAAGATTGACTGTGCACTCGTGCTTCTGTAGTAGAGTTTAAATTTGTACCTTTAACAGAGTTTTCAAGATCAAGTAATAAGTCAAAATGATTACCATGCTCTAGAAATAGTTTTCCAAAAAACTTGAGCATTTCTTTTGAGGTTGGCCCATAGTAGTCACCAATTTTGAGGTATTCCAACCCAATATCTGTAGGAATACAGTTCGAATCCCAAAGTTCTATATGATCTAATGCTTTCATATAATTTTTCTTGTAAGATCTGAATAGATTATCAGTACCTGTTTTACTCCTTGATAATTGAGGTTTGCCATCCCAATAACAGTGTTCATTAAGCTCTCGAATGGCTTCAGCAATTGATAATGCACCTGAAGATACTAATTGATTTAAAGTCTTTTTTTTATCTCTAAAAGGCTCCATATTCCTTTCTCCAAAATGATTTATCTCACTTATAAAAGGGTTTAAATTCCTTGCATCTTTTGGAAAATAAATATGATTAAAAAATTCATCCCAAATAACATGGTCTCTGTCCTCTACGTCAACTTCCTTTTGACTAGCTATTTTAAGTAAAAGATAGAATAAATGTGGATTTGTATCTATGTATTTAGCCCAATACCTAGACTCTTTTGTGGTTGCAGTTGTGATATTTAAATGGATATCTTCTGAAATATCGACTAGTAGATCCAAATCAAAATTTCCACTATTATTTTTATGTTGGATTAAACCAATAGGAAGCTTACCATAAATTTCCTTTTTAAAAATCTTTGATAAGTAATTACCTATCTTAAACCCCTCTACTTCATCGGGACAGATTAAATATGCAGAAGAAAAAGTGTTCAAATAAGTGATACATTGACCAATACCAGTTTGAATGCCTCTTTTGGTTTCTATTTGAGGCTTAAATTCAATTGCTATGGATAGCTTGTTGATGTCGTCAATAATATTACCGTCTTCAGAAGGCCAATTTTTATTTGTTCTTTTTGCAATTAATTTATTGGAAAAGGAATTATTAGACCATTTACCAGTTCTGAAATTTTCTAAAAATATCCTTTGGCTTTTATAAGAGGCTATGTCGTGGGATGTCGCCATTTTTTATTTTTCGATTAAGGAATAATTAGCTAGACCACTCAAATTTTCTTCTTTCCAATCATTAGCAATGGCTTTTTTTATTACGTTGGCAAACACCTCAGCTGCCATGGGCGGGAATGCATTACCAACTTGTTTGCATTGTTGGCCATGGTTACCTAAAAACTCAATTGAATCAGGAAAAGTTTGAATCCTTGCAGCCTCTCTTACAGTTAGCTGTCGGTCAAGCCAAGGGTGTATTGGGAAAGCACTATGACCAGGAACCAGGGTGGGACTAGGCTGATTTCTGTCTAATCGAAATAAAACTTTGCTGAAACTTTTTATGAGCTTACCAGTTCTACTATATTTTAAATTTTGAGGTAAATCATCAGGATTTATTTTGTGTCCCTCTTTTATATAAGAAAATCGCTCCGAAACCTCTGTTGAATGATTCATTGGGGTGTGATTTTTAAATTTGGTTTGCGACTTGGTTGCTTCTAGACCTGTTATCACTTGATTTATATTCCTGTAGGGCTTTTCCCAATCTTCAGGAATTGCATAGTATTTAGGTTTAGGCCACGGAATGATATTTCCAGTTCTATTTGCTAGGAAAATAAAACGCCTTCTTTTTTGTGGAACTCCATAATCAGCTGTATTAATGATTTTGTAATCATAGTTTTCGTAACCTAATTCCTTAACTCTTTCTATAAAACTATCTAGAAAATATCCGTCGGCTAAGTTGATTAAGCCAGCGACATTTTCCATCAAAAACCATTTTGGATTAAACTCTTCAATATATTTCAAGTAAGTAAATATCAAGTCATTTCTTATATCGTCGTGAGGATTATGAGATTGCGATTTGACAAATCTTCGTTTTCCAAACATTGAAAATCCTTGGCATGGAGGACCACCCACAATAACATCGATTTCTTTTTTACCCACTACATTTTTCATGCTCTCAAAAATTGATTCATCAGATAAATCACCTTCGATAAATGGGATATTTTTATGATTATGTCTGAAGGTTTTTGCCACACCAGAATCAAAATCAGCACTAAGTACATGTTCATATCCAGCATGTTCAAATCCTATCCCAATCCCTCCTGCCCCAGAGAATAAATCAATGAAACTAAGTTTACTTTTAACTTTATTTATTAAATTATTATCAATCATACTATTTCTTGTTAACAGTAAATTTTCTTCTGAACCAACATACCCTTTATCCAATATGTGTTTTTTAAGTTCTCTAGCAATATGAGCACCCATTAGAGGTGGAACAGCGTTACCAACTAAGATACATTGCTCTTTTCTTGCTCCTGTAAAAATATGTGTATCTGGAAAAGTTTGAATTCTAGCAGCTTCTCTTGGCGTTAAACTTCTATCCAATGTAGGGTGTATAGGAAAAGCGTTGTTACCAGGAACCATTGTGGGAGCTAATTCCTTTCTATGAAGTCTAACATATGTATTTCCGAAATTTTTTCTTCTAATTTCAATTGGTAATTCCTCTGGTCGTGGAAGCTTGCCCCCCTCAGGGATAAGTTTATATCGCTTAAGAACTTTTTCACCATGTTTAAGTTTTATATGGTTAGGGAACTTATTATCTTTAACTAAATCACCAATAGCTTCCTGAACATTCTTTTTTGCTTTTAAAATACCGATAGAATCGTTGCTTGGTGCAGGGTAATTAAAGAGTCTATTCACCCTAGTGCCCACTATTATCACTCGCTCTCTTTTTTGGGGAACACCATAATCTTTAGAATTCAATACTTTTAGATATATATCATATCCAATCTTTGAAAAACTATTGGCTACCATATTTAAGTATCTACCCTTAAACATGGTTTTTATTCCTTTAACATTTTCAAATACAAAACAAATAGGATTTAAATCATCAACAAGTCTAGCGTAGGATTCAAATAGTATATTTCTGGGATCTCCAGAATTTTTATCTCCCATTACTGAAAAGCCTTGACAAGGAGGACCACCAACAATAACATCTGGCTTAACACCGTTTGTGCTTTTTAATATATCATCTGAAGTGAGAGTAGTAATATCTTTGCAGATAAATGGTATATCTGGATAGTTTAAATTCATTGTATTTTCACTTTCCTTCCATATATCAGAAGCCCCAATAATTTCAAATCCCGCTTCCTTAAAACCAATATCTAAACCTCCGCCACCAGTAAAAAGGCCGTAAACTTTTAATTTTTCACTCATTTGTGTTTAATAATTCTATTGTGCTTTCCATCGAAAATTCAGCCCAACTTTTCAGCTAACCAAATTTGTTTGATTTTTTCTTCTAAAACCTCATTTATTCGAGTCATTTTTTAAGTTATTCCTTGTTTACGAAAAATACGAATTTCATCTGAAAGTTTCATTAAATGATTATAGCAGAAACCATCGATTTACACTTTACCTCAGCAAAATCCTAATCGTCCCACCGGTTACTTTTTGATACCCTCTTTTCATCAGATCGGTATATAGACGGTCACATTCTTTGTAGTCGTACCTTGATTTTGGTTTATTCAGCCAGATATTAATATTGAACTTTTATAAATTGTTATATATGTGCAATAAAATTGCATAGTGTATACCTATGTTTGAATCATGGAAAAATCAAACACGCCACTCAGAACAAAGTACCTAACCATTTATAAGGATTATGTGGTTCGTGAATCTCTTCAAAGAGATTCAAACCACATAGACCAACTTGCGGTCATCAAGTACCAAGAATACCAAAAGTTCAACCCTTCATTGTTTCCAAGTAAACGGAAATACCTCAAGAATATATACTTGTGGGAGTCTGAGGAAATGATGGTTTCAATATCAAATGGTATTGATTTAACGGGCATTGTTGAAAAGGAGGATTCTTGCGAAAAAAGAAATTACTACAAGGAGATACATTTTTGCTTAAGGGACACTGACGGCAACATTGCGGAAATTTCAGAATTGAATGGACAAAGCTTTGTTATTCCGCCTGAGGAGAAGTTTTGTTATGATCGAGTTCAGAAATATTTGTACCTAATTGTAGAGGAATTACGGTATTGCAAAATTATTCCTGAAAAACTTCGGCTCGTTCACGATGATTTTGATTGGTTAGTAAAATCATCGGAGTTGGACGACAATGATGAGTATATCGAAAGACGTACATTTGGCAAATTTTCAGGTACTTATGCTCAGGACATAGCTGGATTTTCTGATGAGGATATTTATAACGTATTCGATGGTGAGCCGGAATTATATTGGAATATAGATTAATATGCAATATAATTGCATAGCACAAAAAGAGAAAAGCATTTGAAATATTAGGGGGCAAGGAAAACTTAATTTGCATTGTGATACGCGATGTTTGCTTAAATGCTTCATTAATTCGTTAATGAAGGATGATTAGTAATAATAAATATGAATAATATTTATAGAAATAATTAAAAGTAAATGTCCCCTTTTTTAATATGAAAGAACGTAAAGAAATGATTATGCAGTTAGTGAAAAACTGTGATAATCTTAAGGATTTTTGTGAACTGATAAACTCATCAAATCTATTGGTATCCAAAATCCAATCTCAAAAGCCACTCTATACGTCTGGTAAGCAGTTCGGATATTTATTGGCCAATAAGGAACATTTATATAAGCAATTTGATATTCCCAAGAAAAGTGGTGGTCGCCGCAAGATAAATGCGCCGTTAGACAATTTGAAAGTAGTTCAATACATGATCAAAAATCTACTTCAATTATTTTATAATACTCCTTTTGAGTGGCAAGAAAAATTAGAGGAAATTTCAAAAAATAATGCCACAGTATTGCCCTGTGTCCATGGATTTGTGAATGGCCGAGGTATAGTATCTAACGCGTATCTACATTTAAAACAGGATTTCGTTTTAAATTTTGACCTAAAGGATTTTTTCCCAAGCATAGGCAACGGAAAAATCATTGAAACTCTGTGTTTAGCTCCGTTTAATTTTAGCCGTTTTACATCTAAGATAATTGCAAATTTGTGTACATTAGAAAATCATCTCCCTCAAGGGGCTTGCACGTCACCTTTATTGTCGAATATAGTTTCACAGAGGATGGATAATCGTTTTATGAGTTTGGCAAATAAGTATCCAACGATGCAATTTAGTCGTTATGCAGATGACATTACATTTTCTTGTATGTACCATGTTTTTGATGATTCATTTATGGAAATCATTGAAGATATTGTAAGAGCTGAGTCATACGTTATTAACCCTAAAAAGACGCGTTTACAAAGGCAAAGTCAGCGGCAAGAAGTCACCGGATTGATTGTCAATGAAAGGCTGAATATACCAAGGAAGAAAATACGCATGTTACGCGCAGTCTTGCATAATTGGAAAGTAAACGGTTATGAATCTGCCCAAGCTAAGTTTAAAGATGCATTTGGAATGAAAAAGGATCTGAAATTATCGATTGGTGGATTTTTGAATTTTCTTAAAATGGTTCGAGGTGATCAAGATGCACTTTACCAGAAATATTATGAAGAGTTTAAAATTTTGACAAATGAAATCACAAACTGATATCTATGATTTAATTAGGAGTACCATTAGTAACTCTATCAAGCAAGAGGTAAGCCGAATTAAAGCGATTAAGGCAGTTGAACAAATTCAACTGACACATCTTTCATTGTATAATAACTCAAATGACTTTTTTAAAAGGCTGAAAGATTTAATTAGTCAGAAAGAATATGACAAACTTGTAGATTATTATTTTCAATCTAAAGTGGCCTTAATACGTGAGGAAGTATTTGAATATTCATTTCACATTTATAAGGTAATTGAATTGATTACAACTATATGGTGGAATGAATTATCTGATATTCAAAGAAAAAAAATTGAAACAAAAGTATTAGAGAAACTAAATTGGAAAGATTTCAATAGTGAAAGTGTTGGTGCAAGGTTAACGGCTTTCACATGGGATGTTAAAAATCTTAAACTGCCTCACTATGACTGGAATTTATTCAATATAATTAGGCCTTTAAGGAATTCTTATGCTCACGGGGGGATAGCCCATCTAGACTCGCTAAATAGTGGTAATGAGAAAGACCCTAAACCCTTTTGGTTTGATTCGTTTACAAAAGGCGAAAAGAAGTTTATTTTGAATTACGGTGATGCTTGTCAGAAGTATTGTGGTGCAATGATTATCCTATTAACAACTTCAATAGAAAAGAAAAATTCAGATGAATAAGAATCAATTAATTCGATATCGAGTTTTGGATTCTTGTTTTTCCAATTTTGGGCGTAAATATTTTTTAGATGATTTGATTCAAATTTGCGAAAAAAAAGTGTCCGAGCAAACGGGAAAAAAACATACATTCAGTAGAAGAACTATTCAATATGATATCGAGTTCATGGAAAATCATTGGATAATTCCGTTGAATAGACACGTTGAAGGTAAACGGATTTATTTTCGATACTCCGATAAAGATTTCTCCATCGATAGTATGCCATTGAGTACTCAAGGTTGGGCTCAAATTCAATTAGCAATAGATTTATTGACTCAGGTTGATGGAGTTCCCGATATTTTGAATCTATCCAAGATAGAAGAATTCTCAGAGGGAAGATTGAAAATTAATGAAAAGAAAAAAGTCCTGCAATTTGATGTAAATCCTTTTTTAAGGGGTATGAATCATTTTAAGATTTTATTAAATGCAGTTAAAAATGAAACCGTGGTGAGCATAGATTACTCCCCATTTAATACTGACAAAATAGATTCATATCTATTTCATCCATATCTTTTAAAGCAATTCAATAAACGATGGTTTTGTATAGGGTATAATGAGATGAATAAAAATATGTTTTGGACCATTGCTCTAGATAGAATTAAGTCAGTTACATTATCAACCCAACCATACAGAATTAATAATATTGATTGGGACGATTATTTCGCAGACATTATAGGCGTAACAAATTTTATTGAGGCTAAGACTCAAGAAGTAAAGATTGAAGTTAGTGATCGAGTTAAAAAATATATCTTGACAAAACCTCTTCATGGATCTCAATCCCAAAAAATAGAAGGTAATATTGTTACTCTTCGCGTGAAACTTAATAAAGAGCTCGAGAATAGTTTATTAGATTATTTAGGAGACATTAAAATCCTACAACCGGAATCTTTGCGCATAAACCTCGAAAAACGAGCGAGGAGTTTTTTAAATAATGAGTTTACAGGAAATTGAGGCTTTTTGAATCGATAACCCTGCTTTCGGATAGACAGTCGTTTGAAATGTTTATGGGGGAAGTGCGAGACCACCTTTGGTTTCTAATGCACTTTAATCATTTAGAAATTGATGAGCATCGCATACATTACCAAGAGAATAGGGGTGTAAGGCAGAGAAAGAACACGGTATATCCCAAAAGGCGATTGAGAAAACAATTTCAGGATACCGCATCCTTGCTTACCTATTTAGATATTAAACCATACATAATTCAATCGTTTGAGATACAATTCACCAATGGTTGGAAGATTAAGATGCTTCCCTTTGTATCTCTCATATTCTATACAAACTCCCAATCAGACAGGGATTTGTTGATACAAAAGTGTTTTCAGATTAGTGGGCTTCATCCAGTAAATATTGATTCTCTGAAATTAAATTATACGTATTTGATTCGGTTGCCTGGTTCTCTAGAGTTATTATCAGATTTTGTATTGCCTGATGAGTTCTGGACGGAGGATCAATTAAGAGAGTGGCAAATGGAGCAAACAAAGTTAGATGAATCTGGAGATGAGGAAACAGGGGGCCCTTTCTAAACTATTTGAGTTGATCTGAAAAGCTATTATGAATTTAAAGTTATATGTTTTTACGGGTCTTCTTTGTTGCTTTGGCACAATTGAAGCACAAAACGATTCTGATCAATATCGGAATATATTGGGTGATTGGAAAGGGTTAGATAAATTGGCAGTAGGTGGTCTGGCGATCAACGGATTCCATTTATTAATACATGCAGACACATTTAATATTTCGGGGTGGAATAGTGAGGGGGTGATGTATATGAATAAAACCTTTACAGGGAGCAGGGAATTTCCATCCTCCTTTGATTACAAAATATCAGGTGACTCATTGTTTATGAGAATAACCTTTTCGGCTGCTGGTTACAAGGTAGGCGATGTATTTAAGTTTGGTTATCTCCTTAACAAGAATCAACTTGCACTCACCAGAGATGGTCTTAGATATAGGTTTAAGAGGATTAACTGAGTCAGCTATACCACTAAAATCATTCGATAGAAATTTGCTTTAGCCTGAGGTATGAAGACAGAGTTAGGCGTGTTTTTTCTTTTTCAACGCGATAGACAATATTATTTTGATTTATGTACATCAGACCAACGATACTGGGATAGTGATTC
>JADHMR010000075.1 GCA_016779945.1 Bacteroidia bacterium | reverse complement strand
GATTCAGTAGTTGTCTCTTGAGATTCAGTAGTTGTCTCTTGAGATTCAGTAGTTGTCTCTTGAGATTCAGTAGTTGTCTCTTGACTTGATGAGCAAGCCATTAAAAAAGCTAATAAAAAATAATATTTCTTCATTAATTTATCCTTTCATTAATTTTTTTACTATTGTACAACATCCATGCTATTTTTATTAACAGGAATCAGTCTTAAATAACCAGCTGTTTCTGAATACTCAGTTAATGTGTAATCGGAATCTTTATCAGAGTCTGATAACACTTGAAACCAATTTATTGTGGTTTTTGGTAGAAATTTTAGAAATTTCCATTCTGTGTTTTGCTTATCTAAAAGAGCAATATCATCAGAACTAATCATTTGCATCGTTAAATCATTTTTATTTGCCTGAATAATTTTTTCTAATGGCTCTTTTATAATTGAGTCATTTTTCCAAATTTCCGCTCTTAGCTCTTCTTTATCCAAATTATTCTGGTTATTTAAACTTTCCAGCTCTAAAATACCTCTCGTTTTAATAGCTGAAATATATTTTAATAATTCTTCTTTAAAATCCTCAAAGACAGTAGTTTTAAAACTTTCAGGAGTTCTTCCAAAAAGTTTATTTAGATTGTTATTGGAGCTTGATGATATCATTTCAATTATTTCATTTCTTGAAATTTTAACTACTCTATCAAACATACTTTGACTTTGGCCTTGAGCAATTGGAGTTACTTTTTGAACATATTTAGGATTAACCAACTCAACAGACTTACCGCCTTCCTCAATAGTTTCTACTTGCAAACTCATAAAATTATCTTGAGACTCTTCAACATAGGCCTGTAACTCCTCAACCAGATTTTTATATAGAGTCATTTGATTAACCAAATTATTTCTTAAAAAACCAAACTTAATATCGTTTAAAACGATACTTTCAACATTTTGTTGTAATTTTTTTGAGATTGCCTCAAACTGCTTAATTCCTAAGTTGTTACCCCAGCTTCTTATTTGAGAATTAACGTAAAAAAGGAGAAAAACGCTTACTAGTGTTAGTCCAACATAAAAGAGGAGTGGAAGAAGAAGGGTTAAAATAGCAAGTAATAAATTGTTTACATTACTTACCCTTTGTCTGTACTCAGCTACTTCATTATTGTAAGTATCTATGAACTCTTTATATTCATCATAAGAAATTATTCCATTTTGATAATCTGTCTTAATTTGTGGGAGTTGATTTTTTAACTCAAGAAAGCTTTCATAATTGAAATAAAATTCTAAATCAGCGACCGGAAGTGCTGATCGGCATCTATCAGCAAGAATATTTTCAGAATCTCGATCTGCTATAAATTGACGAACGAACTCAACATTATTATAAGTAGATAAATCTAAACCTAGTTCCTCAGAACACAGATCTCTAGCGCTACTAACTTGAATATTTGCAATAATCAGAATGACTATAACAAATGTAGATAAAATATAATTTCTAGTTAGAAGAAGCTTTGTCCAAAACCCACCTAATAGACTAGATAAAAACCTAGGCATGTGACTTGAGATATCAGTTAGATTTTTAAATATTGATGCTTTTTTAACCTCCTTAACTTTTTCAGCTATTTCATTACTGTCTTTTGGGGTGAGATTTTGTATTTCATTTTCTAGATTAGGCATCAATGCTTCGAATGAGTATCCATTAACTAAATTCTGCAATATCTCACTCCAAATTGATTCTGAGATTTTATCTTGTTGGTTTTCTATCTCTGAAGACTTTGCTGTAATATTTATTCCTATCTCAAGTAATTTGTTAATATCATCATTATTTAATCCAGACAAAGCATCTACTTTAGAGAGTTTTTCAGCAAGCTCGTCAATTTTTTTACTCAATTGTTTTTCTAGATCGTTTAATTCTTCTTGATATTCATATGTAGAATATGAAGCTCTTTTTACCATGCTTTTATAAGATGATGAGTTTTTATCTTTATATATACCAAATAGATAAAGTAGTCTCCTCTGCGTTCTTAATACCTCACTGATATTCTCAGAAAGCAATCCAGCATCATCAATAAAATCTTCAGCATTTAAATCACTTCCAATTATCATTTCAGATGGCTTATTAAATATTATCGCAGGCAAATTAGCAGGATTTATATTCCCGGTTATGGAATTTATAGCTTTATAGAAAACATCAAAATTGTCTTTTTCATCCCCGAATCCAACTCTTAATTTTTTGTACCCAGGAATATAAACTTTTTGTGAATCTGTTTTCTCGAAACAATCGTGATAAACTTCTGAAATTTTTAGAATCTCTATGAATTCATTTAACGCTTGGATACCATTTGGGTCATCATCCCAACTAGCTATTGAAAGTGGTACAGCTTGACCATCTATTTCTAAACCTCTTGAGTCTGGTATCCAAACAATTCTTACATTGTCTTTTTGCAACTCTTGAGATAAATGTATAACAGGACGTCCTTCTCTAGGACTTTCATCTACGAAAACAGTTATAAATTTTAGGGGAAATGGTGTTTCTTGAAATTTATTTAGCAACTTCCAGAAATCAGGTTTACGTTTTCTAAACAAACCATTCATTTTTAAAATTATATAAAATGGTGAACTTGAGCCAGTTGTATCATTTACATTTTGAGAAAGAAGTAGGTCATTTACTTTAGATTTTGCTACTTTGTTAACCTCTTCTGAGTTTGTAAGATCAAAATATAAAGTAGAAAAACTCATTGATTATTGTGATAATCTAATAATGCACCGATAGTATTAAATTGTCTACCATCACTATCTTTCACATCAACAACTGGTGACCTAAGTATTTTATCAATACCATTTTGCCAAAACTCCAAAGCATTCTTGTAGCTATACTCTGCAGCAGAAGGATTGTTGCCATTGCTTAATCTCGCATTTAAGTCTTTAATCTCTTGGTCTCTTAATTCGTTCAAAAGCATTGTGAGATTTTTCTGTGGTTTAGGAGGTTTACCTTTACTAAAAAATTCAGGTGTTTCGTAACGATCTACACCACCAATATAAAACCTAAATAATGAAATATCTGTATTGCTTGCTTTAAATTGAAACTCTAATAATGAATCTGCAAAAGTAGGTATTGGCGTGTTAGTAAGATTTGCATCCATAGGAACTCTCATTTCTTGAGCATTTTCAGAATTTTTATAAACAAATGCAGTAATATTTTCAAAATCTTCTAATTTACTGACTGGCCCTTTCTCTGTATAAAACTGACCTTGACCTGTGTACAAACTGAGGAATAGCCTAACTAAGGCTCGTCTTTCGTCTATTTCATTACCTATAATTCTTGAGAATGACGAGCCTAGCCTTCTTCTCCAAGGTAATTTATCTACCCCTGCAGACTTCTGTTCACTTTCAAAAGTTAGCTGTAAAGATTCAAAAGATTCCTCGTTACCTAAAATTCCATGAGACATTATTGTATATGCAACAACAATTGAATTACCTTGAGAGACAACCCAATCCCATTTAAGGTCTTTTACTGCTTGTAAAGCACCGCCGTTTAATAATTGCTTTTGAATCCACTGTTCAATCTGAGAATCTCTAATATCAGCAGGATAGGTCACTCTTACAACAGGGTTAGCTTCATTATCAGAATTTTCATATTTAGTGTTATTAGGCAAACCTCCTGGACCTATTAGGCTTCCCAATTGTAAAATTAATTCATCAATTGATGATTTCATTATTGAGTCGACATTATCAATGTCTTTTAAACTATTTAAAATAGTTTTTAGATTCGGTACCAATGGTTTTGATTCTTGATCGTCGTTAAAATATTTACGAACACCTGAGTTAAGCATCTGTGCTATTGAGCCTTCTATGGTATCTACGAGTTTTAATCCGAATTTGTCAATTGACTCACTAGCAACAGACCAAATATCATTCCAAGTGTTAGAAGAAGAGTTGATTATTTTTGTTAATCTTTCAACATCATTCAGCCCCGTTAAAGAAGGTTCTTCATCAAAATTATTTTTTAATGAATTAAAAACTACCGTTAAGTCACCTACTCGAGGTAAAAACTCTTTAACAAGTTCTCCTTGTCCTTCAAGTTTTACTTTTGCTAAATTTAATTGTTGAGCTTGTTCGGAGTTCCAATCAGAAATACTTCTTCTTATTTTGTTTACATTTTCAGTCCATTGACTCAATACATTTGATTGATACAAAGCATCATTCAATAAAGCTTTTGACCAAACATAAGGCAAGTGATTTTTTTTAATATCATTTTCAAAAGCATTTAACCAACTTTCAAAATTCTTTCTTGTTAAAGTTGCAGGTACTTTAAATCGATCTTTTGGTTCTGGAGTATTGGTAAATTGATTTAATTTAGATAATACTGAATTACTTTGGTCTGTTTTTGTTCCTACTAAAGCTCTTAAAATAGCAAATATATCAATTTCTGGATTTTGTTGAGTAGCATTATGAATAATTTTATTAACTGAAATATTTGTTAATCTGTTTGAGACTTCTGTTTTGACTTTTTGTTCTATATCAACTAAAAGATTTTGATAAGTAATAACAACTTTTCTTGCCAACTCTCTCGCATCTTTAGTGCTTCCTGGTTTTTTTGGTCTATTTGGCAAAGATATCCCTTCGGGTGTTAAATTAGATTTATTAACGAAATCTAACTTTGATGATTGAAGTATTAAATTAATAATCTCTGTTCTGTCCTCATTTACATATAGTGAATCATTGGATGCGGTATTTATTGAGTCTGCTACTAAATATGAAGTAACAAGATTGCTAATATTTTCAACTGGAATAGAAAGCCTAGCTCCTACTGCGGGAGAAAGTGGTTTCAAACCTGGGCCCGAGGAATCTGGTCTTCTTAATTCAGGTCTATTTATAAGATCAGAAAAAAATGTTAAAGGCTCATCAGTCGATACATCTTCTTTTTTTAAATCTCCACCAATATTTGTTAAACAGAAAGCGGCAATTGATTTATACATATCACTTAAACTTGCATTAGGTCCTTTAGTAAATAAAAATGCATTTGAAATAGCTCTTTTTTGAGTTTGAATACCGCCGATTCTTACCTTTAAACCTCCTGGATAAGTCTGAGTAAAATTTTGTTCTAACTCGTCTCTTGGTGCGTTTTGATGATCAATTAATTGTGCTAAATCAGAAATAGCAAAACCTGCATTTAATTTAGAGTATCTAACCTGATTAGCAAGCTGTTCTTCTTCAAATGCCTGAGGTAATAAAACAAGTGGGAAAATATACGTAGTCAAAGAAGGTATTTCTCTTCTTATCTTTTCTTCAAGCAAATGTAAAATATCATAGTAAATTCCAGTTCCTGTACCTCCAGCGACAGAAAAAGCAACATAAACATACAAGTCAGGTGAAACACCACCTGCTGGTCCAAGAGTTGATAGTCCTTTTGCTTGGGATATACTTTCTATTGCTTTATCAAAATTACTTAGGAAAGATTCAGCATTTGGTTGTAATGCATTAAAAAGTGACGCTCTACCCACTAAAGGGAATTGTCCTGCTCCAGCTGAAATAGGTGAAACATTTGGTTCGCTTTCTGATTTTGGCAACCAACTTTTTACATCTTCTGGCATAACTGCTCTTAACCCTTGAGCTATAGCACCATAAGATTGAGAAACAGATAAATCTGAAATTTGTGTTGCAGTTTGAAAATAAATGTCATCATTTTTTGATTGGAATGAATTTCTATGCTTTGCTATTGCTGATGCATCAGTGTCGATTAAGACTGTTTGAATAAATTGTGGGAGCTCAAAAGGTCTTAATCCTAATTCAGGATGCTTTCTAGTAATGAATGAGCCATCGGGACCACACATTTCTTTTCTTATCATGCTTTCAAGCTCTATGGTTGCATTTATCCCAGTTCCACCTAAGCCTACAAAAAGTAGTCTTTGATTAACTTCTAAGGCCATACTTTCCTCTCTCCAATTTTAAAATTTAAAATCATCCCCATCATCTTCAATAAAATTTTCATAATCATCAAATGTCTCATCTGGAATAAATGAGACAATATAATCATCATAAATAATTATCTCAACTCCATCTACTGATTTTTCTAATAAATCTTCAAATTTAAGTTGAAACTGCTTTGCAGGTCTTGAATCCCAAAATCTAAACCCTTTTCTTTCAATCGACTCTAGGATTAGGAGGTTTACGGAATCTTTATCACCCTCTGAAATTTCAATTCCTGTTTCTTGTTTAGCTACATCAAAAAATTCTTTAACTGTGCTTCCGTAGATTACAATATTTGACAAGTTAGATGAATTAACTAATCCATAATTTAGAGATCCCGGTGGTAAATCTCTTTTTTGCATGCTCAAATACGCAAGAATAGAGGCTACCAACAATATTAAACCTATTAATAACCATGGAAACGATGTTTCTTCTTCTAGGATTTCTGTCTCTTCTTGAATAGTGGTTGTAGTTGTGTTTAAAGGTTCTAAATTGTATGACGGAGATGGGGTTGAAACAAATTGTAACCATTTATAATTGTCTGAAAACTGAAAGTCACTATAAATAGGGTTTATTTGGATGGATAAATTGTTTGCTTTTCCTACTGTTATACTTCTGAATAATTGAAGGCTTAGACTATCTTTAAAAAACGTTCCTCTTTCTTGAAAATTAACATTATTGAAAACAAAATCAAAAGATGCTGAATCAATAGCCTCATTTAAGTCTTTTGCACCAGGCCTTGAGGGAACTAAATCAAAATTACAGTTTTCAAACCCATCTCTTAAAGTGTTTACTTCACACTCTGAAATAATCGTAAAAGTTCCGTAAAGAGTTATGTCTGCAACAATTATTGATGCACTTTGTGCTTCTGAAGAAAATACTGATGAAGACAGTGTCCATACACCAGGATCAGGATTTAAAATTTCGTAGCAAACAATATAAATATCACTACATTCTCCTGATGTATTTATTTCAAATTCCTGACCTATAATATTGCCTGATGGATTTTTGACCTCAGCATCAATACCAGTAGTGCCTTTTAAATCAATTTTAATGTTTAATTTTTCTACTAAATCACTTATGTAATATTCTTTTGGTTCACCAGGTTCAAGTGTGATTAGGGCTGTAGCCTCTCCACAAGTTACTTGATTCATCGCTGTATTAATTCTTATCAATAAAGAGAAGATATCTCCTTCTGATGGGTAAATTCTTTCCGGAGCAACTTCTTGGCAGGCTCTTCTTTGCGCGCTAAATTCAGACCATTTAGTTAAATCTTCTAATTTTGCATCACCAAATCCAAAAACAAACAACTGAACATTTTGTTCCTGCATTTCAGGTCTCACATCAAAAAAACCTCTATCAAACTCATTTATGGAATCATTTGAATTAGGACCTGTACCTACAGGGTCTAATGCACCGTCAGTTAAAAGTAAAAATACTGGTATGTAATTTTCTGGATCAATAGATATAACTTCTAATCCTTTTTCAAAAGCTTTTATTTGATTAGTGTCAATTCCAATACCTGAAGCTCTTTTTTCTATATTTGGATTATTTCTTTTACTTGCTTGTATCTGCTCAAGACAATTATTGTAACTTTCAATGTTGTTCTCTAAGTCTAAAATTGATGATGTATCGCAAATTTGTACGGCTTCAGATGCAAATGCAATAATTGTTAGCTTGCTTTGTTTTAGTTTTTCATTATCTAAAAATCTTGGAATTCTTTGAATTAATCTTTGTAAATTTTCTGTATCATCCGTATTTAAACTACCGCTGATATCAGCCAACACAACTAAATGAAGTAGCTCAGTTTCTTCTGCTAATACAAAATTTTGAGAAACAAAAACAATGCCCAAAACAAGCATAAAAGCAAATACTAAAACAGTGAGTTTTTTTATGTGGAGTACCCGAACATAAGTAAATTATAATAAAAATTTCAACTTTTTAATTGATAAATTTTATCTTTCTAGCATTAGTTAAATGTTATAAAATGACTTATGAAGCTTCATAAGTCATTTTTATTACTATTTTTAATTATTTTTTTTAATTTTTGTAGTAATGAAAATCTAAATACTGAAATTTCCTTAAACGATTGTATAAAAAATATACTTAGCCCAACAGATTATGAAAAATTCTTAAATAATGAAATTACATTAGAACCATATCAAGAATTAATAGATGACTGTTTAGCTGGAAATTTAGAAATTTACTCAGTATCTAATAATGCAGTTGAAGTGAACGAAGTTGAGAATAAAGAAACTACAACAACTTCTACTACTGAAATTAAAACAAATAAATCAATTATAGGATTCACTACAGAAGCAATAAATGCTTCAGATAAATGGCCTATGATTTATAAATTCGAGAATACTTCTGATATTTCAGAATCTCATAAAATAGCTAAAACCTCAACTACTATTAATTCATCTAGAGTTGAAAATCTTCAATTAGTTTTTAACAATTGTGAATCAAATGTAATCAACTTAGAAACAGTTGATATTAATCAAAAACAAGAAATAATTATCGTCAATGAAGATTGTCGACAAGGTATAACAATAAACTCTTTTAAACATTTAATTATCTCTAATTTAAACTTTGAGATTAAATTATTCAAAAATGGAAAATTTGAAAATGTAACTACAGGCGATTCAGGATGTTGCCACACTTTAAATATAGAAGAGCTTATTTCAAACCATACATCATATATAAATACTTTTTTTAACACCACTACTACAACTACAACAACAATTCCCTATCCACCAACGGCTGAAATAAAAGTATGTCCTGATACTACTGAAAATAATGTCACTTTATCATTCCCATTTATTGTTAATGCACCCTCTTCAAAAGTGACCTCAATCAGAATTAAAACTTTTCTTAATGGTTCTGCAATCGGAGAAGTGTATTTAGAAAATAGTCCAACTATAGAACTAACACAAAAAAACCAATCTACTGAATATACGTATGAGTTTGAAATACCAAACACAAATCTAAACACTGGAATCTTTGAAGTTTACGTTCGTAATGAAAGAGGTCAGGAAACAACTGTTCAATGTTCATTTAATATTTTTGTTCCCGATAGATCAGCTCCAGGACCATTTGGAACCGTACTACTGAGACCAGTTGAAATGGATCGATATGATGGATTTACAACTTTCGAAGCTACGACACAATTATCAAATGATGACATTATAAAAAGATATACATATAAATTAATTTCAAATGAATTTAACGAGGAAATCTTTAAATGTGAAGTTAGTTTTAGTAGTGGTAAAGAAATAAAATATGGGACAGAATTGTACTGCAGTAAATATATGCGATTATTCAGTTCTTCTTTTCCATCCTACGTTTCATATTCACAAAGAGATAATTCTGGACTAAGTTCTAATAATGTGGGGTGGTACAGATTGGAACTAGAGGTTGAAGATATGGCTGGAAATATTGGTTTATATAAATCCTGCCAAGCATTGCGTGTCTATCAAATTTGGAGTTATTATCCAAAATTTTCAATGTCACCTTTGAACCAAAGTTACAATGATTGTAGTTAAAGGAAAATTTGAGTATGGATGATTTTTTTGATGATGATTTTTTAGATTTTGATAATGAGGATGATTTTGAAGAATTTAATCAATCTCAAAGTCTTATATCTCGTTTTAATTTATTTGTAGATAGTTTATCAACAAAACACTACTTAGCTTTTGGTGGGGTAGTGTTACTTCTAATAACTGGATATTTTATCAACTATAGATTCAGTGCTCCGCAGAATGAGGTAGCTGAAAACGAATATTTAACATCATCTACGACAGTTGCATCTACTACATCTACGACAGTTGCATCTACTACATCTACGACAGTAAAGGATCAAAATATCACCAATACTCTAGACCCCCTTGGGTCAACTGTAATGGTTGCCTTACCTGAATGTGGATATATGGGATCAGGTACAGTTATTTCAAAATTAGGATTTATTATGACAAATGAACATGTCATTGCTGATGATGGCACAAATTGTAATGACTATATAGTAATTCTTACATCTGAGTCTGGTGATAAAGATCCTGAACCTAAATATTTAGCTGAAATAGTTGAAAACAATGTTACATTAGACATTGCTATATTGGAGATAACAGCAACTTTTGATGGATCTCCTTTGCAAAAGTCATTTAGAAATAGGTGCATTGGTGATTCTGACACAATCTCTTTGGGTGATGAGTTGCTAATTTGGGGATACCCAGATGTTAGATGGGTAAATTTTGACACACCTGGAAGAATTGATGTTAGTCAAGGTTTTGTTTCTGGATTTGATGCTGAAAATGGTCTTTCAGATAAAGCTTGGATTTCACTCTCCTCAACTATCTCATCTGGTAATTCAGGTGGTGGAGCGTATAATGATTCTGGACAATTAGTAGGAGTTCCAACTGCAGTTTTTCAAGGTAACTTGAGCTCTAGAGGCTTATTGAGGCCAATAAATTTAATTTTGCAATATTTTGATTTATTTTATTTTGATAAATGTAATTAAATTTACAACTTTTTTATATATTGTAAGTTTATATCCAATTCTCTGAAAAACCCTTGTGGGCGCTACAGGATTTGAACCTGTGACTTCTTCCTTGTAAGGGAAGCGCTCAGTTACAAATCGTTTACAAAAGTATCTTGAAAACTCTGTCTATTCACTAACTCGACTACACCACTATTAGTAACTGCAACTACTCCAGATTTAGGCACTCTGTTATAGTTACTCGCCATAGCAAAGGTATAGGCTCCAGTAGATGTGGACATTAAA
>JADHMR010000074.1 GCA_016779945.1 Bacteroidia bacterium | reverse complement strand
AGTCCACAACTATGCTTCAAATTACGAAAACAGTCGTACAACATGGAAGAAACTGAAGTTTTTCCGTTTGTGCCTGTCACACCAACTAGTTTTAGATTTTCACTGGGGTAATTATGAAATGCAGAAACAATATGACCCAAAGCCATAGCTGAATTTTCAACAATTAGATAGGTTACGTGATCTTTTGGATTGCTAATCTCCTCACAAAGAATTACTGAAGCCCCAAGCTCGATTGCTTTATCAATAAATAAATGTCCATCAGTGTTTGACCCTCGAGTAGCCGCAAATAGTCCGTCTTTTTGAACCAATCTGGAGTCTAATGCCAAACTAGATACTTGAATAGCTAGAGACCCAATCGAATCAATCAAATTAACAGCTTGTATGAGTGAGTCTAATCGTTTCAATTTAATCTGAGATAAACGGTTTGATTTTTATTAATTACTCTTCCAGGCAATGGACTTTGCTCGACTACTTTTCCTCTTCCAGACACAATCGGTCTTAATCCCAGCAATTCGGATACATAGACAGCATCCTTCAGTCCAAAATTTTTGATATTGGGCATTTTACCCTCCTCAATAATGATATTATCTACAACATTATTTTTAGTATCTAACTGGATAAAATCAGAAGAAGGCTTTTCAGTTGAAGTATAACCCAAACTTGAATTAATTATCTGAACATCCTTATAATACCCCGCATGGTATTGAGGCTTAAAAGCCAGTGAATCTTCAATCTCTTTTTTCACACTAATCGTAAAAATTTTCTGAGCTATCTCTGAAAAAACTGGGGCTGCTACATAAGAGGCATAGAATACACCATTACTCGGTTTATTGACCATCACATAAATGGAGTACTCTGGCTTCATTGCGGGGAAATGCCCAACAAAACTTGCATTGTACATTTTAGCCTTTTGATAACCACTCGAAGAAGCTATTTGAGCTGTACCTGTCTTCCCGCCCATTGAAACCACTTTGCTTCTAACATTTCTAGCCGATCCACTTATAAAAACCTCTGACGTCAGTTCTTTTATTTTATCTGAAGTCTCTTTTGAACATACTTGAACCGTCTGATCCTGATTATTATTATTTTTAATTATGATGCCCGCATCGGTAACAGAACTTACGATTTGGGGTCTTATCATAACACCATCATTAATGATCCCATTATAAGCAGTGAGTAATTGCAAAGGGGTATGCTGATTTTCGTAACCTATAGCTAACCAGGGAAGTGTCAGCTGTGACCAACTTGAACTGGCTGGGTGATTTAAAAAAGGATCTGGTTCGCCTAAAATTTCAATGCCCGTGGGCTTATCAAGATCTAATTTTTTTAAATACGAAATATAATTACTGGGTTTTTTGGCGTAATTATCAAAGATTATAGATGAAAAAGCTACGTTACTAGATCGAGCAAAAGCCTGTTTAAAACTCATCTTCTTGAACCTTCCTTTGTCAGAGTCTTGCATTTTCTTACCAAAATATTCACGGACCCCATTTTGGATATCCATAGAATCCTCAGGATTAATCAAATTGTCTTCAAATGCAGCCATGGCTGAAAAAACTTTCCAAACACTTCCGGGCTCATAACTCTCACCAATACTGAAATTATATTGCTCACTGTATACACCCTCTTCTCGTTTAGATAAATTGGATATAGCCTTAATTTTTCCAGACGATACTTCCATCACAATCACACAACCATGATCAGCTTTGTGCTTGATTAATGACTTTTCAAGTGAACGTTGAGCTATTTCTTGAAAATCAATATTTATTGTAGTATGAATATCTCTTCCATTTTCTGGCTCAATCAAATTTTCGTCATTTAAGGGACGATACCCTCCCGATATTTTTTGTACGAGCCTTTTTCCCTTTACTCCTCCCAAATCCTCATCATAACTCCGCTCTAGTCCAACTCCTGGGTTATCCTTTGTTCGATAGCCAATTGTTCTAAAGGCTAAATTTCCAGCAGGTTTGACTCGCTTCGTGTTTAACTCTGCCATAAATCCACCTTTATATCTACCTTTTTTGAAAATCGCAAAGTCTCTCATCATCTTTTGTTCATGATAATTAACCTTTCTACGAATCAGTACATATCTGCTTTTTGACTTCCGAGCTGTGATTAGTTTTGACCGATAGTAAGAACTTGTTTTATCTGGAAATAGTTGAGCTAATTGCTGAGCTAATTCACTAACATAAAATTGAAAAGTATCACTATTAACAACTGTTGCATCCCATCTTATTTCGTAGATAGGCATAGAAGTAGATAGTAAGCTGCCATTGTCGGAATATATATTGCCCCGAGCTGGGCTGATATCTTGGTGTCGAATAGTTGCACTATCTGACATCGCTAACCACTTATCGCCTTCAACTAACTGAATTCTAAACATCTGAAAAGAAACCCAGAGGGCAAATACGACGACTAACCCCATCCCAAACACTACACGCCACGTTATGCTTCTTTTGATATTACTCGACATCGTGCTTTTTAATTAGTGTGACTGCCCTGTTTGGCTCTTTAACGTCTCTATGACTTAATCGCTTCTCAAGATTCTCTCGAAGCCTATTTTTCATTATGTCTGATTTTAGTGTAATATTCTCAGCTCTTAATTCAATAAGATTTTTTTTAGTCGATTCAATATCTCTGACGATGTTATCCGTTCGATGAGATAAATAGATATAGGTCAGAGCCAAACCAAATAAAAAAAAGAGATAGTAAATCCACTCTGGCGTTAGCCTTAAATCGTTAGATGTCGTGGTTTTTTTATCTGTTGTCATTAAATTTTTTCTGCTACTCTTAATTTGGCACTTCGAGCTCTTGAGTTTCGATCAACCTCCTCTTTACTTGCCTCTATGGGCTTTTTATTTATTGGACGATATCGCTTGGTAATTCTCCCAAATGGGTCACTTTCTCGCTCGCCTTCCACATTCCCTGTTTGTATAAGATTTTTTACGATTCTATCCTCCAAAGAATGATAGGACATGACTACTAACCTTCCTTGAGGCTTTAACAAATCAGTAGCTTGATTGAGCAGTGATTTCAACGTACTAATCTCACGATTAACCTCTATTCTTAAAGCTTGATAAATCTTAGCAAGCATCTTATTCTTCGATCGTTCATTCGTGAATTTTGAAACTGCGGCTATTAAATCTCCATTTGTCTTAATTGGTTGAATATTGCGATATGAAACAACCGCATTTGCCAATGGAGAAGCTTTATCTAGTTCCCCATAGCTTCTGAATACTTTAGCCAAACTTGGCTGGTCATAAGTATTTAAAATATCTAGGGCGGAGATTTCTGAAGAAGAATTCATTCGCATATCCAATTCTGATTCCTCAAATCGAAATGAAAATCCGCGGTCTTTATCATTTAAATGATGAGAACTAACACCCAAATCGGCAAGTAGTCCATCAATTTCATTCAGTTTGTAATACGAACAGAAATTCGCTAAATACTCAAAATTAGCCTCGCAAAATATTAAACGTGGATCATCAATCTTGTTATTCAATGCATCTCCATCTTGATCAAAAACTAACAAGACCCCTTTATCACTCAACTGGTCTAAAATTGCTTTTGAGTGGCCACCGCCACCATAAGTTACATCAACATAAGTTCCGTCTGGATTAATATTTAGACCATTTATACATTCATCCAACATTACAGGAGCATGATAATTAGTCATCAGCACCTCCATCCTCTTTTCCCATTACATCCTCAGCTAATGCGGCAAAATCATCCGCCTCAACATCCATCATCTCATTATAATTCGACTTACTCCAAATCTCAATTCGATTACCGTATGCGTAAAACACTGCCTCGTTTTTAATTTCCGCATACTCACATAATTTTTTTGGAATCAACATTCGTGAGGCGTTATCTAAATTTAACTCGGTAGCACCATTACTAAAATGTCTGATAAATAGTCGATGCTTTTTGTTGAAATGATTCAATGAACTGAGATTACCCAGCTCTATATCCCAATCTTTTCTGGTATACAATGTGAGGCATTTCTCAAAACCACGATTAACCACCATTTTACCAATTGCATCCTTAGGCAATTGTTTCTTCAATCCTGCAGGTAAAACTACTCGACCCTTGTCGTCAAGTTTAGCTGCAAATTCTCCGATGTATAAAGTTTTAGACACGTTTTAGTGGTTTATATGGTGTAAAAATAAAACCAATTTTCCCACTTTTTCCCACTTTCTACCACTTTTTTACAATAATAATCCACAATAAATATTAAGTTACTGAATACTAGCGGTTTATAACTGTTATTTTATTCCCATATTTTTTATTTAATCGTTTAAAAACGGATTAAATTCACTGAAAAATGATAAGAAAAATAATTCTAGGCAAAAAAAAAGGTGAGCTATACAGCTCACCTTTTCTTGGATTTTATCGGATTACTTTACCGCTTTACTTGCGATTATTTCTTCCTCGGTTATCTCTTCCTCGATTGTCTCTTCCACCTCTTCTATCTCCACTATTTCGATTATTGTCTCTACGCTCTCTTGGCGGTCGTTCGACATAACCTTCAGGTTTTTCAAGGAGTACTTTCCTAGATAAACGAAGCTTTCCGTTACGCTCGTCAAACTCAATAAGTTTCACTTTTACTTCTTCGCCTTCCTCAAAAACATCTTCCATTGATTCTAATCTTTCCCAACTAATTTCAGAGATATGAAGCAATCCTTCTTTTCCTGGCAGGATTTCTACGAATGCTCCAAAATCAACAACTGACTTTATTTTTCCGACATATTCAGTACCCACTTCTGGATCAGTAATAATACCTAAAATCCATTCTTTAGCTGCCTCAATAGGACCACTTCCAACACCTGAGATTTCTACAATTCCAAAATCTCCATCTTCTTCTATAGTTACTGTAGCGTCTGTTTCTTGTTGAATTTCTTGAATTACCTTTCCACCAGAACCAATAACAGCACCGATTTTATCTTTAGGTATAGTCATCATTTCAATTTGAGGTGCATGATCTTTCAACCCTGAGTTTGGATTAGCGATGGTTTTTTCCATTTCATGTAAAATATGCATTCGACCCTCTTTGGCTTGCAATAATGCTTCTTCGAGTACATCATACGATAAACCGTCTACTTTCATATCCATTTGACATGCGTAGATACCATCTTCATTTCCTACAACTTTAAAATCCATATCTCCCAAGTGATCTTCATCTCCTAGAATATCTGAAAGAATTGCATATCGTCCTTTGTCGTCTGCAACCATACCCATTGCAATACCTGAAACTCCAGCTTTTACTTGAATACCTGCGTCCATCATTGCCATACTTCCAGCACATACAGTAGCCATAGAGCTACTTCCGTTACTTTCTAAAATGTCTGAAACAATTCTGAGTGTATATGGAAAATCGTCAGGAATCATTCGTTTAAGTCCACGCTCAGCTAAGTTTCCGTGACCTATCTCTCGTCTACCGGGACCTCGATTTGGTCTCGCTTCACCTACCGAAAATGAAGGGAAATTATAGTGTAGCATGAATTTACTAAATGACTTCTCTTGGTAATTATCAATCATTTGTTGATCTAATTTTGACCCAAGAGTTACTGAGGTTAATGATTGAGTTTCACCACGTGTAAATAATGCTGATCCGTGAACGGATGGAAGATAATCTACCTCCGTCCAAATTTGACGCACTTCATTTAATGCTCTACCATCCAATCGTTGCTTTAAATCCAACATCATATTTCGGACTGCCTCTTTTTTTGACATTCCAAGATATCTTTTCACCATTGTCATGGTTGAATCGTCGGTATCTTCTGGTAATGAGTCAATATATTCATTATCAATAGACTTGAATTTTTCTGCACGCTCTTCTTTTACAGAAGGTGTTTTGGCTGCATCATAATATTTTTGATACGTAGCATCAACAACTTGCTTTTTTAATTCATCTGAGTTTGTTTCATGATTATATTGTCTTGGTGCTTTTCTTCCTCCCATCTGGTCACATAACTCAAGTTGAGCTGCACAATCATTTTTGATGTGTGTATGAGCAAATTTAAGAGCCTCAACCATGTCTTTTTCAGAAATACCATTCATCTCACCTTCAACCATATTGATATCTGCTGCTGTTCCTGCAACCATCAAATCAACGTCTGAATCTGCCATCTGAGAAGCAAAAGGGTTAATTATCCACTCGCCATTTATTCTTCCTACTCTGAGCGAAGAAACAGGCCCTTCAAATGGAATATCAGTGATTGTCAATGCTGCTGATGCAGCTAACCCTACTAATGAATCTGGCATAACCTCGGGGTCTGCAGAGATCAACTGGATCATTACTTGAGTTTCAGAATGATAATCTGACGGGAAAAGTGGTCGAAGTGTTCTATCTACGATTCTACAAACCAATATCTCTGAATTAGATAATCTTCCTTCTCTTCTTAAGAAACCACCTGGGATTCTTCCTCCAGCTGCAAATTTTTCATGATAATCAACAGACATGGGTAAGAAATCTACCCCATCTCTGGCATCTTCGTTAGAAACTATTGTTGCCAATAGTTTCAGTTTTCCTTGAGAAACCACAACAGATCCATGTGCCTGACGTGCTAATTTCCCAGTTTCAATGGTAATGTCTTTGCCATCACCATAACTTAATTTTTGTGTAAATACATTCATAATTGAGCGGAATTACCGCTATGTTATTTTTTTTAAATTGTCAACCATTTTTTATCTGCTTGGTTGAAATTAAAAGCTATTGATACCATGGTGGTAGTATGCTAGAAATTATTCGACTTGAAAATAAAAAATGCGGTATAAACTACTATACCTTTTTTCACTTTCACGGTTGGGACTTTTTTCAGAAACTTTAATTTACATACTGATGTATGCAAATAAGGTTACTTTCTGATACCTAGTTGTTTGATGAGCTCTCTATAGTGAACAATATCTTTTTTGGCAATATAATTCAATAGAGATCTTCTTTTACCTACAAGTTTAACCAAAGTTAGCTCTGTAGAAAAATCTTTTTTGTTCTTTTTGAGATGTTCTGTTAAGTGCGAAATCCTATGAGTAAACAAAGCTACTTGAGCTTCCGCATGACCAGTATTTTTGGCATCTCCACCATACTGTTTTATTATTTCTGATTTCTTTTCCGCTGTTAATCGCATCGTGTATAATTCTAAATATTTCTATTTTAGGGCTGCAAAAGTATACTATTTTTAAGTAAATTCAGATAAATATTCAATTATTTTAGTATTGCTAGTAACCCCCAGACCACTTTCTAACAAACCACTCCGCTGATAAAAAAATAAATATCAGCCAGAAAAGAAATTTAAATCGAATAAGATCTGAATATTTATGCTGGTCGAGTATTTGGGTTTTGCCTACTTTATTGGCTAGTAAATCATACTTTAATGAATCTAATGTGGACGACTCATAAAATTGGCCTTTAGTTTTGTTAGCAATTTTTTGCAACATACTAAAATTTGCTGTCTGATTCATCAATTCCTTTTGTAAATCAAGAACAACGAATGATCCATAATCTGATAATTTTTGACTGCCCAATTCAGTACTTGCCGTGTAGCTATATGCTCCTTCTTTAAGATTATTTAACGTCAAATTATAGGTGACATTTTTTTGATTCATTGTATAACGATACTCCTTCTGCTGGTCATCTTTAAGCAATACATTAATTTCATTACCTTTCACAAATTCAAGGCCTTGATTATACAACTCACCTTGTAAAACAATGGGTTCTTTTGTGGCAAATTCTGACTTAATTGGCTGAACTTTTAATAATTTTTTATTTTCTTTAACTGCCAAATACTGCAACCCTTGATTAAATAACAATTTCGTTAAATCATGGCTATTATTTTGTCTGTAATCTGCTAGTTTCCATTGCCATATTCCAGTTCCAGATATCAATCCATAACGATAACCATTCTCATTGTGCATGATCCAAAGCGGTTCTTTCGTTTCAATATTTCCAATCTTTTGATACATAAAAATATCATTGGAAGAAAAACCCTCCCAATTTCCATAGGGCGAACTAAGTGGCGGGAATTGATCTATCAACTCTGCACTTTCTTTTACATCAAAATAGCCGAATGCCTGATTTAAAACAGGTAAAGTTGCATTGGAAACTTTCCCAAGACTATTAAATTTAATATTCTGACTTCCTTCATTGAAATACCTTGGATTAAAATGATCTCCCACAACACAAAGCACCGGCACGCCAATCGTTTTTAGTTCCTCAAATAAATCTAATTGACTTTGCCCCGCAAACCAATCATGTAAAATCACCAAATCTAACTGTCTATCCACCACAAATTGATTCATTTTCAATTGAACTTCATAGTTGATATTTGAGGCAATCGATGATTTTATCATTCCGAGATCAGGATGAGGTGAGGCACTCCAAATCTCTACCTTACGCTTCCCATCAATAACATCTATGTAAAAGGCCGCAGAATTATTCTTGCTATTTTTTTCTTGATCAAAAACCGTCAATTTTACATCTATTCTGTTGATGCCAATCTTGGTTGCTTGTAATTCAAAATCGATTTCTTTGAAAAATTGGTTTGAGGACACGTAAATTTCTTTTCGTTGAACTTCTTTTCCATTTACCAAAATCTGAACTGTGGCATTTTTTTCTCTCAGCTTATCCGCTTTGAGTTCTAATAAACACTTAAAACTACTTCCAAGATAAGCCATGGAGTTACTCGCAATATTCTGAATTCTTAGATCAGCATACCTAGTTGTATCTCCTATTCCTATTGTGTAAATAGGAACATTATAACGCTCTGAAATACTTATTGGATTAAGTCCTGCATTATAAATACCATCAGTTACTAATACAACTCCGCCAAAATTTTGATTGAAATACTGTGATTTTACCTCACGTAATGCCTTGCCAATGTTGGTTTCTTCACCTGTTAACTTTGTAATTTTAGTATTATCATAGCTTACCGATTTATCAAAATGAACAAAATCAATTTGATAATCATTGTTTAAACTTTCCTCAAATGCACTCAATCGAGCTACAACTTCTTGCATTGTATCTCGCATTAATCCCATGGATTCGGAATCGTCGATGAGCATAACCATAATCGGTTTTTGTTTGACATAATTATAATGTCTGACAACTGGTTCAAGTAATAAAAATGCTAATAATCCAGCCAATACAAAACGAAAAAATGCAAGTACATAAACTACTCTTACACCTATTGAATCCCTATTTTTTTGATTATAAAAATAGAGTATCCAAGCATAAAGAATTCCTAGGCCAATACATGCAAATATTAACCATGCGGGATAGGCAGTATTCAACTCCCAATTCATGGCTGTAAAATTAGTTTGCTTAAACGATTTATCTATTTTAAATCTTAAAATAATAATTAATTAACTCCAAAAATCTGAAACATTTTAATAGCTGATGAGTTATTAGATACTTACCTTTGCGACGTGATTGAAACAGATATCATTATCATTGGAGCTGGTCCAACTGGCTTGTTTGCTGTATTTGAAGCAGGATTGCTCAAATTAAAATGCCACCTAATTGACTACCTCCCACAACCGGGCGGACAACTCGCTGAAATTTATCCTAAAAAACCAATCTATGATATACCTGGTTTTCCAAGCGTATTGGCGGGTGAATTGGTAGACAATCTTGTTCAACAATCATCTCCATTTGATCCGGGATATACACTCGGAGAAAGAGCAGAGAATATCATCAAAACAGATGATAATCAATTCATTGTAACAACAGAACGTGGAACTCAACACAAAGCACCCAATATCATGATTGCAGGTGGTCTTGGATGTTTTGCCCCAAGAAAACCAGAACTTACCAATCTAGAAAGATTTGAAGATAACGGTGTTGAATACATTATTAAAGATCCAGAAGTATACCGTAATAAGAAAATTGTTATTGCTGGCGGTGGAGATAGTGCTTTAGATTGGACTATTTTTCTAGCTGATGTAGCAAGTGAAGTAACCCTAGTTCACCGAAGAAAACAGTTTCGAGGTGCTCTGGATTCGGTAGAAAAAGTTGATCAACTTGCACGTGACGGTAAGATACAACTAATTACAGAAGCTCAAGTTACTGGTTTGGATGGTGATCATAAATTATCCTCAATTGAGGTTACTCCAAAAAACGAAGATGCCATTAAAATAGATACTGACCATTTCATCCCATTATTTGGTCTCAGCCCAAAACTAGGACCTATCAAAGAATGGGGTCTTGATTTAGGTAAGGAAGCAATTCTGGTTGACACCAAGGACTACCAAACTAATGTGCCTGGCATTTTTGCCATTGGTGATATTAATCAATATGAAGGTAAACTAAAATTGATTTTGTGTGGGTTTCATGAGGCAACTCTTGCAGTGCAAAGCTGTTACAAACGCATTTTCCCAGACAAAAAGTTAGTATTAAAATACACCACTGTGATGGGTGATCCAGGTGCCAAATAAGATGAAGATATACCACAACAACTGTTGCTCAAAAAGCAGACAATGTTTAAGTTTATTAAGCAATGCTAAAGTTGAGGTAATTGACTATATCAAAAACCCCTTATCGTTTGAAGAGCTATCCTTACTTATTTCAAAAATTGGCATCCAACCCGCTGAACTTATTCGGACTAACGAAGCCATTTGGAAGGAGAATTTTAGAGGTAAGAAAATGAATGACGAAGAATATATTTCTGCGATGATTAAGTACCCAAAAATCATGGAAAGACCCATTGTTGAAACAACAGAAAGAGCCTTGGTTTGTAGACCTCC
>JADHMR010000073.1 GCA_016779945.1 Bacteroidia bacterium | reverse complement strand
GTAGAATACAAGGATAAGGTATTTGCAGGAGTGGGGTTAGGATATTTAAATTTTGAGGGCATACACGGTATAGATGCATTTGTGGAGTTAGAGTATATTCCTTTTACAACTAGGATTAGACCCTTGATCGGTTTCAGGGTAGGAGGGAGTCATATATGGAACCAATATGATAAAGGTACCAGAACAGCTTCTGGAGGATTAGGGGTAGGGTTAAACATAAACATAACCGACAAAATAGATATTTATGCCAAAACTAGTCTTTGGTTTTCTCAGTTTGATCAGTTTGTTCCCCTATCAATAGGCGTAAGAATTTAGATAAAATCAGCTTACAAGGACGGCATCATTGATGTTTCTTCACCATATCCAACGCCACATCCACAATCATATCTTCTTGACCTCCGACCATTTTTCGGCGTCCGAGTTCTTGTAAGATATCGGCGGTGTTGAGTCCGTATTTTTGAGCAGCACGTTCACTATGCAATAAAAAGCTCGAATAAACACCAGCATAACCCAAACTTAGAGTTTCTCGATCTACCCGTACAGGTCGTTTTTGCAAAGGTCGAATGACATCATCTGCCAAATCCATCAATTGGTTAACTGCTGCGTTGGTATGTTCTCCCATTCTGTTCAGTACTGCAATTAGTACCTCTAAAGGACAATTGCCAGCTCCGGCACCCATGCCTGCAAGTGATGCATCCAATCGATTGGCTCCATGTTGCATAGCTACAATTGTATTTGCGACTCCCAGACTAAGATTATGATGACAATGAATACCAATTTCGGTATCATCAGATAGGGTATCTCTAAATGCTTTCATACGATCTGCCACTCCATCCATCATCAGTGCACCGGCACTATCCGTAACGTATACACAATCGGCACCGTAGCTTTCCATTAGCTGGGCTTGTTCGGCTAGTTTTTTGGGTTCATTCATATGAGCCATCATCAAAAAACCTCCAACATCCATACCTAATTTTTTGGCAGCTTCGATGTGTTGTTTGCTCACATCAGCTTCGGTACTATGGGTTGCTATGCGTACCGATCGTACTCCTAAAGCGTGTGCTTTTTTCAGATCCTCGATGGTGCCTATTCCAGGCAAAAGCAAGGTCGTTAGTATTGCATGATTGAGTTCTTCGGCAATACCTTCTAGCCAATCCCAGTCAGTGTGAGCTCCAAATCCATAATTAAAACTTCCGCCACTTAATCCATCTCCGTGAGCAATTTCTATCGCATCTACTCCCGCTTGATCTAACCCAATGGCAATGGATTTGAGTTTGTGTTTGTCGTATTGGTGCCCAATGGCATGCATACCATCTCGGAGCGTTACGTCTTGTATGTAAAGTTTCTTTTTGCTCATTATTATCCAATCATTTTTTCACCAACAGCAAGTGCTGCACTTGTCATTATATCTAGGTTTCCAGCATATTCGGGGAGGTAATGTCCGGCACCGATTACTTGCAGTAAAACGGTAGTCTTTAACCCGTGTTTGTATCCTAATCCTTCTATAAAAACAGGTTTATCTGCGGGGATATCGTCAAATTGTACTTCTTGATGAAGTGTATATCCTGGTACATATTTTTGAACTTCTGCTACCATGGCATGAATACTTTCACGAATGGTTTCGCGGTCTGCAGTTTCGCTAAGGGTAAATACGGTATCTCTCATGACCAATGGAGGCTCAGCAGGATTGAGTATGATAATGGCTTTTCCTTTATCTGCTCCTCCAATCTTTTGGATGGCCTCAGAAGTGGTTTCGGTAAACTCATCAATATTAGCACGTGTGCCTGGTCCTGCAGATTTACTGGCAATACTAGCAACAATTTCGCCAAAGTGTACATGAGCAATTCTACGCACAGCAGCTACAATAGGAATGGTAGCTTGTCCTCCGCAAGTGACCATATTCAGTACAGATTCGGAATTAATAGCCGTAACCAAACCAAGTTTATTACATAATTCAGCATCAAAATTAACTGCAGGAATCACGTATGGCCCAACTGCAGCGGGAGTAAGATCAACAATTTTTTTGTCAGAAAAAGGCTTAATTTTTTCAAGGTTATATAGATGAGCCTTTGCAGAAGTTGCATCAAAAATAACGGTAATTTCTTTCCAAATATCCATTTGAATAAGTCCATCGATTCCCTCACTACAGGTCTCAACACCCATTCGTTTGGCTCTGGCAAGTCCATCAGAATTGGGATCTATACCTACCAAACAACCTACTTCGAGTACGGAAGAATTTCGAATGATTTTTATCATCAAATCTGTACCGATATTCCCGCTTCCAATAATGGCTGCTTTTCTTTTCATCGTTAATTTATTTGAATAGTTACACTACCGAGTCCTTGGATAGTGGCCTCAAAGTTGTCTCCTTTTTCGATAGGAACCATAGGCCCTAATGCACCAGAAAGGAGAATATCGCCTGCTTGCAATGGGGTTCCATTTTTGGCCATCACTTGAGCAAGCCATAAAGCGGCATTTAGGGGGTTGTCCATGCACGCACTTCCCATTCCTTCCGAGGCAATTTTTCCATTCTTCGTCATACTCATGGAGCAATTGGGCAAATCTAGTTGGTCAATATTGATGTGATTATCACCCAGTACAAAATGACTTGCACTTGCGTTATCAGCAATAGTATCAGTAATACGAATATCCCAGTTTTCAACTCGGCTACCAACAATTTCGATCGATGCAGTAGCGTATTCAATAGCATCAATTAGGTCAGAAATATCAACGTCACCATTTAAATCTTTTCCAATCTTGAAAGCAATTTCTGCTTCTGCTTTAGGTTGCATCAAATCAGTGAATGGGAGTTGTCCTCCATTTTTGACTTGCATAGATTCGAATAAGATGCCGTAATCTGGTTGGTCCACACCGAGTTGTTCTTGAACAGCAAAGGAGGTAAGTCCAATCTTTTTGCCAATGACACGTTCTCCGTTATCGATTCGCTTTTGAATATTGATTTTTTGTACGGCATATGCAGCATCAATATCAGTTGCAGTAATGATTGATCGTACTGGCGGAATAGTTTTTTTATGATTACTTGAATCCCAAAGTAATTGAGCAGCTTGATTAATTTGATTCATTTCGGTTGCGAATATATTACAATATCTAACTGAACTAATTCCAAATTTTCCCGAATAAATGAAATCAAAATGGTACATTGTGCGTTGAAAGATACAAGTGAATATTGAGCAACTATACGAACAAGGAGATTATGAAGCCATAATCAATAGTCTAGAGGGAAGTCCTAATGAGGAATACCTATCCATTTTGGCATTTTCG
The DNA here is from genome assembly GCA_016779945.1 of Bacteroidia bacterium. Taxonomy (GTDB): domain Bacteria; phylum Bacteroidota; class Bacteroidia; order NS11-12g; family UBA9320; genus UBA9320. Next base: position 7,535 of record JADHMR010000073.1, on the reverse strand, counting down.
TATCAAAAAACGAAACGTTGGGAAAATGCAATGGAGTGCTGGAATCACCTCATAATCAAAGACCCGACTAATGCTGAATATTTTAATGAACGTGGAGTTTGTAAATTCAATTTAAGATTTAAGCACGCGATACAAGATTTTGATCAGGCAGTTAAGCTAGACCCTGAAAATGCTTATTTCTATAGCTGCAGAGCATATATTAAAGATAAAACAGGAGATACGGAAGGTAGCGTGGAAGATTACACTAAATCGCTTTCACTGGACCCTACAGACGCCATTATTATGAATAATCTTGGTTTGGCCGAGCAAAAATTAGGTCATACAGCTAAGGCAAGAGCTCAATTTAAATCTAGTGACGAATTGTTGGGTATAGAAACCATCGATTCTAGAGATGATGAGGCAAACTCAACAGCTTCTCCGTCGTTACCATCCAATAATCAGTCTCCTACCCTTTGGGATGAATTTAAGAAAATGATTTCGTCAAAAGCAGGGTTTAAGCAGTTTTGGGCTGAATTAAGAGGAAAATAAATTCTTATCTCTTCTTGGATTGTGCACATATTGTGTATATTATAATCATGGTTTTAGATAAAAATATTGTCAATCTTTCAAATTTCAAAGGTCGTGGTGCTCAAACGTTCATAAATAACAGTTTGTCAAAATATCAGCGGGAGGACTATTGGGATGGCTCTTATTTTGATGAAGAATTTTTTGCGAACGATAATTCTACAAAATGGATACCTACTGAAGCTAAAACTATACTCAACAAGGTGAATAGCCCAGATATGAAACAAGAGTGGAGTATGAATCCATATCAAGGTTGTGAGCATGGGTGCATATATTGCTATGCAAGAGTAACCCATGAGTATTGGGGATATAATTCAGGTCTTGATTTTGAAAAAAAGATTCTTTACAAATCCAATGCTGTTTCGTTATTGGAGCAAAAATTAAAAAGTAAGTCTTGGAAAGGGGAGAGGATTTCAATTAGTGGAAATACGGATTGCTATCAACCTGCTGAACAGAAATTAAAAATAACGCGTCAGCTTTTGGAAGTATGTCTAAAATATAATCAACCTGTTGCAATTATTACTAAAAATGCATTGGTATGTCGCGATATTGACCTCCTAAAAAAGATGGCAGCCAAAGGTTTGGTGGAAGTTTGTATATCTATTACCACTCTTGATGAAGATCTAAGAAGAGTACTTGAGCCTCGAACATCTAGTTCGAAAAACAAGCTAAAAGTGATTCGGACATTGTCTGAGCATCAAATTCCTGTTGGGGTGTTGTTAGCACCTATTATACCCGGACTAAATGGGGACGAAATTTTTTCGATTTGCAAGGCTGTTAGCCAGGCAGGTGCGTCATTCTTAAGCCACACTATATTGAGACTAAACAGTACGACTGCGTTGTTATTTGAAAATTGGCTACACAAAACGTATCCGCTCAAGGCTTCTCGAGTCTTGCATCAGATAGCTGATACTCAAGGTGGAAATTCTGGGGATACTGAAGTGTTGAATCGAAGAAAAAACAATGGAGCAATTGCAGAAAATATTCATCAACAAGTTCGACTTGCAAAAAACAAATACAATCTAAATCGGAAAAAGCGTCTTGTAACCCCTAAAAAACTTGGGATTAAACAAACTCCACAACTCAATTTATTTTAAGAGCTAGGTCCTTTTTTAATATCTTTGCTTCATGGGATCTAGAGAATGCCTAAATTGTAAGAAGCCATTGATAGGTCGAGCAGACAAAAAGTTTTGCGACAAACAATGTCGCAATGAATTTAATAATATTCAGTATGGGAGCTCGAATAATTATATTAGAAAAGTTAATCGGATTATAAAAAAGAACAGATCAATTTTAGCAGAATTATGTCCTTTGGATAAGTCAGTGAAAGTCTCAAGAAAACAGTTAACCAAAGCAGGTTTTAGTTTTGAATATTTTACCAATACCTACATAACAAAAGCAGAAAAAATCTATCATTTTTGCTATGAATATGGATATTTAGACCTTGGAGATGATTACTTTGCACTTGTCTATAACAAAACATACACATAGTAAACAATGAAAGAATTTCTTCAAACAGAATTATTTAAGATTGGAGATCAGGGATCGGTTACTTTATCGAGCCTTTTGTATATTCTAATTTCTGGGTTTATCATTTGGTTTGCTTACAAGTGGATTAAAAAATTAGCAAAGTCTGCTGTTAAATCAGGCAGATTGGATAGTGGCAGAGAGTTTGCCATTACTCGAATTACAAAATATGTATTAACACTTGTTTTCATAATCATTGCCTTGGTGGCTTTTCATGTCAATTGGACAGGTTTTTTAGCATTAACACCGCTTCTTCTTGGTGTGGGTCTAGGTTTGCAGCAAGTCGCTAATGATCTTGTTTCGGGTTTTATTTTATTAGTTGAGCCTACCATACGTGTTAATGATATTGTAGAAGTTGATGGTGTGGTAGCCAAAGTAACGCTAATCGGTTTAAGAACATCTAAAGTTACTACACGAGATGGGATTTCAATGATTATACCCAATCACCAATTGGTGAGTGAAAAATTAATTAATTGGAGTACTAGCGATACGATTACACGATTCAAGATTGATGTTGGAGTTGCTTATGGAAGTAATGTAGAATTGGTCAAAAAAATCTTGGAAGAGTGTGCTTGGAAACATTCAAAGGTGATAACCAATCCTGCACCTATTGTATTTTTTAAAGATTTTGGAGATTCAAGTCTCGATTTTGAATTGGTATTTTGGAGCAATCAATTATTCCCTATAGACCATATTATGAGTGATTTAAGGTATCAAATAGAGGAATCGTTCCGAGCAAATAATGTCACAATACCGTTCCCTCAACGTGATCTTCATATTAAGCGTGAGGATTCACTTCTTTAGATTTAATCTTTTAGGTTGTAGGATATTCCTAGTGTAAATAGTCGGTTAAACCACCCAACTCTCCCCCATAACGACGGAGGGTTACCTATTACGGGATAATCTCGAATAGAAAATAGTGAATAGGAGTGGCGAAGGTCAACACTTGTCCTGTCATTAAACGCATAGGATCCTCCCAAATGAAAACCAATCTCTGTTTTCCTGAGCTCGGGTTCTTCTGTTTTAAATCCATTATCATTTCGTTCATTAAAAACATTTACTCCAATAGAAAGCCCTCCATAAGGTTCTACTTTCCCAAAACCGAGGTATTTTACGATGAGAGGAACCTCAATGTAATGGTAGTTTAAGTCGAGAGTAGGTGTTGGAGGTCCCTCAGGGTCAATCACTTTTTTTGACCCTTTCATACTGTATCTAATTTCGAATGCAGATTCCCACTCCGAATTTATTGGTCTATTGATTTGAATACCAGCATTTGCTCCAAGTTTATTATATCCTCCAAATTGGTCCCCATCTACTTGACTGAAATTTGCTCCCAAAAATAGTTGTGCACCAAAGTCCTGTGCATGTAAATTATTAATGCTGAATAAAAGTAAACAAACAAGGGTTTTAAAAAGGATATTTTTAATCATTATAAGTCAAATTTTATACCTTGTGCAAGCGGTAGATCAGTCCCGTAATTGATCGTGTTAGTTTGGCGTCGCATATATTTTTTCCATGCATCAGAACCACTTTCTCTTCCTCCGCCAGTTTCTTTTTCTCCTCCAAATGCACCACCTATTTCTGCTCCGCTTGTACCAATATTGACATTAGCAATACCACAATCACTCCCTGCAGCACTCAAAAATCGTTCGGCTTCTTGTATATTGTCAGTAAATATGGCTGAGCTTAATCCTTGTTTTACGTCATTTTGAAGTTGAATGGCTTCATCAAGCGTTTGATATGGAATTAAATAAACAATTGGTCCGAATGTTTCTTCTTGAACAATATTGAAGTGATTTTTAGCTGTCGCTATGCAAGGTTTTACATAACATCCACTTTCATATCCCTCTCCCGACAAAACCTCGCCACCTGTCAATACCTCTCCACCCTCGTTTTTTACAGCTTCAACAGCGTTAGTGAACGCATTTACAGCATCTTCATCAATCAATGGTCCGACATGATTATTTTCATCTAACGGATTACCAATGCTTAGTTGTCCATAAGCATTGACTAATTTGGTTTTGAATGTTTCAAAAATAGATTCGTGAATAAGAAGTCTTCGTGTACTTGTACATCGTTGTCCGGCCGTTCCTACACAACCAAAAACTGCAGCTATAAGTGCATTGTCTAGGTTGGCGTGTTCAGATATAATAACTGCATTATTACCTCCAAGCTCCAAGAGAGAACTCCCTAAACGAGCACCGACTACCTCGCTTACTTTTTTACCCATCCGTGTACTTCCAGTGGCACTAACCATCGGAATACGTTTATCTTTTGCTAAACTTTCTCCAATTTTATAATTTCCAATAACCAAGTTAAAAATACCCTCGGGCAATTTATTTTCCGTAATTACACTTTCCAAAAGTCGATGACAGGCTATCGCGGTTAATGGTGTTTTTTCGCTGGGTTTCCATACACAAACATCCCCACAAACAGTGGCAATCATACTATTCCAGGCCCATACAGCTACCGGGAAATTAAATGCAGAGATAATGCCAACAATACCAATGGGATGCCATTGTTCATACATCCGATGATTTGGACGTTCGCTGTGCATTGTAAGTCCATATAATTGCCGTGATAACCCAACTGCAAAGTCACAGATATCAATCATCTCTTGAACCTCGCCAAGACCTTCTTGATAACTCTTACCCATTTCCAGACTCACTAGTTTTCCCAACTCTTTCTTATGAGCTCGTAGTTTTATACCATATTGCCTTACAATAGATCCTCGTTCAGGGGCAGGCACTGTTTTCCAATATTCTGCCGCTTTTTGTGCTTTTAAAATTACGGTTTCGTAATCGCTTTCACTGGCATAAATGACCTTTCCCAGTTCTGAACCGTCCACAGGAGAGTGTACGTTTATGGTTTCGGTATTGGTAGATGTTACCCATTGGGTTCCGGTGCAAATACTCCCATTTTCTGGGTTGACGTTTAGGCTTTTAAGTAGTTCTCTAGTTGATTTTAACATAATGAATGATTATGCACAAATTTATTAATTTGAAGTTCAATACAAGGTGATAAAGAATAGATTGGAGTGAGGATGACCTGCTTATTACCGCAAATACGTAATTTTGCAACCATATCATGAAGTACAAATCACTCAACTCGCAACTGTTTGTCGAAAACCGAAACCGATTTATTTCTCAAATGGAACCCAATAGTATTGCCATTTTCCATAGCAATTATCAATACAGTTGGAATGGTGATATGACTTATAAATTCAAGCAAAACTCAGATATTTTTTGGTTGTGTGGAATAGATCAAGAAGATAGTATTTTGGTGTTATATCCAGATTGTCCAATCCCCGAGTATAGAGCGTGTCTTTTTTTGGTAGAGACCAATGAAAAAATTGCAATTTGGGATGGTTATAAATATACAAAGAGGGATGCTTCAGCAACAAGCGGAATAAATTCAATTTATTGGAATGGTAACTACATGCAGCAATTGAGGCCAATTATTAATATGGCAGATAACATTTATCTACCATTGAATGAGAATGATCGGTTTTCGCCAAAGAGTCCAAGTAAAGCCCTTGATTTCGCAAAAGAATTGCAACAATTATATCCATTGCATTCCTATCAACGAGCGGGAACAATTTTACAGCGATTACGTAGTGTAAAAACAGCTTTTGAACTAGAGGTTATGCGAGAATCAGTTCGAATTTCAAAGTTAGGATGGGAGCGTGTTATGAAATTTACCAAGCCAGGTGTCTGGGAACACGAGATCGAGGCTGAATTGATACACGAGTTTACTCGAAATAGGGCCAATGGATTTTCGTTTGAACCTATTGTAGCAAGTGGTGCATCCGCTTGCACATTGCACTATATTGAAAATAACAAGCAAGTTAAAGATGGGGATTTGGTACTCATAGATTGTGGTGTAGATTACGCAAATTATGCCAGTGATATGACCCGCTGTTTGCCAGCTAATGGTAAATTTTCGCCAAGACAAGCAGATGTCTATAATGCAACCCTTCGAGTGATGAAACAAGCTCGAGAGAAATTGGTGCCTGGAACTCTGCTTATGGACTATCAGAAAGAGGTTGAAGGTTTGATGCAAGATGAATTAATAGGATTAGGTCTACTAACTAATGAAGATATAAAAAATCAAGATCCTTCATGGCCAGCATTGAAAAAATATTTCATGCACGGGACTTCTCACTTCTTAGGAATAGATGTGCATGATAGCGGGATGCGATATGAACCTATGCAAGTAGGAATGACCTTTAGTTGTGAGCCTGGGATCTATATCCAAGATGAAGGGATAGGGGTTCGAATTGAGAATCAAATACTGATTACCGAAAATGGTCCTGTAGATATGATGGATGAGGTAGAAATGCCCATTGAAATTTCAGATATTGAGGATTTTATGGCCAGCTAAAGGGGTGCTTTTAAACTGAAATAGATTGAATCCACTAAAAAAGTATCATAAGTATTACGAATTATTTGAAAAAACACTACCTTTGCAAGCCTTTTAAATAAGAATAAACAGACGACAAGTCATTATTACAATACAAAATGAGTAAGCGGACATTTCAACCAAGCAGACGAAAAAGAAGAAACAAACACGGTTTCAGAGAACGAATGGCTACTAAAAATGGCAGAAAAGTTTTAGCTGCTCGTCGTAAAAAAGGACGTAAAAAGCTAAGTGTTTCTGACGAGCCCCGTCATAAGCATTAATATTTCTCCCCCAAGTCAATAAAATGGGGATATCCAATACATTTCATAAAGAAGAAAAGCTTTCGCACAAGGATACGATTGATTCTATTTTTAATAAAAAAGGTTCGTCGATTTTCAACCCTCCGCTTTTATTTGTTTACTTAAAAAAAGAATTAAAGACTCCATACTCGTGCCAGTTTTTTGTGTCTGTGGGTAAACGAAAATTTAAAAAAGCTGTAGATCGTAATCGAATTAAACGTCAAATTACAAACATCTATAGATTACAAAAACAACGCATTTATCAGGCTATAAAAAATGAGGATCAATATGCCATTGGTGTTATTTATCTAGGCAAGGAATTGCCCGATCATCACTTACTTGAAAAAAAATTAACTTTGTCTATTGATGAATTTATTAAAAGAATTAAGTAAAGTACTTTCATTGGTCTTGTTACTTCCTATTTGGATTTATCAGAAAATAATATCTCCTTTTTTACCCGCAACATGTCGTTATTCCCCAACTTGTAGTGCATATGCTGTAGAGGCAATCAAAAAACATGGTCCATTTTATGGCTTTTATCTGGCTTTGAGAAGGATACTAAGCTGCCATCCATGGAGTAAAAAAAGTGGTCACGATCCAGTACCCTAGTTAATACGGCTAAACTCAACGTGTTGGATTTTGATTAAGGACTTATTCCTCGAACTCAACTGTTTAGTTATCTTTGTTGGAACGAAAATTTTATTTTGAAAAAATACATTCTCATCCCAGTAATTTGTGCTTTTT
>JADHMR010000072.1 GCA_016779945.1 Bacteroidia bacterium | reverse complement strand
CAGGGTTCGTTGTCAAGTAAAAAATTAAATCTTGGACAAATACTCTCAAATCCATCGTTCGAATATTGCAATTTCAATATCGATTTAAATGGTCAAGGTTCATCATTAGAACATTTAAAAACTAAGTTTAAAGGAGCTATCAATCAAATATCCTACAATGGGATATTATATGACAATACCATCCTAGACGGGAGCATTATGAATAATTTAATCTCTTGTAAGATAAATAATCAAAGCCTAGAAAATGCGTTTATTATTGACGCAACGCTAGACCTCCAAGAAGAAAAGACCTCGTTAAATGCTAAAACAGATATACAAAAGCTGAATTTTAGGCTTAACCCCGACGATACAACTAGTATAACACTGACTTGCAACGGAAATTTTAATCTTACAGGCAATTCACTTGAAGAACTGGATGGAGAAATTGATTTAGAACATTTAAAATATTCTACTAATCACGAGCATTATCCATTCAATCATTTTAAAATCACCAAAAAAGCTACGGAAGATAATCAAGATATAAAGTTAATCTCAGATGAATTTGAATTGCATATTTCAGGAAATTACACTCCAGACGAACTACCAACGATTGCTCAAAAACTAATCCATAATATTCAACAAAAAGATCAGTTATTAATCGATTCAACTATTTTGTCAAAGAATGTAAATGTAATTGTGAAGGTTACAGAAAATAATCAAGTCATCTCTCAATTCATTGAAAATTTATCGTTAGAGAGTGGCTTTTTTTCTTTGAATTATGATATTGAAAATGGTAATATCTCAAGTAATCATAATATAATTGGGCTTCATTTTAAAAATATTACTGCACCTCACATAATAGCCAATATTCAAAATGAACGAGATTCTTCGGCTCTAAATTTTAGTGTATCTACAGGTGGTCTGTTACAAAATGACAGCAGTTTATTCGATTTGTTTGAGTTAAAAGGTACATTTAAAAATAACGTTGTCCATTTTAGTAATCTTTCAAAAAAAGGAAATAATCTGGATATTGATGTTGAGAGTCGAGCCATATTCAGTAAGGATAGTATAAAAATCCATTTTGACCAATCAAAAGTTCAAATAGAACAAAAATCATGGGTACTAAAACCCGTTGATAATCCAAACATTGTTCTTCATGACGGGATTACTGAATTTCTGTATTTTGATTTTAGGCATGCCGATGAAATTCTATTTGTTGACGCTTCTTTAGGAGATAACTCCTCTAACAAGGCAAATGCGATTATTTCAAATTTCAAACTCGAAAATATCAACCCGTTTATCGCTGGATTTGATTTGCGATTTCATGGTTTGGTGAATGGATTTATCGATATTTCAAATCGAGATGGATTCCCCATAATTGAGACCAATCTATCCGTAAATAAATTTCAAATGGACGATGACACACTTGGTGATCTTGAAATTATCAGTGAGAACGCAACAGGTCTTGCAGTAAAAGTAAACGGGAACATCTCCAATGGGATCCTCAATCAAATGAAAATAAAAGGTGATATTGATTTTGAAAATAAAAAATCACCACTAAATCTCAGACTGGAGACTCAAAGGAGTAGTATTAAGCCATTTGAAAAGTACCTGGCTGGACTAATGTCAGATGTTTCTGGATATAGTACCACCGACATTTCAATAACTGGACCATTAAAATCACCAAAATTAGATGGGACAATGCATTTGGATAGCCTACGATTTAAAATGGACTATCTTCAAACGAATTATACTGCTGACGCAACTGTCAAAATTGATTATTCTTCTTTTCATATTTCTGATGCTAAAATAGTAGACCGATATGGTCAAAAAGGGTCAATATCTGGAGATGTAAACCACCGAAATTTTCATGATTTCAAATTAGATTTGAATATTAATGATCTAGAAAATTTTGAAATTATGAATACCCTACGAAGTGACAATAATCTATTTTATGGAAGTGCTTTTATGGATGGTTCAGCAAATATTTCTGGCCCTGTTGATGACATTTACATTCAAGTAAATGCAAAAAGCAGAAAAGGAACAGTCATCGAAATTCCCTTGGATGATATAGAATCTGACCACACACTTAGTTATGTCAAATTTGTTGACCCAAAAAAGAAAGCTAACGAAGAACAGACCTTTAAAACAGCAACTGGTATTCAAATGGATTTCAATTTTGAAATAACCAATGATGCTGAGGTAAAGCTAATTTTTGATGAACTTTTAGGCGATAAAATTGAAGCTTCCAGTCACGGTAACCTTCGAATGGAGATAAATACATTTGGCGACTTCAATATGTATGGGGGACTTACTATAGACAAGGGGAACTACTTGTTTACGGCTTTTGATCTTATCAATAAGTTTTTCATTGTTAATCCGGGGGGTACACTTCGTTGGGATGGGAACCCATACAATGCAAAAATTAATTTAGAAGCTATAAAACGAGAATACCCCATTCCGCTCCCACTACTCGCAGGTTCATTGTCTTCTAAAGAAGATAGTACCCTTTTTCAAACTGCCATACCAGCCGATTGTTATCTAAAATTGGAAGGATTATTATTCAATCCAGATGTAACTTTTGATCTTGGATTCCCCTCTCAAACCAACCTAAATACAAATACAAACAGTACCCTTAACACAGTTATTAATCGAATACGATTAGACCAAGAAGAACTAAATCGTCAAGTATTTGCATTACTTGTTTTAGGAACTTTTATACCTCCTAGTTTTGCCAATACTTCAAGTCCAGAATTATCTGTTGGTGCAGTAAATACGGGGATTAACAGTTTTAGTGATTTTGCCTCAAGTCAAATTAATAATTGGTTGGGTCAATTAGATACTCGATTTCAATTAGGTGTTGATTATCAAACATCATATCAGAAAAAAGCTGAATTAATTCTTTCTTTACGTCGAAAATTTCTCAATGATCGTTTAGAATTGTCATACTCTACCGATGCCGCTGCACAAGGTTCTATCCCTTATGACATTAGTGTTAAATACACCATTGGAGATGACGGTAATCTTAAACTTCAAGGGTTTCAGAAACAAGCAAATGACCCTACAATTGGAAGCATCACCAATGTTCGAACAACTGGAGTTGGACTTTTCTACCGTTACCAATTCGATAAGTTTAGATTACGTAGAAGAAAGAAAAAAATAAGTACTAATCCTTAGTTACTGAAAATCCGTTGTCAGTTTAAATCGGAGGATTCTCCCATTGCCTGTATCACAAACCCACAATATTCGATTTTTGTATGCTAAAGAAGAAGGGGCATTAAATTGAGTAAGTCCATCACCTCTCCCCCCAAAACTAGCCAATTGATACTTGCTAGTTGCGGAGCCAACGGGAGGTTTAACCCCCTCTAAACCGGTAACAGTGAATTGATAAAGCGAATCTTTCATTTGGTCTAAGACAAATATAAAATTAGTTCCATCGCCAGTCACAAGTGTAGAAATTGGCTGTGAAAATTTATTAGGAGTTGTTAAGCTACCGTCTGCAATCGTTGAATCTGCCTCAAAAAGTATCCGAGGTTCGTAGCTCGCTCCAAAATCGGTCTCGATATAATCAATAACTTGTACTTTTATTGAGGTATTATCAGACAATGATGTAAACACAAAATGATCGGGTCCACCAGCAGATATCTGGGGAGGTTGAACAAAACTTGATATCCCCATTGGCTTTTTGAAAAAATCACGGAAAAAACCATTGGGTGTATTTACAATTACCGGTGTGATGTAAGTTCCATCTTCGTCAAATAATAAAATAGCATCATCAGGACCCCCAAATTTTTGTGGATTATTATCCACTCCAGATCGAGTAACATAGAACCGATTATCTTCAAGGACAGCTATCTTATTGAACTCAACTTTATCATCACTTCCCGAAAAAGTAGATTTAAAATAAAGTGGATGAGCTATTGTGTCAACCACACGTGCATATTCTATACCAAATTCGTTTCCATCACCATGCATATCAATACGATAAATACACGTTACATCTCTTGTTATACCACCTACCGTCCGCTGGCTAGTTCCGATTGCTAATAAATCTAATTTTCTATTTTGAGCTATGGATTTAACACCATTCAACTGAAACCTACCCAACTCTCTGCCACTTTCGTCTAAGGATATTATTTCTTCAGAAGCCCCATCCACAACATAGATTAATTCATCAAAACCTGCAATGATATCTATCGGATTTTGGTATTTCTTGATTACAGGCTCAATAGGCACATAAGCTACTTCTCTTGGGAGATACTCCGGTATTTCAATAAAATCTAAATCTGTTTTTTTGCCAAAAAAACCATCACAACCAGCTATTAATAAAATGCCTATTAACCAATAATAGCTCTTATGTATGAAGTTACTGATCATCTTTGGTCATTATTAAATGGGATAGATAAACCAATGAGGTGTTGTACTCCCATTCGATTGGTCGGGTTAACTGCATAATCAATATACAGAGGGTGTACTCCTAATCTTGTTTTAACTCCTATACCTGCGGTAGGGTAATTTTGACCTTGCACACTTAATTTGTACCCCAGTCTCGTGAAGAGGAGATCTCTAAAGCTCAACTCACCTCCCAAACGAATATTTTCAGCATTATCACTAGGGTGATTGAGTTCTGCAGAGGCCACTAATTTTTTAGATTTACTCTCATACGGAACAAATGAAAATCCCATCTTAAAAATGCTAGGTGTAGTATATTTATTTAGAACAACATCTGTTCTATTAAAAGTAGTTTCTAAATCAGAACCAATCATTTGAGAATTTCCTCCAAAATTTTTAACAACAACTGCAAATGTTAAGTCTTTATAATCTGTTGTATAAAGAAAGCCGATATCAGCAGTAATCGTATGATTAGTGTATGAAGCAATACCCTCATAAATATATTTTAGTCCTATTCCAATACTGAAGTTTTGAGACAACTTTCTAGCATAGTTCATTCCTAATGCTGTATTATTAGCATAAAATAATTGTCCTGTACCATTGGGTTCGAACTCTGTCCTTATTTCCATGGCACCCGCATTTAAACTATTTACATTGAAACCAATGACTGAACCATCATCTAAAGTTAACCCTGATGCAAGAAAACTTTGATGAATTCCGGCTCCTACTGATAAATTACTAATTGCAATACCCGAACTTTTTATTTGGACTAGTGCCGCTGGATTATGTTCACTGCTGTATAAATTCCCTTTGTTAGCAACACTTGCACTAGCCATCGCAAAAGAAACAGGGCTCAAATCATTCTTTAAAAAACTCAACGCAGATAATCCAGCACGTTGACCACCAAAATTTGGAAGCAATTGTGCTTGGCTAAATAGTGAGGATAAGCTTAATAATAGTAATAACCCTTTTTTCAAAATACAATGCGAAAATACGACTTGATTCACAGAAAAATAGCATAAGAAATATTAAAAAAATGACACTAAAAAGCTAAAGTCCTAGTACTCCTTTTCTATAAATTCTGTTCTGCATCTTAAGATTTCATAGTACAGTGTCAATTCGTCTACCATTTCAATAAAACTGGGATGAAAACTACAAAAAATCTTGAATCGAGCCAATTCCTCATCCTTAAAACTTGTGAGCGTTGACACTACAAAATTATCAAACTTTTTACCATTCTCTTTGCGTTGCTTATCTTTTGCCAATAGCATAGCATACTCTCTACGCTCTCTTCCTGATTTACTAAATCGATCATATAAATAGGTAATTGGACTCCCAAGCACAACTCCACCTTGTGCAGATCTATCCAAACCAATCAGCTCTTTCTTCATTTCGATTATTCGGAGTTTCTCACGCACTTTTTCTTCATCAGACTTCCCTAGGTTATTACTTACAAACTTGCGGTCAAACAATGATCGATCACCCAATATTGAAAACTTCACCTCTCTCAAATCGTAAGTTCGTGGTTGCAGATAAAATACCAAATCTTCCCTTCCCTCAAATTCAGAGGGAGTTATTCGAAGCGTGTCATATACCAAATGAGAAATGGTAATTTCTGATTCTGGTTCATAAAAAATTGTGACTAAACCATCAACATTAGTCAGTAAAGACTCCCCATTACTGTTAGTTACCTTGGCATATAAAATCGGCTCTCCATTTACCAATGATTTAAATGCAGCTGAAAATTGACTGGATTGAGAATATCCCCATCCAGGTATCAAAATCATCATTAAAATTAATAAATGTCTCAAACTATATTCAGGCCTTGAACGTACAAATCAAGTAAATAGTTGCTTTACTTTTGTAATTAATGACAAGATTTATATTTATTACGAGTATACTTATACTCTGTTCGAGTGCTTATAGTCAAAAAATAGACGTAGAAACACTCAAGCCAGATTCAGAGGACTTTGAAAATATCCATGTTAAAAAGATAGCTGAGGATACCTTCCAAAGTAGTTATGTTATATGGGTTAAACAACACGTAAAACCTCACTATCATGCTCATCACTCAGAATATATTCACGTTTTGAATGGCGAAGCAATCATGAGACTTGATTCATCCACATTTACCATTCGAAAAGGAGATGTGGTTTTCATCCCACAGAAAAGTATTCATGCCGTAAAAACCGTTTCCAAAAAACCGCTTAAGGTCATATCAATCCAAACCCCACTTTTTGATGGTGATCGAATTTGGGTAGAAGAATAATCCATTTGAACCACACACGTGGAATATTAATACCTTTGTAATGGTGGATAGCAAATCTGAAATAGCCCCAATTAAATCGAAAATAAAAATACTGCCGAACGCACCAGGAGTATACAAATATTTTGATAGCAATGGCACGATTCTTTATATTGGGAAGGCTATAGATTTAAAGAAAAGAGTAAGCTCTTACTTCAATAAAAAACACTATGAAAATAAAAAAACCGAAATTCTTGTTCGTAAAATATGGGATGTAAATGTTACTGTAGTCCCCACTGAAATTGACGCACTTTTATTAGAAAATAGTTTAATTAAAGAGTTCAAACCCAAGTATAATATCAATCTTAAAGACGATAAAACTTTCCCATCAATAAAGATTACGAATGAACGTTTTCCAAAAGTTTTTTCTGTTCGAAAAACAATTAAAGACGGGAGTACCTACTATGGCCCTTACACCAATATTAAACTCATGCGTATTGTATTGGAATTATGTAAAAAGATTTATCCAATCCGAAATTGCAACTTCAATCTTTCAGAAAAAAATATCGCTGGAGGTAAATTTAAGGTGTGTCTCGAATACCAAATTGGAAATTGCAAAGGAGCTTGTGAGGGTTTGGAAAGTGAGGAGGAATATTTAGAAAGCATTAAAGGTATTCGAAATATTCTGAGAGGAAATCTTAAGGAGGTTAAAGATCATCTCAAAAATAAAATGGAACAAGCTTCCATAAACTGGAAATATGAAGAAGCAGGAAAGTACAAACAAAAACTTGATGTTTTAACGAACTATCAGAGTCGTAGTACAGTAGTAAATCCTAGAATTAATGACGTAGATGTTTATAATATTGCTCAAAATGACCGATATGCATACGTAAACTATTTGAGAATAGCCCGTGGTATAATCATCCAATCTCGGAATATGGAGCTCAAAAAGAAGATGAACGAAAGCACAGAATTACTTTTAGAGACTGCCCTTGGAGATATTAAAAATTCTGACATGACTACTGAAACTGCCGAAATAATAGTACCTATACCGTTAACTATTTCTGGGGACTATACTATTCCAAAGGGTGGAGATAAGAAAAAGCTACTTGAGCTAAGCTATAAGAATGCATTGCTCTACATGAAGGAAAAGACTAATCAATATGAAAAGCTAGACCCAGACCTTAAAAAAGAACGTTTACTATCAACCATTCAAAAAGATTTAAGACTTAAAGATTTGCCCGTTCACATGGAATGTTTTGATAATTCTAATCTTCAGGGATCATTTCCAGTAAGTGCATGTGTAGTATTTAAAAATGCCAAACCAAATAAAAAAGAATACAGACATTTTAATATCAAAACTGTTGAAGGTCCTAACGATTTTGCAAGTATGTATGAAGCATTGACAAGAAGATACTCACGGTTGATTGAACAAAAACATTCACTGCCTCAGTTAATTGTTATTGATGGAGGAAAGGGACAATTATCAAGTTCGGTTAAAGCATTGAAGGATTTAGGAATTTATGGGAAAGTTGCCATCATAGGAATTGCAAAACGATTAGAAGAAATCTTTTATCCTGAAGATAATCTTCCTCTTTATTTGGATAAAAAATCTGAAACGCTTCGTGTCATTCAACATATGCGTGATGAGGCACACCGCTTCGGAATCACACATCACCGAAATCAGAGAAGTAAAGGTACAATTGCCAGCAAATTGACAGAAATAAAGGGAATAGGGAATGAAACAGCAGCTGAATTGTTACGTACATTTAAATCCGTTGCACGAATTAAAAAATCAACATTAGATGAAATAGCTAAAGTGGTTGGCCCTTCAAAAGCTGCTATTATTGTAAATTATTATCGTGAACAATCTTAATTCTTTCATCCAAAAAAATGGGTTAGATGCATTCAAAAAACTTGCATATCATTTTACCTCAAATTACAATTACAACTGCATACTAGATAGCTGTAAATTAAAAACGGGTGTGTATGAGGGTAAATACGAATTTTTAGCTGCATTTGGTGCAGAAAAAATAGTTCAAAGTCCAGAAGAACTTGAAAAATATAAGAACGAAAACAACTGGTTTTTTGGCGTTGTTGGGTATGATTTGAAAAATAAATTTGAGGAGCTTTCTAGTCTTAATTCAGAAATCATTCATACTCCTGAGCTACTATTTTTTGTCCCTAAAATAATAATTGGTATTGATCGCGAAGAAAATGTAACTCTCATAAAAGGGGCATTACCTCCCAATTTTTGGCATGAATCAGAACAGAAACATCCTCACAGAATAAACCCTGAAGAAGTTCCAATCATTAAGGAGGATTATTTGAAAAAAATAAACACAATCCACGAACTAATCCGAGAAGGCGAGGTTTACGAATTAAATTACTGTGTCCCACATAAATTTACCTACGAAGAATTCTCTCCCATAAATTTTCAAATTGCATTGATTAATAAATCTCCTGTACCTATGGCGGCCTATTTTAGTGCAGATTCACTCCATTTGTGTGGAGCAAGTATGGAGCGATATTTAACAAAAAAAGAGGATAAAATATTAAGTCAACCCATCAAAGGAACCATAAAAAAAGGAGAAACTATTGAAGAAGAT
Organism: Bacteroidia bacterium; assembly: GCA_016779945.1. Classification (GTDB taxonomy): domain Bacteria; phylum Bacteroidota; class Bacteroidia; order NS11-12g; family UBA9320; genus UBA9320. Next base: position 1,645 of record JADHMR010000072.1, on the reverse strand, counting down.
CACGCCTTAATAGCCTCACTTTTAAACTCTGAAAAAGATCGAGCTGAAAATGTAATGATTGTTGATCTGGTCCGAAATGACCTTAATAAAATATGTCAAACTTCAAGTGTTAAGGTTACTGAATTATGTGAGATTTACAGTTATTTACAAGTACATCAAATGATTTCTACGGTTGAAGGAAAACTAAAACCGAATACATCTTTCACAGACATTTTAAGAGCAACATTCCCTATGGGTAGTATGACTGGTGCCCCTAAAATTGCGGCTATGAAACACATTGATGAGCTTGAATCATTCAAAAGAGGATGGTACAGTGGCTCAGTAGGATATATCCAACCCAATGGCGACTTTGATTTTAATGTAGTTATACGCAGTCTGCTGTGTGATGAAGACAAAAAAATACTAAACTACTGTGCAGGTGGGGCAATTACAATAGACTCCAATCCTGAAAATGAATGGGAGGAAATACAAGTTAAAACCAAAGCGATTACTGAAGTTTTGAATAACTAATCCCTCATATGATTAAATTTGTTACAAACTAATTATTCCCAACATGGATACAATTATCTCACTAGATCTCAACAACTTTAAGAATGGAACCCCAGAACAAAAGAAAAAATTTGTTCAAGATTTAGGGATTGCATACCAGCAAATAGGTTTTGTTGCTGTTTATAATCACGAATTAAGTGATGAATTAACCGCAGAACTATACAAATCTACCAAAGAATTTTATGCACTTCCTTTGGAGACAAAAATGAAGTATCACGTTAAAGGTTTAGCAGGTCAACGTGGCTTCACATCTTGGGGAACGGAACACAGCAAAGACAGTAAAGTTGGAGACTTAAAAGAATTCTACCATTTTGGTCAGGAAATTCCTAATCATTTGCAAAAGCAGTATGATTATCCTAAAAATATATTCAACGAAGAAGTTCCTGCCTTCAACAAATACAGTTTAAAGGCATTTTCTGCACTTCAAGAAACTGGAAAATATATACTTAGGGCAATTGCACTATTTCTTGAATTAGATGAAAACTATTTTGATTCGTACATTGAATATGGGAATAGTATTCTTCGTCCTATTCATTACGGACCAATCAAAGAAGCCCCAAAAAATGCAGTCCGAGCAGGACAACACGAAGACATCAATCTAATAACCCTTCTCATGGGAGCAAGTGCTGAAGGCCTTGAAGTTTTAGATAAAAAAAATAATTGGGTTCCTATCACAGCTTTGCCAAATCAACTGATTGTAAATGTGGGAGATATGCTTCAGAGGTTAACCAATAATGTATTGAGAAGTACTACTCATCGAGTAGTTAATCCGCCTAAAGAACAATGGGGTACGACCCGATTTTCAATTCCATTTTTTTTACACCCTTCGTCAGAAATGAGATTAGATTGTCTAGATCACTGTATTAGTTCTTCAAATCCAAAAATGTATGATGATATTTCTGCTGGAGAATTTTTAAACGAACGATTAATCGAGATAGGTTTGGTGAAAGGTAAATAAGGATGTCTAAAATTGCTTACCCAACCCCGCTTACCATTTTTATTACTTACTTCGTAGTTCATGAAATTTATCATTACATTTTCATTTCTTTTTTTATCCATTTTTAGTAATGGACAAACTACCATTGGATTAGTAATA
>JADHMR010000071.1 GCA_016779945.1 Bacteroidia bacterium | reverse complement strand
ATCGGAATAGTAACAGAGGCTCCATTTCGGACAACACCGTAATTTAAACCCTCACTTATATAGGCACTTGAATTGATTAGATCACGAAATTTTTCAACTTCTTGTCCGTTGATAGATAAAACCTTATCACCCGTTTCAAAACCAGCACTTTTACCCAAATCAGTGACGATTACCCCACCTTTTTCCATTACTTTAGAGTTGGGTAACCAAGTCTCACCATAATAAAACATGGATAAGGCAAAAATGAGAATTCCTAAAATAAAATTAACCGTAACCCCTCCTATCATAACAATAAGTCTTTGCCAAGCGGGCTTGCTTCTAAACTCATAATCTTCTGGTTCTGATGCTAACTGTTCTTTGTCTAGACTTTCGTCAATCATTCCAGTGATTTTGACATAACCTCCTAGCGGAAGCCATCCAATACCCCATTCTGTTTCTCCAATTTGTTTGCTTAGAAGCTTAACACCCCAAGCATCAAAAAAAATATAGAACTTCTCTACGCGTATCCCAAAGCTTCTTGCAGCGATGTAATGACCCCATTCGTGAAGTGATACGAGTATTGCTAGGGCTAAAATCAACTGCCCTGCCATTATAATTGTTCCCATTATTTATCTTAATTTTTAAGCTTGCGAAAATAATCTTTTATCAACTAAATTTAGTTGGAGAATTGCAGTCTTTCGTTTACCTACACATATTTTCGGTTAAACTAACAGATTAGCCCTTTATTTTGAATGAAGTAGACTCTACAAATTTTAAGGGCACGTCCTCTTTACAGATATTTACCTCCCAAATTTCGTCTGGATGTAATGCTTTTAGTCTATCCCAAATAGTTTTACAGGCAGATTCAATCAACATGTGCTCCTCAGCCATTGTATCCAGAATAACTTGATGTACTTTTTCGTAGTTGATACTCTTATCTAAATGATTAAAATCGTAATTAGCTTCTAAAGTCTTGTAAATAAACACTGAAATCACATACATACCTCCGAGCTTTCGTTCAGACTCATACCAACCGTGGTTAGCCTTAACTCTAACATTATCAATACTTAAGATTGATTCTATTGTACTACTCTTTGTCATGTATATTACTTTTAATTTTACATTTGCAAAGTTAGGCTAAAATAAAATGACCAAAGAAGAATTAAGTCACTTAAAAGAAATCAAAAAAGGTCAAGACACCTATTATCACCCAGACTTTTACAACTTGGATGATTTATATAGTGAAGAACACCTGCTAGTAAGAGATAGTGTGCGTTCGTATGTAAAAAGAGAACTCTCACCTATTATTGAAGACTGTGCCCAAAAAAATTACTTTCCAAGCCACATTGTGAAACAACTTGGTGAGGTTGGATGCTTTGGACCACAAATACCTGCTGAATACGGCGGTGGTGGTCTCGATTATATAAGCTATGGTATAGCCATGCAAGAATTAGAACGGTGTGATAGCGGAGTACGCTCTACTGCAAGTGTTCAGGGATCTCTAGTCATGTACCCAATTCATAAATTCGGTAGTGAAGAACAAAAAAGAAAATACCTACCCAAATTAGGTAGTGGCGATCTATTAGGTTGTTTTGGTCTGACCGAACCTGATCATGGCTCTAATCCTAACGGAATGACAACAAATTTTAAAGAAGCAGGTGACCATGTGATACTTAATGGATCAAAAATGTGGATTAGTAATGCTCCTGAGGCAGATTTAGCTGTTGTATGGGCTAAAAATGAGGAGGGTGTTGTTAAAGGAATTATTGTAGAACGTGGAATGGAAGGGTTTACTACACCAGAAACACACAATAAATGGAGTTTGCGTGCAAGTTGTACTGGCGAACTTGTTTTTGATAACGTTCGTGTACCAAAAGAAAATATTCTACCTGGAGTATCCGGATTAAAAGGTCCACTTACCTGTCTTAACTCTGCTAGATATGGAATTAGCTGGGGTGCATTAGGAGCTGCGATGGATTGTTACGAGAGTGCTAGAAAATACGCTGCAGAACGCATACAATTTGGAAAACCAATTGGAGGTTTTCAACTCCAACAAAAAAAATTATCAGAAATGCTCACTGAAATAACCAAAGCTCAATTGGTTTGTTGGCGACTAGGTAACTTAATGAACGAGGGAAAAGCTACACCAGCTCAAATATCTCTAGCAAAAAGAAATAATGTAGAAATAGCAATCCAAATTGCCCGTGAAGCACGTCAAATGCATGGAGGTATGGGTATAACTGGGGATTATCCTATCATGAGACATATTATGAATCTAGAAAGTGTCGTTACCTATGAGGGAACACATGACATTCACTTACTCATATTGGGGATGGAAATTACTGGCGAGAATGCATTTGTATAGACTTTTCATCCTATTTATTATTGGTAGTTTTTTGGGGTGTAAATCACCTTCTAGCTTGCCATCAAAGTATGAGATGGAACCTGTACTTATTTATCTGTCGGCTATCGAACAACCAGATTCTATAGGTTTTAACCTCGTTGAATCTCTACACAAACTCTTGTATCCACGTATTAAAAATGGGGATATTGCCCTATGGAAAACCAGTAGTAAAAAAGAACTCATCAACAAAATTCAATTTTCAGAACTTGAAAAATCTAGTAAAAAACCTTTTATCAAAAGTAATGACTTATTCATCCATGAATATTGGCAACTCATTGGAAAAGAATTTGATTTTATGGTACGTGGATTTTCATTTATAGGTAAATCATCAAATGGAGAGCCAGTTTCATTTGGTTTTATTGATGCAGTCGATGTTATTGGAATTCTTAAAAGTGTAGAAATTCCAACCTCACACCAAGGTTATTCGGATATTAGTTATTGGAATGCGATTCACTCCAAAGCATTTAATTTTAATATTGTTCAGTTTGGGAAAAAAGACTTCAAAATCAATCCTGAATCATCTGTATTGCTTAAAAATCAAGCCTGTTATAGTAAAAGCGTAAAACGAAATTTTTATAAACCCGAAAAATCCAAGCGTATTACCTACAAAATTATTTCTCCTTCGATCAATAGTAATGTTGAGAATAAAAAAATATACACTGAAACGGAGAATGGTATTAATTCGAATAAACAAATAATTCTAAATATCAGCAAGAAACCTTTTGAGCCGAGAGACTTAATTGAATATTGGAAAATCAACACTATTCGTGTAATTGAAAAGTGGAGTAATTATAAAAATATCCCGCTACAAGAATTAGAATACCTAATAATTGAAGTTAATGGGAAAGACTACAAACTAAGTAGACAGGAAATTGAAGAGCTTGAACTCTCAATTAACCTTCAAGGAATATCTGAATACTTGAGTGAGAAAAATTTTGATTTTATCATTGAAAAAATAAATAGTGAGACGATTCCTCCTCAAAAATCTGAGGAGATGTACATCAAACTCATTCGTAATATTTAAACATTAAATTATGACAACAATAAAATTCGGAACTGACGGATGGCGAGCTATTATAGCTCAGGAATTTACTACTGAAAATGTTGCACGAGTAGCTTATGCAACGGCGTTATGGATAAAAGAAAATTCAGAAAATCACTCGGCAGTAGTTGGTTTTGATTGTCGATTCGGAGGAAAACTTTTTACTGAAACCACAATATCTGTTCTAATTAATGAGGGAATAACCGTTTATACATCAGAAACCTTTGTTTCGACTCCCATGGTTTCATTATCAACCACAATTCATAGTGCATATACTGGAATTGTAATCACAGCTAGTCATAATCCACCTTCATACAATGGATTTAAAATTAAAGCACATTATGGTGGACCTGCCGTACAGGCTGAAATTGATGCTGTAGAAACTAAAATCCCAAGTGAATTCAAACCTACTATACTCCCATTTGACACCTTAAAAGATCACAAACTAGTCAATATAATTGACATGGAGCAAGAGTATATTGACCATGTTAGAAAGAATTTTGACATAGATAAAATCAACTCATGTGGTCTGAAATTTGGATATGATGCAATGTACGGTGCTGGTCAAAATGTCATTAGAAGACTTATCCCTAATGCAACTTTACTTCATGCTGATTATAATCCAAGTTTTGATGGACAAGCACCTGAACCGATAGCTAGAAACTTATCGGAATTTTCAAACCTAATTGCTAATTCAGATATCGATAGTGGACTTGCTACTGATGGAGATGCTGACAGAATAGGATTATTTGATGATAATGGAAAATTTGTAGACTCTCATCACATTATTCTTCTTTTGATTCGATATTTAGTGGAGTTTAAACAAGAAGAGGGAAATGTTTACACGAGTTTTAGTTGTACTTCAAAAATTAAATCAATTTGTGAACATTACGGATTGAAACACCATGTAACAAAAATAGGTTTCAAATACATCTGCGAAGAAATGATCTCTAATCCAACATTGCTTGGTGGTGAGGAAAGTGGCGGAATAGCTGTTAATTCTCATATTCCAGAACGAGACGGAATTTGGATGGGCTTAATTCTTTGGGAGTACATGGCAAACACTGGTAAATCTCTTAATACGCTAATTGAAGAAGTATACCAAATTACTGGCTCTTTTGCTATGGATCGTTATGATCTTCACGTGCCAGAGGAACAAAAACAGGCCATTATAAAACAATGCAAAGAAAAATCGTTCAATAATTTTGAGGATTATCAAGTAACTGGTTTTGAAGATATCGATGGGTTTAAATTTTTACTCAATGAAGATAATTGGGTAATGATCAGACCTAGTGGAACAGAACCTGTACTTCGGGTTTATGCTCAAGCAGAAAATTCAGATGAAGTTTTAAAAATACTTGATGCAACAAAAGCAACCATATTGTTCTAGATTATTTGTTATCGGTCTCTTTTTCATAGGTATTATTCAATTTACCTTCGCTGGTGATACAGTTGACTTAAAAAAACGAAAAAATATTATTATAGCTGGAAACAGTGTTGCTTATGGCTCGCTAATGATTGGATTAAATGAGTTATGGTATAAAGATTATCCGAAATCAAAGTTTCATTTTTTCAATGACAATAAGCAATGGCTTCAAATGGACAAAGTAGGTCACATGTACTCGTGTTACTATGAAGGTTTAGCAGGAATTGAAATGATGAAATGGGCGGGTTATAACCAAAAAGAATACTCTTTAATTGGTGGAGCCTATGGTTTTTTTATTCAAACAAGTGTTGAAATTCTTGACGGATTTTCAAAAGAATGGGGAGCGAGTACAGGTGATATGACAGCTAATTTATTGGGAGCTGGCACGGCTATTTCCCAAAGCCTTTTTTGGGATGAACAACGATTAATTATGAAATTTTCATTCGCACCGTCTAATTATTCAGATGACCGACCAAATGCACTGGGCAGTAATTATCCAGAAAAAGTAATCAAGGATTATAATGGACAGACTTATTGGATGAGTTGTAATGTAAATTCTTTTTTTCCAAAGAGTAATTGGCCTAAATGGCTCAACCTAGCGGTTGGTTATGGAGCTGATGGAATGTATGGTGGCGATAATAATGTATTTGTGAGTAATGGGACTTCATACGACTTTTCAAGCACCCAACGTAAAAGACAATTTTATTTTTCACCAGATATCGATTTATCAAAGATCAAAACTAATAATACTGTTTTGCGATCGCTATTGATAGTTTTTAATAGCTTAAAATTTCCATTACCAACAATTGAGTATGGACCCAATGATGGTTTTAATGGTCATTGGGTTAAATTTTAATTAAAGCTTACGAAGATTGGTACTATTTTTCTTTCGGTCGTCGAAAATCATTTTATATCTACGCCAGATTCCTTTTTCAAATTTCAAATAATCGTATGTACCGTCAGGTACATAGTTTTTATAGACTCCTTTTAACAAAGGGTTTATAGGAACTAAATTCGCAAATACGATGGCCTCTTCAAATTCATCATACCTGCACAGCATGGCAGCACGATCATTAAAATCAAAAATAATTCGAGCTTGTAGGTCTCCATCAAAATCAAAAATTTCTTCACCAAAATTTGGTTTCCCTGACTCGTCAAACCACATTACATCGATTACCTTCCTATTGGTCTCAGCATCTTGACCATCCCAACCGAAGGTGATATAATAATCCTTTTTTTTCCATCGATAATGGTGAATCTGATAAATAAGAGCACCCATCCAATGGCGATTATCAAACTGATCATAGTATACATTTCGATTATAATCAGAACTATCATACAATCCATATAATTCCAAGCTATCTGAATTATTCATTTGTATAGCTCCGAAATACATATACTTTCCGCTATCTAGCAGTAAATTCCAAGTAAAAACTCTAAACTTTTTATCATCTGGAGTAATAGTTGAAACTGTTTTCAGAAGATCAAATTCATAATCGAAGGAGTTAGGAATTTGAAGTGCTGTTTTAAGCGTTTCAATGAAATAATAACAACTTGTGATCCGTTCAACTTTATCCGATCCGTTAATAATATTGTAGCTTAAACCTTCTAGCTGATATTCGTAGTTCCGAATAGAATCTATGTACGTAGAATCTGAGGATGATACTTTTATTCGTTGTCCAAAACTCGATAAATTAAAAAATAATAGAATAATAAGAGAATAATAAGACCTCATGGTAACTCTAAAACTCAATATTTATTCAAATTAGTGTGATATTAAACATTTTTAATGACCATGGCACTTGCTCCTCCTCCACCATTACAAATTGCAGCAGCTCCTAGACTACCACTATTTTGTTTTAGGACATGCAATAGCGTTACAACTATTCGAGCTCCAGATGCTCCAAGTGGATGGCCCATAGATACTGCACCCCCATTAATATTTACCTTGGAAGCATCAAGGTTTAATAGCTTATTATTAACTAGACCTACTACTGAGAACGCTTCATTAAGTTCGAATGCGTCAACATCATTTATGGAACAACCTGCTCTTTCTAAAGCTATTGGCAGAGCAACGGACGGTGCAGTTGTAAATAATTCGGGTTGGTGAGCTGCATCTGCAAACGATAAAACCTCTGCCATTGGTTCTAGACCAAGTTCTTTTAGTTTTTTCTCGCTTACAAGAATAACACATGCTGCACCATCATTTATTGTGCTGGCATTAGCAGCAGTCACACTTCCATCCTTTTCAAAAACTGGACGTAAATTAGGAATCTTATCAAAATTTACATTTTTATATTCCTCATCTTCGGTCATCATAATGGGGTCGCCTTTTCGCTGAGGAATAGGTACTGGTATAACCTCATCATTAAATTTACCTGATGTCCATGATTTTGCCGTCTGTTTGTAAGAATTAATTGCAAAATTATCTTGTTCCTCTCTAGAGATATCAAATTTTTTGGCGGTGAGATCAGCAGCCGTACCCATCATATACTCATTGTATACATCTCTGAGACCATCATATGCGAGACCATCTATTGCCTTGAAATCACCATACTTGTATCCAGTTCTTGAGTTGGGTAAATAGTGAGGAACTTGGCTCATATTCTCCATACCTCCAGTAACTACAATATCATTATGACCCAACATAATGGATGAAGCACCCAAAGCAATGGATTTCATGCCGCTAGCACAAACTTTATTTACAGTAGTACAAGGTGTAGATTCTGGCAATCCAGCTAAGATGGCTGCTTGTCTTGCGGGAGCCTGACCTACTCCTGCTTGAAGAACATTTCCAAAATAGACTTCATCAACATCTGAGGGATTTAATCCAGACTTAGACAGTGCACCTTTAATCGCAACTGAACCCAATTTAGGGGCAGAAATGCCACTTAACTTGCCATTGAAACTTCCCATAGGAGTTCGAACAGCCGCAACAATATATACTCGATTCATACTACCCGCGAAGATAATTGAATTACCGAATAGAATTAGAAAATTTGTTGTCTAACACCAACTCTAACACCTGTAGAGTATTGATTCTGCTGAACTGAATAAGAATCTGAAAAAGTAGAGTTTAAATTAAATTTTAGATATGGGTTAAAAGTTAGCTCAATACGCTCTGTGAGATTTTGTATCAAACTCACTCCGGTACTAATACCTATTCCTTTGTCTTTTATAATAATATCTCGTTCGTTAAACCAATAATAATAATCTGTTTCAAAATCGTACAGTAAAGCATTAACTTGATAAACTTTTTGATAATATGCTCCGAGATCAATAGCTATTTTAGCTTTATCAAATTTAGATATTGTATACTGAACACCCAGCGGTATTTCAATGTACTTATATTGGTTGGTATATGGAACATTATTGGGATTTGAGGCTGATTCTGCTGCCTCATAAGCAGGTTTTCTATTATGAAATTCAGCATAACAATAGTTGGGATCATGCTCATTTGCTGCAGAAACTAAAATTTGCTCACCATAACCAGCAATATGAACTCCAGAGTAAATATTAAATTTTTCACTGATTTGTTTCCCAAAATCTACACCAAATGAATAAGAAGTAATTGCCTTGTCAAATGTATTTCTTTTTTCCTCAGTTAATCCTGTTGTATATATTCTATTTTGGTCTTCAGCAGCACCATTGACTTTATTTATATCAATATCAAATACCCGATAACTAAATGCTGGTGAGAAATTAATCCCCCAGTATAACTTTCCTTGTTTGGGGACCATGTCAGGAAAAATTAAACTTTCACTTTTTAGTCTATGAATATATTTAGCATGCAAGTCATTATTAATCAGCGGATTAACATCGATATAGTTAATTCTGTCTAGTGTGCTGGTAATTTTTTTGTTTGTAGCAGTATTTGTAATTAAATCTTGTTCAAATACTTGATTGATTGTTTCAGTCTTTTTGGGTTGCAAACTCGGTGGAATTACTTCATCCAATTCTAAAGACGTGATTGGAAACTCTTCATCTTTTATTTTAGTGTTAAAAATATCTTTTTCTATCTGATCAAATTTTTCTTCTGGTTTGACATCAGTTGACCAAAGACGCCCAATATCAAAACTGAAACCATTAAAAGTTTCACCAGCAACCCATACATAGGTTTGATATCCTAGCAAACTTAGACCAATGGTAATAGCCGGAACCAACAATAAACTCATACGAGTAGAGTTCTTACTATTTTTATCAATACCCTGCATTATAAAAAACTAAGCAAATTTATATTTTTATGCCCTTATCAGAGGGGAATACAAATACTTTGACAGAAATATGATGTTAATGAATCTTAGGGTTGAAGTCGTGAAGTAACCCATACACCATTTTGAAGTGTGTAAAGAATTCTATCATGTAAACGATTAGGTCTACCTTGCCAGAACTCAATTTCGTGAGGGTTAACTGCAAAACCTCCCCAATGAGGTGGCTTGGTTAATGGTAGGTTGTTAAATTTTTCTTGTGTTTCCTTCAACTGATTCTCGAGGGTTATTCTTGAATCGATTTGCTTACTTTGATTAGAGGCCCATGCACCAATTTGACTACTTTTAGGTCTTGACAAAAAATATTCCTCAGATTCATTAGTAGGTATTTTTGTGGCGTGACCACGGATAATTACTTGACGCTCAAGGTTGATCCATGGAAATAATAAAGTACAATTAGGATTATTCTGAAGTTGCTGCCCTTTGTGACTATCATAATTCGTGTAAAAAACAAATTCTCCGCCCCTAACATCTTTAAGAAGCACTATTCTAGAGTCAGGTTTATTATTGTCTACAGATGACAAAATCATAGCATTTGGCTCCAGAATTTCAGCATTTAATGCATCTGTAAACCACTGATCAAACTGAGCAAATGGATCATCAGCAATCTGATTTTCTACAAGTTCTCCTTTCGTATAATTTTGCCTTAAATCTTTCACTATCGTCGAAATAAGTTAGCACCTGATCGAAGTCCTTTTTTGTTATTCATAGCTTTCATCATTTTTCTCATTTCATCAAATTGCTTAATAAGCTTGTTTACCTCAGCAGTTGAGGTTCCACTACCAAGAGCAATTCGTTTTTTCCTGCTACCATCTAACACATTTGGATTTTGTCTTTCGTGGGCTGTCATACTATGAATTATGGCTTCTACACCTTTAAAACTGTCATCATTGATATCTACATCTTTAATGGCTTTACCTACACCAGGAATCATACCCATCAAATCCTTGATGTTTCCCATTTTTTTTATTTGATTGAGTTGCTTTAAAAAATCATCAAAATCGAATTGATTTTTTCGCATCTTCTTTTGAAGAGCAGCTGCCTCGGCCTGATCAAAGTTTTCTTGAGCTTTTTCAACAAATGACACGATATCTCCCATTCCAAGGATTCGATTAGCCATTCTGTCTGGATGGAATACATCCAAAGCTTCCATTTTTTCTCCAGTACTAACAAACTTGATGGGTTTATTGACTACTGATTTGATAGAAATAGCTGCACCACCTCGAGTGTCACCGTCTAATTTTGTGAGGACAACCCCATCAAAATTTAATTTTTCATTGAAAGCTTTTGCTGTATTTACTGCATCTTGACCAGTCATAGCATCTACAACGAATAAAATCTCTTGAGGCTTAAGTTGATCTTTAAGGCTTCCTATTTCATTCATCATGGCTTCATCGATACTTAATCGACCAGCTGTATCAACAATAACTACATTATGCTGATGAACTTTGGCATATTTGACAGCATCTTGAGCAATTTCTACAGGATTTTTACTTTCTTCATTCGTAAATACATTAACCCCTACTTGTTCTCCAAGTACTTTTATTTGATTTATTGCTGCAGGTCTGTAGACATCGCAAGCAACTAAGAGTGGGTTTCTTCCTTTACTTTTTAGATAAGAAGAAAGCTTCCCAGAAAATGTTGTTTTTCCTGACCCTTGAAGTCCAGCGATGAGTATTATGGATGGACTTCCTGATAAATTAATTGGCTTGGTTTCTCCACCAAGAAGTTCTTTTAGCTCATCATTAACAATTTTAGTCATCAACTGGCCTGGAGAAACACTATTTATCACATTCTGACCAATCGCTTCTGTTTTGATTTTATTCGTGAAATCTTTAGCAATTTTGTAGCTAACATCGGCGTCTACTAAAGCTCTTCGAATTTCTTTGACTGACTCTGCAATG
>JADHMR010000070.1 GCA_016779945.1 Bacteroidia bacterium | reverse complement strand
TGATCCATTTGGTTATGCGATTTACCAGAGCCAGTTAGTGCATTTTTGCTTATGTCTGTTCTAATCCTACCAGGACAAACTACCATTACATGTATTTGAGTATCTTTTAATTCGAGACTCAACGATTCATAAAAACCTTGTAAAGCATGTTTGGAAGCTGAGTAGTATGAGCGTAATGGAAAGCCAAATTTACCCGCAGCACTACTCATAGCTACGATACTCCCTTTATTTGCTTTTTTCATCATTGGAAGTATTGCTTTAGTGAGGTGAACACTTCCAAAGAAATTGACTTCCATTAGGTTTCTACCTACATCATTGGTTGTTTCTGATACAGTTGCTCGTTGACTAACTCCAGCGTTATTGATGAGAATATCTACGTTACCAAAAGTTGATTGAATTGTGGTTACTGCTTCAGTAATTTGGTTTTCTTGAGTGATATCTAATGGGAGGATGTATGGATTCAGAATATTTTTTGAAACAGATTCTAGTTGTGTTTTATTTCTGCCAGATAAAATTATGGTGTGTTCTGTGTGATTGTATGCCAATGCCAAGGCTTCACCAATTCCGCTACCTGCTCCTGTTATCCAAATTACTTTTTTCATCTACTGGGTGTGGATGAGCAAATATTCATCAAAAAATTGATAATGTAGGTCCATGGTTATTTTGTATTCATTTTTTGATATGATTCCTTTCAAATTACCCTCCTTTTCAAAAGGTTCGAATTGTAACTTAAGATGTGCTTTGAAGTCCAATGCTTTTAACCCGTAATATTTGTATAAGGCCTCTTTTGCACACCAAACCATATATAAGCCCTGCAGCCCTGACTCAGCAAATTTTTGCTCATCTTCCCGAATAAACTTGTGTTGTATTCGTTTAATACGACTGCTTATTTGTTCAATATCAATGCCACACTCACGATCTTCAGTATACATAAAACCTGCGTATTCTCCGGCATGGGTAATAGAAATGGGGTAGTCCTTGCTTATAAAATAGGGTTTGCCATATTCGTCTTTTTCAATACTATCAAAATCTGGGCAGATAGTATGAGCTAGTACCCGGGCAGCTACGTTGTGTCTGTTCATCGAGTTAATATCCAACTTTGCTTTCCAAGTGTCAGGTAGTAAATCAAATAGTTCTTCTTTGGTCTCCTCAATACGCCAAAGTGCAACCATTCCATTATTTATATGTTTCTTTGAATGTAGTGGCAACCCGATCTAAAATAAAGATAACAAAAGTAGCACATTTAAAAGGTCACCGAGATGCTATTTATGATTTTATCATTGATTTTGAGGAAAGGTATATTTATTCTGCAGGTGCAGAAGGTTATATTGTTCGTTGGGATTTGGATTCGCCAGCAGATGGAAAATTGATAATGCAAACTGGAGAGCCAGTTTATAGCATTCATAAAACGGCGGATTTACTTTATGTTGGCGGAAGATCAGGAACTATTTATCAGGTAAATCTTAAGCATAAAACTTTGGTTCACAGCCACAAAAGACATCAAGGAGGGGTATTTATCATCACTGATGAATTCAGCGGAGGAGAAGACGGATGCATTATTGACCATTCAAACTCGATGAGAGAAACGGTTTCCACACATAGTTTACGATCCGTTGTCGTGGGAGATTCATCCATTTTTGTGGGTTCTTCAGATTCAAATATTTATCAATTGGATAAAAGTAGTTTCAAAACTGAGCGTATTTTGAACGGTCATACAAATTCGGTTTTTGGTCTAGCATTGATTGACGAAAATACATTACTTAGCACGGGTAGAGACGCCCATATTTTAGCCCATGATTTAAAGTTAAATAAAGTAGTACATCGAGTCCCAGCCCACCTTTACCAAGCAAAAAACCTAAGCTGGAATGGTCAATTTCTGCTGAGTTGCAGTATGGATAAAACCATAAAAATATGGAATGATCAAATGACGCTGCTCAAGGTCATTGATTTTGAACGATACGCAGGACATACTAATTGCATTAATAAGACTCAATGGATAGACGAAAATATGTTTGTAAGTTGTAGCGATGACAGAAGCCTTGTATTTTGGAAAGTAGAAATTATCGATTAAAATTGACCCAATCAAAATACCATGATACTAAGTGACGTACGAATTTTAGAAGAAATTGAAAAAGGAACCATCTTGATCGAGCCATTTAATCGAGATGATTTAGGAACCAATAGCTATGATGTTCACTTAGGCAAGCATTTGGCCTGTTATTCTATTAGGGTTTTAGACGCCAGAGAGCACAATAAGATTGAGCATTTTGAGATACCTCTTGATGGTTTCGTTCTGCAGCCAGGGGTGTTATACCTGGGAGTTACAGAGGAATACACCGAAACACACGCTCATATTCCATTTTTAGAAGGCAAGAGTAGTACCGGTAGATTGGGTATTGATATTCACGCTACTGCAGGAAAAGGAGATGTAGGTTTTTGCAACACATGGACATTAGAGATTAGTGTAACTCAACCTGTCCGTGTATATCGAAGTATGCCTATCGGACAGCTGATCTATTTTGTAGTAGAGGGAGAAATAGAAACCTACTACAATAAAAAGAAAAATGCGAAGTATAATAAACGTACCATCAAGCCTGTTGAAAGCATGATGTGGAAGAATAAGTTTTAATACCTGTTTCGCCTAGGTAATGGTGAAATTTACGTATTCTACTAATAGTTTAATTTAGCTCACCAACGTACCAATGGACTTGCCTTTTACGATTTGGGCAAGATTGCCAGGCTTATTCATATCAAATACAATAATAGGTAGAGCATTTTCTTGACATAATGTGAATGCAGTCATATCCATTACTTTTAAGTTTCGTTTGATAGCATCTGTAAAACTAATTTCGTCATATCGAGTTGCACTGGCATCTTTTTCTGGATCAGCAGTGTATATCCCATCTACTCGAGTACCTTTAAGAATTACATCGGCTTCAATTTCGACAGCACGAAGGCTAGCAGCAGTGTCTGTGGTGAAATAGGGATTGCCTGTGCCTGCACCAAAAATAACTACACGACCTTTTTCTAAGTGTCTGATGGCCCGTCGTCGAATAAATGGTTCTGCAATTTGTTCCATTTTTATTGCACTGGTTAATCGTGTATATACGCCTTCATTTTCGAGAGCACTTTGCAAAGCCATAGCATTGATTACAGTGGCTAACATACCCATGTAGTCGGCATTTGCACGGTCTTTCATTCCTCCCTCAACACCACTTACTCCTCTAAAAATATTTCCTCCACCAATGACAATGGCTACTTCTATACCTAGATCAGCGACTGATTTGATTTCTTTTGCGTACATTGATAGTACGCTACTGTCAATTCCAAATTCTTTATCGCCCAGGAGAGCTTCGCCACTTAGTTTTAGTAAAATTCTTTTGTAAGACATGGATATATTTGATTGCCAAAATTAAGTGTAATATTAACAATTAGAAAATAAAAAAGCACTTCATTAAAAATGAAAGGCTTTTGATATATTTTTAATTGCTTGAGTTATGCTCCTAATTGGAATCGCTCAAACGACTTAACTTCTAAATCTGGGCTAACAGACTTTAGGAAAGCAGACACGGTCATAGAACTATCTTTAACATATGATTGGTTCATAAGCGTGTTGTCTTTGAAAAAACGTTTCAATTTACCTTGTGCAATTCGGTCTAACATTTCTTCAGGTTTACCTTCTTGCTTTGCAATATCTCTACCAATTTCAAGTTCTTTGTCCTTAACTTCTTGTGAGACAGCATTTTCGTCAACAGCAATTGGATTCATTGCAGCAATTTGCATAGCAAGGTCTCTACCTGCTTGTAAAGCCTCATCTGAATTAGAACTTAAAGCTACAAGAACACCAATACGATTTGCACCGTGGTTGTATGCGGCTACTCCCTCAGAGGAAAGCAGGGCGTAATTAGATACTTCTACTTTTTCGCCAATTACAGCAGTTTTGTCAACACATATTTCGCCTAAAGTTTTTCCTTCAAAAGCAGCACCTAAGAGGGCATCTTTGTCAGTGAACTGATTGGTAAGTGCAAAGTCAGCAACTTGATTGGCAAATGCAACAAAATCATCGTTCTTAGCAACGAAATCAGTTTCGCAGTTTACCTCTACAACGATTCCATACGTGTTATCATCAGAAGACTTAGCAATTGAAAGTCCTTCTGCAGCTTCTCTATCCGCTCTTTTAGCAGCTTTAGCAGCTCCTTTTTTTCTTAGGATGTCAACGGCTCCATCCATATCGCCGTTCGATTCTTGCAAAGCTTTTTTGCAATCCATCATACCGGCACCGGTCATTTGTCTGAGTTTGTTTACTGCAGACGCTGTAATGGTTGTCATGTTCTATAAAATAAAAATGGGTTTACAATAAAAAACGAATTCTATGCTTTTTCTGTGGTTTCTTCAGTTGTTTCTTCAGCAACTACCTCATCCTTCTTAGCTTGCTCTTTTGCTTGAGCTCTTTCTTGTAAGCCAGCAGCAATTGCATCGGTAACCTCGTTACAAAGGATATGAAGTGATTTCGCAGAATCATCATTACCAGGAATAGGAAAATCAACTTTCGTAGGATCAGAATTGGTATCTACAATCGCAAAGATTGGAATATTGAGTTTCTGAGCTTCTTTAATTGCAATGTGTTCACGTTTGATATCAATTACAAAAAGAGCAGAGGGAATACGATTTAAATTTTCGATACCGCCCAAAACACGAGCCAATTTCTCTTGCTCACGTGTTTTCATTAAACGCTCTTTTTTGTTCATATTATCAAATGTTCCATCGGTTTTCATTTTTTCGATGGCTTGCATTTTTTTGATTGATTTACGAACAGTTGCAAAGTTAGTAAGCATGCCTCCTAACCATCTTTGAGAAACAAAAGGCATGTTTACTCTGCGAGCATTTTCCTCTAAGATTTCCTTGGCTTGTTTTTTTGTAGCAACAAACATCACCTTACGGCCAGTTCGAGCAATATTTTGAATAGCATGCTTAGATTCCTCAAGTTTAGCTGAGGTTTTGTTAAGATCTATAATGTGAATCCCATTTTGCTCCATAAAAATATATGGGGCCATTTTAGGATTCCACTTACTTGTGAGGTGTCCGAAATGTACACCTGCTTCTAATAATTTTTCTGTACTAACTGCCATTCTATTAACGCTTACTAAATTGTGTTTTCTTTCTTGCTTTTGGTTGACCTGCTTTTTTACGCTCTACAGAACGTGAGTCGCGAGTCATTAACCCTTTTGCTCTAAGGGCTGGTTTATTTTCTGGATCAACTTCTACTAGTGCTCTAGCGATCGCAAGTTTAATTGCGTCAGCTTGTCCAGTGGTTCCACCACCATCTACATTAACTTGTATATCATATTTTCCCGCAGCATCACAAGTTGTGAGCGGAAGGTTTACATAATATACGGATTCTTGAGAAGCAAAGTACTCTTCTAACGGTCTTTCATTGACCGTTATAGCACCTTTACCTTCACTCATGTATACACGAGCTACTGATGATTTTCTTCTCCCAATTGTGTTTATAACGTCCATATAATTATTAAATCTCTACTTTGGTTGGCTTTTGTGCTGCGTGTGGATGATCAGATCCAACAAACACATGCATATTGGTAAATAATTTTCTACCTAACCTATTTTTGGGCAACATACCTCTAACACCTCTTTCAATAAGATTGATTGGTTTTTTGGCTAATAAATCTTTAGCTAGAGCTACTCTTCTACCACCTGGATAACCACTGAATGTTTCGTATTCTTTGGTTTCCATTTTATTACCTGTAAAAGTGATTTTCTCTGCATTGATAACAATGACATTGTCACCGCAATCAACATGAGGGGTAAAATTTGTCTTGTTTTTGCCTCTTAATATTTTGGCAATTTCAGAACAAAAACGTCCAAGCGTTTTTCCTTCTGCATCAACTATAACCCACTGTTTTTCAACAGTCTTGCTATTAGCTGATATGGTTTTGTATGATAATGTATCCACAATAAAGTTATTTTATTCTTAAAAATAGGGCTGCAAATGTAACTTTTTGATTTACAAATTCAAATAATTAACACCAATTTGTAACAAGTGAATAGGATGTCTCATGGGGAATCAATTTTTTGATCGGAAGAATTGGTATTTAATAGTAAATTATTTAGAGTTGATTTGGAATCTTCCATGCTACTCTGCTGTCAATTCGCCGAGTTGAATTTGCAGGCCATTAATTTCTTGTGAAACTGGAATTTGACACATCAATCTACTGCCCTCAATATCGAGTACGAATGCCTCATCAAGCATAGCTTCTTCATCTTCACTCATCTCCGGTAAAGTGTGGTTGCTTTTAACCACACAATTGCAGGTTGCACACATGGCCATACCTCCGCAAGTTGCTTTGATAGGTAAGTCATTTGCTCGAATAGCTTCCATCACATTGAGGTTCATGTCCGTAGGAGCTTGTATTTTATGTTCATTTCCTGAGAGGTCAGTAATATGTAGGGTTATCAAATCTTCCACACTGCAAAAATAAGGAAGTCATGATGTTATTGTAGTTTATCATTTACCTATTTACTCTTAGAGGGATTAAGCAGTATGAAAAAAATAATTTTAGTATTACTTACGAGTGTTATAGGATTGACTTTTTTGAAAGCTGAGGATCGAGAAATTATAGTAAAGGACAAGCTTAAAAATGTTACTGTTTTTATGCAAAATGCCCAATTATTTCAAGAGGCTTATGTGTCTATACCCAAGGGAACATCTCATTTTATTTTTAATGATGTATCGCCCTATATCAATAAAGCCAGTATTCAAGCTTCTGGTGTTGGGAAATTCACGATTTTGAATACACAATACCGATATTATATGGATGATCCTGCCCAAGTAAAGAGTGAAATACCTCCAAAACTTTTGAAACGTGAGGAAGCATTACGTGATTCTATAAAAAATAGTCAATTGAGGATTAATAAAAATGCTGAATTGATGCAAGCAGTGGATCAGGAAAAGAATTTAATAATGGGAAACCCCTTGGTTAGAGGAACATCTAATTCAGACTCGTTAGAACTTCTGAAAGGAACAGCCTTATTTCTGAGGGAAGAGTTGAAAGAACTTGCTCATTTAAGGTATATTTTATCGTTTCAAGCGAAAAAAATGTCGGACTATCATAGATTATTGAAACAGGAGTTGAAAGAAACACAAGCATTGATTCAAAATCAGAATATTCGTCCTACTCCAACCTATCATCACCAGGTAATAGTAACGGTATTAAATTCTAGTTCAGCTTATGGTACTATTAAACTTAATTATTTATCAGGAAATGTAGGATGGAATCCGCATTACGATTTGATTGCAAAAGATCATCAATCAGATATTACTTTAGTATACAAAGCACAGGTTTATCAGAATACAGGATTGGATTGGGAACAGGTAAAAATAAAAGTGTCTAATGCCAATCCTAATCAGGGGAACACGAAGCCGAAGCTTCCGGTATGGTTTGTTAATTTCCAACGGTATATCCGATCGGATAGGGCAAAAAAAGGGCTGTATCTACAAAGTAATGCGAATACCGCGATTACTTCTACGGAAAATGTCACGGAAGTTTATGATATGGAAATAGAAGAAAAAGCATCGATGCTTTATGAGTACACGAATAAGGTTCAAAATTTTAGTTCAGTGGAATTTGATATAGCCCTACCAATGAATGTTTCTTCTGGTGGCAAGGCTCATTACATGGATCTTAAACGTGAAAAAGTAACTACTAAGTTTCAATTGTATTTGGTACCAAAACTTGAAAAAGATGCATTTGTTGTTGCTCGATTGACCGATTGGGAGTCTCTTGATTTATTGACGGGTCAAGCTAATATATATTATGGCAATACGTTCATTGGCAGAACGGTTGTTAATCCATCAGTTTTGGATGATACATTAGATGTTTCCATGGGGAGAGATCGAAGCATATATGTAGAACGGAAAAAGACGGATTGCCAAACTAAAAAGAAGTTAATTGAGAATAGTAAAGTATATACTGCCACTTATGAGATAACGATTAAGAATAAAAATAAAGGAGATGTCAACCTAATCATAGAGGACCATATCCCGGTAAGTAAAAATGAAAAAATTGAGATAACTTCCACGAATGGAGACGGTAAACTGAATGAAGACACAGGAGTTTTGTCCTGGGATATTAATCTGAAAGGTTTAGCGAAGAAAAAGCTGGAGTATGATTTCTCAGTAAAGTACCCCAAAGATGAGATCCTTAAGTTGTAGAGACCTAGTGACTTATTTTTAGCTACCAGTTTTCAGCATGTTCGACGGCCTTTCTCACACTTCCGTGTTTCAAGAGAAGGTCGTTGGCTGTGTATTCGTCTAGTCCTGTTTGTTCCATTATCATTCGAGTTCCTCTGGCAACTAATTTTTGGTTACTTAATTGCATATCAACCATTTGATTTCCTTGAACATGACCAAGTTTAATCATTAAACTAGTGCTAATCATATTAAGAATGAGTTTTTGTGCGGTACCGCTTTTCATACGAGTACTGCCAGTTACAAATTCTGGACCTACAACAACCTCAATCGGATAATCTACCATCGAACCGATTTTGCTGGGTTTGTTACATGCAATTGCACCAGTAAGTATATTGTTCTCTTTGCATTTTTCTAGTGCTCCCTGAACATAAGGAGCAGTCCCACTGGCACTGATTCCGATAACAAAATCGAGTTTATTGACGTGGTGATTTTCTAGATCATACCAACCCTGTAAGGGATCGTCCTCAGCATTTTCTACGGCATTTCGAATTGCTTGATCTCCGCCGGCAATTATTCCATTTACAACTCCAGGGTCAACTCCATACGTTGGAGGACACTCACTTGCATCCACGATTCCTAGTCTACCACTTGTGCCACTGCCTATATAAAACAACCGACCTCCTTGACTCATCGTTTGATAAGCAGCATCAATTAAATTTTGGATTGCATTAATTTCGTTATGTACAGCATGAGGAACAGATTGGTCCTCTGCATTCATGGCTTTTAATAAATCAAGTGTTGATTTATCTTCTAAATTATCGTGGTTGGATGTTGATTCTGTGGTAAGCATATTTTATCTAAAAAATTCCTGTGATCCCAAATGCAATTTTTTTCTTGATGATTTCACCAGTTTCATTAAATGCTTCAATTAGTAATATGTAATTACCAACTGGTAGCTTAATGCCATTTGAATCTGTACCATTCCATTTCAAATTCCCTTCTCGGCTTATTAGAAGATTGTTGAAAGGATGATGCACTTGAAAACCAGAAAGGGTGTAAATATAACCATTGAGTACATAGCCAAGTTTATCCATTTGGTATTTTAAGATTAAAAAATCTTCATAACCGTCTCCATCTGGAGATATCTTGGATGAGTTTAGCTCGAATGGATTTAGTGTTAAGGATACATTTGTGTACTGAGAATTTTGGTAACCCGGTATTGCATATCCCACTGTGCTACTGGCAGAGTGCCAATTGTTCGAACTAGACCCTTTGTCATCATAACTTATCCGTTCTAGACTCACCCCATTATAATCGCTTAGAAGATTAAAGTGTTGATCTTCGTGATAATGAACCGAGTCTAATAAAATATCAGATTGATATAAACTCAAAATTCCTTCGGTATTATTCATGGGAGGCATTTTACTTAATTGTAAAATAGTTTTTGCCTCGGGGTAATCATATTTTACCTGGCTAGAATCAATACTCAAAGCAATAAATTCATTTGGGGAAATAATGCCATCTTTATTCGATTCAATGAAGTAAGTTGATGAATTGGGTAGGTAGGTTTTAAATGTTAATTCATGAAGATTGATATAGTGACTACTTGTGTTGTAAAGCTCAATAAAATCTACACCGTTGGGGTATGGATTAAATAAGAGTTCATTGATGATAATATCTCCTTTTTTAGCGCTATGAACGGGGATGATGTCTATGTATGATTCTTGAGCTTGGTTTCCAGAACAATCAACGAGTTCTTTAATCTTCAGTTGAAAGATTGAGCTTAATGGAAGTTGGTTTTCAAATTGAATGGCGATGGTTTTGTGGTTTGCATCCATACTAACATTAGTTGGTTGATTACTACTATTAATTAGTTCATAATTAGATGGTTCAAATGCACTAAGATTCGTTGGTAGTTCATTTAATTGAAGATAGATTGTTTTTAAGTTATTCGAATTGGCAGATAAAACATGTGGGGGAGTGTTATCATATTCATGCCCATGAACAGAATTTATTTCGCCTGGAGTGCCTCCATTGCTATGCTCACTAGCAATCCAATTCGAACTATCAATGCAATTTGAAAAAAAATGAATTCGCTCTAAAGAATATCCACCTTCTTGTTTTTCCTCATTTCGGTAAAAGCTTTTCGTATAATTTAAAGAGTCTAGTAGCTCACTATTTTTGTTTTTCAGGGCGATTATATCTTCACTATTATTTAGACTAGGAAGACTCTTAATGCCGTACACATCAGAGATCGACTCAAATAGTAACAAGTCTGGCTCATTACATAAAACAATAAACCCTTTTTTTGGAACAATTATTTTAGGAAGAATTACAGCAGAATTTTTATCAGAAATTATACAATTCTCCAGATTTAACGGGTAGTTTTTTAGATTTAAAAGTTCGATAAACTCTGCTTCTGGTAAGCCTACTGAAGGGGATGGATCTGGGAAGATTTCATTAATAATGATTTCGCCATTTTTGGGCTCTTTTGCTAAATTAACAGTAAACGAAATGACAGTGTCTGCTCTATTTCCGTCTAAATCATCAAGATTTTGTATGTGAAGAGTATAGTTGCCATTTTCTAAGGAATCTTCATAATTAAGCTGAATTTGGGGGGCAGTAATTTCAACGGATTTAGGTGGGCCAACATCGTTATTAATATCAAATAAAGTATGTGATATTGATGTTGGTTCGTTAGTTTTAAGAATAATTGTTTTAGGATCTTGGATGATTAGACTATCTATTTTTGGAGGTGTACTATCAATTAATATGGGCCCAACTTTGATCTTATTTATTTGATGTTTTCTAAAAAAGCCCGAAGTACTTTGCTTAATCCTAATTATAAAATAATCTGATTTAGATATTTC
>JADHMR010000069.1 GCA_016779945.1 Bacteroidia bacterium | reverse complement strand
TAATTCTTTGTTTTTGTTTGGTTTTAGTTTTTGATACCAGGCAAATATTAAGACTACTACTGTTACGCCAATCAGATATGGGCGTAAAGGTTCCATCCATGATACTGATGATGCAGCTCCACTAGTTCCGGCAATTAAAGCTAATAATGGTGTGATGCAGCATAATGATGAAGCAATTGCAGTAATCACACTTGAACTAAGTAATATGTTTGTTTTCTTTTTACTCATTTATTCTCTTTAAATATTAGACTATTAAAGTTTAGTTACCTGACAAATTAACCACAACAATTACATGGCTTAAAGCTAAAACCTGTTGGTTGTTGTCCCAATGCTTGTTCTATTTCATAAAGAAAACTATTTCTACAGCATTGCCCTAGCGGATTTTCCGTTTTACACTTTCCCGTAATATTCTTTCCTGTATGTTCCTGAACATCATCAATTGTTTTACTTCCGTTTTTAACAGCGTTCTTAATCTCGCCTCTAGTTAGGTTTGAACAATAACAAATAGGAGCATTATCTGATTTATCTTTAAAGAATAAAAGTTCATTCAATTTATCAATTCTGAAACTTTTATCTTTTGAAAAATATGCTAAATCACAATTGGGATTAACACATACCGAATAATCTGATTCTTCTGGAATTTCAACTTTTGTAAAATTTTTTACCACTTCTAAACTTACTTTTGCTGATGGAATTCCACACTTGGGACAAACTATATACATATTTATTTTTTGCTCAAAGATATTGGTTATTAACTTATTATTTGCTCAGATTTAATATTCTAAATGCACCTCTTACAACAATCAAAAACACAATTGAACCGACAACCAAATCAGGGTATTTCGATTGTGTCAATAATACCAAAACACCTGCAAAAATTACACCTGCATTAATAATTACATCATTAGATGTGAAAATCATACTGGCTTTCATGTGAGCTTCTTTACTTTTCGACTTTTGTAGTAAATAAAGGCAAATAGCATTCGCAATTAATGCCATGAAAGATACCCCTATCATTATCCGATAATCTGGCATTCCTTCAAAACCAATAAACCTTCGGATGACTTCAATAATTCCCAGTAATGCCAAAGTGAGTTGAAAATATCCGCTTAAACGAGCGACTTTCTTTTTTCTCATTATGGTTGAGCCAACCGCCCATAAACTAAGCCCATAGACAAAAGAATCAGCTAACATATCTAAGGAATCAGCTACCAAGCCCATAGATTTTGAGATTAGCCCAGTGGTCATTTCAATAATGAAGAAAGAGAAGTTTATAATCAGTACTGACCATAAAAGTTTGGATTGAACTTCTGAACTTTCCTGTTGAACCTCTTTTGAATCAATATTTTCAGTATTTGATAACTTCGCCCCAAAATTTAGAGATTCCAATTGTTTCATAATCTCTTCGTCTTCATCAGAATGAAAAACTGTAAGGTTTCGATTTTCAATATCAAATTCAAGTTTTTTGATAACTTCCAGACCATCCAGTTTCATTCGAATCATGTTTTCTTCCGAAGGACAATCCATTTTCGCAATATGGTATTCAGATTTTATCATAGCAACCATCTTTTAACTGTACTCAAATATTCTTTATACTCAACTCCCAAAGTACTTAATAAGAATTCTTCTTCCAATCGAACTTGAACTTGAATTACCAAAAACCCACAGACCAGAATAATTCCTGTTACAACATTTGGAATAATAAGGAAAAGACCGATAAAAACGCTGATTACTCCAAGAAAAATTGGATTTCGTGAGATACCGAAAAGACCTTTAGTAATAAGGTTTACTTTGTTTTCATTATCAATTCCAATGCGCCATTCGTTTGCCATATTGCGCTGTGCAATAAATATTATTAAGAATGCCAAGTGAATTAAGCCAAGTCCTATCCAAACTACTGTCTCAGATACCAGGTATTCAATTGAGACTAGATATTGCATTGTTGAAGGGAGAAATGCATTTAGTAAAACCGTAACAAATGCAAAAGCAGATATGATTTTATAGACTTTGCCCACGTAATTTATTGCTGTTTCTTCCTTACTAAATTTAAAAGGATTTATTCCTGTACGCTTATAGGTAATATAGCTTGGGACTATAAAAAGTGCGATTAAAAAAACACAGTAGAATGTAAATAAATAAGTTGCCATTTTTCTTGTTGTAAAATTTATAATACAAATCTACGGTAGAAACTCGTGCAACAGTAGTGCAAAGATGTTACTTGCAATTTGAGCAAGTGCCTTTTACAACAAAATTGGCACTCTCAAAAGAAAAATCTTTTGGTAAATCCATTTTTGGTACAGGCATATCTCGTAAACAATGTGTTTGCCCGCATTTGTTACAAAGAAAATGAACATGTAAATCATCGGGGGCGCAAGTACAACCTTCATCACACAGGGCGTACTTAACTGCACCAGTACCATCGTCAATACTATGAATAAGGTAATTATCCTGAAAAGTTTTTAAGGTTCGGAAAATCGTAGAGCGTTCAACGTTATCGAATTGCTGTTCTATTTCATAAAGGCTTAATGCCTTTTTGTTTTTATCCAAGACCTCATAAACCAACTCACGCATAGCGGTTGGTTTAATATTTCGTTGCTGCAATTTTTTGTCTATTTCTTTACTCATAACACAAAAGTATCTGATAGAAAGGAAAAAGCGGAATTTAATCCGCTCTTTTCTATAAACTATACTTATTAAGCTTAGCCAAAGTTATATTCAACTCTTTCTCCATATTTAACAATTCTTCTTTGTTGTCGTAAAAAACCATCAATTCATAATAGTACTCGGAAAGAGATATTTCACCTTTTTGCATTGCCTTATCTAACAAATCAAGAATGTTATTGCCAGCAATACGCTCCTTGAAATCGGAAATACTAGCCTGCAATGCATTTGCTTTACCATGAAAGGTTTTCATCTCGTTATAAAACTGAACTTTAGCATCAGCTTCCATGCTATTAACTGCCTCTGTTTTTAGTTTAGCATACTTTACCGTGTTTTTATTCCCCCATAGTGGAATTGATACACCAAGAGTTACCCCTTGGAATTGCTCATCAACAACCTTTTCACTCATATAACCTGCATTTATCTTGGGTAGATTTTGAGCTACCTGAAGCTTCTTTTCTTTAGAAGAAATAGCAATTTCCTGCTTTAGCCAATTAAGCATAGGGTTATTATTTGCAGCATTAGCAAACCATTGTTCGAAATCAGCTTCAAGAATAGTTGTCACGAACACACTATCGCTATAATTTAGAGAATTGCCTGCATTTAATGAAGCCAATTGCTGTAAAGCAGCATCTCGTTCAATACTTATTTGTTCTAGTTGTTTTTCGGTATTCAGCAAGCTAATTTGAGCCTTGTTATGCTCAAGTATAGTAGCTTCGCCAACCTCCATTTTTCGTTTATAGGCATTTGCAATTTTCAAGTCATTGCTCAATCGCTTCTGAAATTCTGAATGCATTGCATTGAGGTATGTTAACTCCGAACAAATAATATTGGCTTCTAGCAGAATATCAAATCTTTGCTTTTTGTATTGCATTTCAACCTGCTCGTTTTTTAAATCTGCAAGTTGTGATTTGTACATGTATGCTGTTGGAAAATCGAATGATTGTGTAACAGATATGTCGGTTCTGTTTCCAATAACATCAGGACTTCCCCACAAATAGTTAAATCCTACTTCGGGATTTTCGGGCAATAAGTTCGTTTTATTGCCCATTTTATCGGCATCGGCATTTTTACGAAATGCAGCCAATGTTGTATTATTCCTTTCAATTTCAGCTAAGACCGAATCAACTCCAAATTGAGAAAAGGCTGTAGAAACCGAAAGTATAAATATTAATGTGATATATAGACTTCTCATTTCACTTCGTTTTTAATTAATCCTTTATTGTTTAAAAACTGGTAGACAATAGGAACGATGTAAATATTCAGGATTGTTGATGTTAGCAAGCCTCCTAATATAACCTGTGCCATCGGACTTTGAATTTCGTTACCGGGTTTATCGCCATTCATTGCTAAAGGGATTAGTGCCAAAGCAGCGGTAAGTGCCGTCATAAGAATTGGCAACAATCTGTCTTTAGAGCCATGAATAAGCGTATGATGCAGCGATTCACCCTCTTGTTGTAAGTGTTGGTATCGTGAAACCAATAAAATACCGTTTCGGGTAGCTATCCCAAACAAAGTGATAAATCCGATGATGGCAGGAATACTCAACATTCCTGAAGTGACCACAACCGCAAAGATTCCTCCGATAAGGGCAAGTGGTAAGTTTAGTAAAATAATCCCTGCCAGATTAAAGTCTTTAAACTCCATGTACAGCAGCATAAAAATGATAAATATGGCAACAATGGATGTTAACATTAACATGCGTGACGCAGCTGCCTCACTTTCAAACTGACCTCCATATTGGATATGGTAGTTCTCAGGAAGATTAATATCACTGTTTATTTTTTGCTGAATGTCTTGAACTACACCTCTTAAATCCCTTTCGGCAACATTGGCAGATATAACCAACTTACGCTGTACATTTTCTCTGCTAATTGAGTTTGGACCAGAGGTTGAAACAATCTCAGCAACCTCGCTCAAAGGTATTTTACGTCCATCATGTGTGTCAATCAAGGCATCCATAATACCTGAAATTTTATCGGTATAATCGGTATTGAAACGTAAAATCAAATCGAACGTTTTTTGTCCTTCGTATATGTCTGCTACCTTTTCTCCACCAAGGGCGATGTCAATAAACTCGTTAAACTCATGAATGCCTATTCCGTAAAATGAAAGCATATTGCGGTTTGCTCGTATCTGAATCTGCGGAATTTCTACTTGTTGCTCTACACTCACATCAACCAAGCCTTCAATATCGCTAATAGTTGATTTTATTTGGTTTCCGATAGTGAACATTCGATTTAAATCAGTACCGAAAAGTTTAATTGCAATATTGGCACGAGTACCTGAAAGCATGTGGTCGATTCGGTGTCCTAAAGGCTGACCGACCGTATAAGCAATGCCAGGAATTGAGGATAGTTTAGCTCGTACTTCTTTTAAGAAGTCTTCCAGTTCTCTGTCACCCAATGAGAAATTAACATCGACTTCTGCGCTGTTTGTACTTTGCGAATGGGTATCCAATTCACCTCGCCCTGTTCTTCTTGCTGTACTTGTTACCTGATTTATGGAAAGCATTTCCTTTTCAACAAGGTTGCCAATTCGATTGCTTTCTTCAAGTGAGGTTCCTGGTTTAACAACCACCGATAAGGTTAATGCTCCTTCATTAAATTCGGGAAGAAAGGTTCTGCCCAATCCCGAAAACAATACCAAAGACACAGCAAACAGACCTATAATTGGTAATACAATCCATTTTTTATGACTAAGCACCCATTTAAGAGAGTTTTCATATCCCTTTATCAGTTTACTAGCCAACCAACTATCTTTTTCTTTTCTTGACAGGTATTTATCTCCCGACAACATCATTTTAGCCAGCAAAGGAGTAAGTGTCATAGCGATAAGTAACGACATGAAAAGAGAAACTATATAAGCAATACCCAAAGGTTTTAACATTTTTCCTTCCATGCCTGAAAGGAAAAATAAAGGCATAAAAGCTACGATTATAATTAGTGTAGCATTCAGAATTGACGCCCTGATTTCTTTAGATGCCTCAAAAACTACAGTAAACGAATTTTGTCTGTCTTCTTTAGGCAGTTGAAAATTTTGTTTTAATCGTTTGTAAACATTCTCAACGTCAATAATAGCATCATCAACCAAAGAACCAATAGCAATTGCCATACCTCCAAGGCTCATGGTATTAATGTTTAATCCCAGGAAATGTAACACGATTACAGAACCTAATAATGATAACGGTATTGCCAGCAATGAAATAATGGTGGTGCGAAAACTTCCCAAAAACAGGAACAGAATAATAATCACCAAGGCTGCACCTTCCAACAAAGCTTTTTGGACATTATTTACCGATGTTTCAATAAAATCAGCCTGACGGAAAATTTTAGTATTCACAGTCACATCGGGAGGAAGTGTAGCTTTAATTGCTTCAAGCTTCTTCTCGATATTTTCGGTTACTGCCAATGTATTGGTATTTGGCTGTTTCGAAACCGATATAATGATGGCTGGTTTTGCATTGTGTGCTGCATAACCCATTTTCACGGCACTACCAAGCTTAACTTCCGCTACATCATTCACTCGTATGGGGCTTCCGTTAACCGATTTTATGTAGGTATTTCCCAAGTCATCAATTTTAGATGTTCTGGCAATTCCTCTTACTACATACTCGTTACCGTATTCTCTTACAATTTTTCCTGTAGAGTTCTGGCTCATTTCTTTGCAAGCATCGGCAAGTTCCTGAACTGATACATTGTAAAAGTTCATTTTCATTGGGTCAGCAAGTACCTGGTATTGTTTATAGTCTCCACCAACAATGGTTACTTGAGATACTCCACCAGTAGCTAATATTTGCGGTTGTAAATTCCATTCGGCGATGGTTCGAAGTGTTGCCAAGTCTGTAGAATCGGCTTGCAAGCTCAGAAAAAGAATTTCACCCATCACACTCGATTGTGGAGCAAGTATGGGTTTTGCCACATTTTCAGGGATAACCTCCTGTATGGTCATTAGCTTTTCACTAACTACTTGTCGTGCTCTATAAACATCAGTTCCCCAATCGAAGTCTACCCAAACAAAAGAATATCCAAGAGCCGAAGATGAACGAACACGCCTTACATCCATTGCACCATTAACCGCCGTCTCAATAGGGTAGGTAACTAACCTTTCTACTTCTTCGGGAGCCATACCATGCGCATCCGTCATTATAATTACTGTTGGTGCGGTTAAATCGGGAAAAACATCTATATCCATGTTGGTTGCAGTTCGCAGTCCGAACACCACCAACACCACTGAACTCAATAAAATCAGGAATTTATTGTTCAGTGAAAATTTTATAATATTATCTATCATTGTTTACTCTTTTAATGAATTTAGTGTACATGTCCAGCATGAGGGTCAAGAGCAGCAGAAGCTTGTGCTAGCTTAACTTGCATAGCACCTTTCGTTACAATTCTATCATTAGCATTTACACCAAGAGTTAATTCGGTTCTGATTCCGTCTGTACCGCCAATCTTAACTTCTCGTTTCTCGAATAACTCAGGCGTTACTTCTACAAAAACGTAGAAAAGTCCTTGTTCTTCCAATAAGGAGCTATTCGGCACAGTAAGGGCTTTCGAATTGGTTACCGCTTTCAGGTATACCTCTGTTAAAGTACCAGGAGCAAAACCTGCTTTGTTTGCAATTTGCAGATTTACAGGAATCATAAAAGAATTGTTGGATGCTGATTTCCCATAGGAAAGCACTTTACCGTTTAATTCATCAAAAGAGTATGTTCTATTATTATGTAAGGTTTTAATATTTGCCGATACTACAGATGGTAAGTACTCAAGATACTTTTGCTGAACTTGTGCTGTTAAAAGAAGGTGCTTGTTTTGCGATATTGATACAAGAGCTTGTCCTTCTTCGACATATTGACCATTTGCAACATAGATATTTTTTATATATCCATTCAGGCTACTTTTAATTAACTGGCCATCTGAACTGAAATTTTTTGTAAGGTTATTATAAATTGCTTCGGCTGATTTGAACTCCTTTTTAGCTTCATAAAACTCATGTTCCGAAATCAATTTGTCCTTAACAAGTTCCGATTCACGCTCGTAATTTGCCTTGGCACTTTCGTAATTACTTTTTGCTTCGGCAAGTCTTACAGAGATATTATTTTCAGCTAACTCCCCAGATGACAGGGTTAACACCGTTTGTCCCTGAGTTATCTTTTTTCCTTCAAGAAAGCTGTTGTCGGAAAACAACACTATCCCAGCACTAGTTGCCGTTAAAACTGATTCTTCACCTCTTGCAGGTTCAATTTTTGCAACTGTTTTTATAATACGACCAAAAGGTTCTTGCTGTGGTTGCTCAACGACAAAATCAATCTTAGCCGACTGTACTTTTGTAAAAACTATGGTATTTGCTCCGTTCTCTTCATGATTATGTCCTTCATGTTCATCATGATTGTGTTCATCACATGAATGTTCCTCATGACTATGCTCTTCGTGATTGTGTCCTTCATGGTCATGCTCTTGGTGGTTTTCTTCAGCATGATTATGACCTTCATGTTCGCTATGGTTATGTCCATCACAAGAGTGTTCTTCATGGTCAGCGTGGTTATGTTCGTCATGATTATGCTCATCATGATTATGACCTTCGTGACTCTCAACTTCGTGATTATGCCCGTCACAATTATGTCCGTCATGACTGGCAGTTTGATTACATGCTACATAAATTAAACTTAGCAATGCAATTCCTAATATTTTAATATTCATTTTTCCTGTTTGATAAATGTTAAAAATCGAATTAATACTCTGTTCTTATTGGAAGAATCCAACGTAAACAGAACATGATTTTACAGACCGATTAAATACTCAGTAATAATGTGTTTCTGTAAAAAAACAAAGTGATTTTTAACAAACAGGAGGTGCTCTCAAACCTTGAGAGGAAAATAGAAACCTTGTATGTATGGGAATGGATTCAATTATCTCATCGGGGCAATCAGAGCCACTAGAGATAAACGAATAATTAAAAACATACAGACTTATAAATAAAATATCTGTTGTAACAACTTGCTCTAACAACTCATTTAACCTATTCTGGTTATTGGGAATAAGAGTTGCTTCAGTTAAAGTACATGCTTTTGTTTCTCCTTCTTCATGGTCATCGTTGCAAAACGGAAGTTTTTCGTGATGTTCATGGTGTTCGTGTTCTTCATCATGATTACATTCCATTGCCACGTCAACAGGAGATTGGGAGTAATGATGATGTGGAACAACAGCATGAGCCAACAAAACCATGTTGGCTAACAATACAAATATGAATGCTGTTTTATTTCTCATCACTTTCGCTCTATGCTATTTTAACGACAAAAATATAAAAAAGTTTGTGCAATTGTGTTGCAAAATAGACAAACAGGAATACTCAAATTTATATTTAGGATTTTGTTTGGGTGTTATAATTCATCTAAAATCCTAACAATTCCATTCAACAATCCTTTATTTAAAACGGATTCCGTTGATTGCATTTTCTGACGAAGGTAATTTTGTGGCACTTGTTTTTTTATCAGGACTTTGGCAAGTCTTCCTAATTCATTTATCAATTCATTTTCTGCGGAATTCGTTTTTACAGTAGATGTAACGACCTTTTGCTTTTGCTGTAAGTTTAAAAGCAAATCCTTGTATTCAGTTTGCATCTTCTGAAATTCAATGGCATTACCGCCTTTATCACAACCAAAGCATTTAAAAATACCTTTTGCCGGGTTTACGCTGAATGAAGCCGTTTTTTCATTGTGAAACGGACAACAAGCTTTGTAATTAATCCCTGCCTTTTTTAAAGTGACAAAATTGGAGACAACCTCGTAAACTTCATCATTGATTTGCTCTATGACCCTTTTTGCATCCATCGGCTACCAGTCTTTTCCTGTCAATAACTCACGGTTGTTGCTATCAAGGCTCATAAAGAACTCGTAAACATTACCCCTGAAATCGTAAAACTTATTTAAAAGATGGAAGCCCATGTCAGAACCCCAAATTTTATAAAAGAGTTCGTTCAACTCTAACTGTGAATCCTCAATCATTTTTAGAATTTTATTGCCATCAAACGGAATGTTGGAGTAGCCGTTCTTTTCATAGAAACTCTTTATGCGGTTATCGAAATAGAATAACTTCGATACCGTATTAGGTGCTAATACTGTCATGTGATTTAGTTTGGAAAGTCTATTGATAATTGTCTTTTATTCATTTGCCATTCTTCAAAAGTCATTTCCTTGACTTTATTCAATGCTTTTCTGGCTTCATCAAGTAGCTTTTTTGCATTGCCAAAATCACTACGGATGCGTTCCACTTCTTCCATTTGTTTTTCAAGGGCAAGTTGCTTTTTCTCTAAAAACTCACTCTGGTCCGTAAAATGATTGAAAAGGGAGGTATAGCATTCTTGCTTGTACCTAACTACATTTTCTTTGGCTTCAGCTTTTACGTTTTTTGGGTTGATGGTGAATAACCAACCGAAAATATACATGTAGGGGATGCAGAACATATCGTATTGTTTTCCATCTGCTCCAACTGAGGGCTTCAAGCCCCCAACTGAACCTAAAATTTCATCACTTTTGATTTTATCAACCTGACGTTTGTGGTCGATACCCAATGCTTCGCAAATAGGCTTTATGGGGACTTGCTTTTCTGCACCATCAATAAGTACAATACTTACATCATTAATTTTTGCTACTGTTTTTGTTTGCATAATCGTTCTTTTGAATTTGATACTAAATAATGGCAGGGCTACCCTTGAACAGCCCTGCCAGAACCGTGCTAATTGTCAAGGGCGGTTATTATTTGCTTTATCTCTTTGTGGCTCATTGGATGGAAAATGGTTTCCAGCTTTAAATCCATTGCAACGGTCAGCTCTATGCGTGACATAATGTTCTCCTTCCAATTGGGCAGAACATAAACCGCCTGGCTTTTCTTTAGAAGCTGAACACGGTTGTCCAGCTTATCAGTCCAACTCATTTTTGCAAAGGGCATTTCAATGGGATTTACTACTGCACATTTCAATGACTTTAGTTTGGCTTTTATCTTATCGGTATCAACCAAACCTTTGGAGCTGTTTTGGGGTATATCACCACCGCATATATAAATAGTTGGCATTCTCTACTTCTTTACTATGTTCACATGATTACATAATTGGCTCTCCGGTAGAACTTGAGTGTGTGATTTTTTCTTCAACAAAAGCTTAAAGAACGAGAACCTGATTTCCTGTTTTTTACCTTGAGCCTTTCTTTCCTTCTTTTCCTTCATTGGAGTTATAGATTATTAGAACTGCATATGCCAATTACACATTGCTCTTTATTTCCTCCAAGGAAGAATGACGACCAGCTTTAATCCAATCCATCACTTCATCTAATTTGAACAGTAATATCTTACCGCCCGGTTTATAGAAGGGAATCTGTTTATTGTACACCCTGCCATAGATGGTTTTAACACTTTCGCCCAATAGTAGAGCTAGTTCAGCAGCATTAACATAGTCGAACCCTGTTCCGGCTCTATGTTGTACTTTTATTAGTTCTGAAACCTTTTTGTTTAGCTGTTCAAGGTTCTTTAAAGTTTCAGCTTTGAAGTCGATTTGCTCTTCTATTTGTTCTTCTATTTGCTCATCCATTTTCTTGCTGTTTTTTTATTCAAATTTTCGATAGCAAGTATAGGATAGGTGCATAGCAATTTCCAACGTCGGACTATCCGACATTTTCAAAATAATTTTCACACCTCACATATTCAGAATCTTACAAAGACGTCATTTCGCCTTATCGGATATTTTTCGCTGTTTTTGTCGGATACT
>JADHMR010000068.1 GCA_016779945.1 Bacteroidia bacterium | reverse complement strand
AATGAGTGACCTAAATCAACGCGTAGAACAAGCTCTCGATGAAATTAGACCTTTTTTAAAATCCGACGGCGGCGATATTGCACTTTTAGGCATAGAAAACCAAACCGTAAAAGTGCAACTTTTAGGTGCCTGTGTGGGGTGCTCCGTAAACCAAATGACCTTAAAACAAGGCGTAGAGCTCACCATTAAAAAATACGCTCCCGAAATTCAGGAAGTGGTGAATGTGGATTAGTTTTTAATTAATTTAAAAACATCTCTGTTTTCTGAATTTTCACTAAGTAATTCTAAAAGATAAATACCTTTTGGCGGTGCATTGCTAAATTAAATCGTACTCGAAGCTTTATTATCTTTTCATGAATTTTTTTACAGCCCGATTGGTCGTTTTATTATCCTTCACATCAAGAATATAAAGCCCTGTTTGCAAATTACTACATTCAATAGTATTAACACCTTGGCTAAAATTACCATCTCTAATAAGTTTTCCAGTAATATTAAACACTTGATAGTCAAAATTGTTTTCAATTGACCCAACGGCTACTATTAACTTTTTTGTGTTATTGTTGTAGTATACATCTATTTTATCATCTATAGATTTATCTTCGAAGGATAGGGGACTAACATTGAATGTGTAAACCAAAGTTGATAAATTAAAAGTAACATCATACGTGTCAGTCGATTAAATGGAAATGTTATCTCCGCTATTGGGGTCCGCAGTTCCATCAGCAACAGAATTGTCACCCCAATTGCAGTTCCATCCGCCATCACGTCTAAATTTAACATTACCAGCACTAATTAAAATACCACTTAGTGTATAGGTTATGTTGTCTTTAGTATTCATAGCTGTATCGCCCCAGCTGTTAAAATCGCCAATCAAGCTTATGTTTTGATTTGAACCTGAACTTAAAGAAGTAAGTGTAATTGTGTTTGTAGTGGTATTTAATGAAATGTCTTAAAAACCTGCATTGGTCACATTGTAATTTTCGTTTTCGCCAACTGGTCATTTACTTCCAATCCAACCATTCCCTTCTCTAAACTTAATATCCCCAGCGGGTAAATAATAATTAGTCTTAGTGTAAATTGTATTGTCCTAAGTAGTCATGTCAATATCATCTCCCCAGCCATTAAAGTCTCCCAAGAAGCCTATACTTTGACTATATGAATATGAAATACATATAATAAAGATAATCAGTAAATAATTTCTCATAATTAAATATTTAAATGTTAAACAAAATTTTCATAACAATATTTTTATTCATTATTCAACCAGCACTTTACACAGTCCAAATTGATGGGTTGCACTGTTTTTAAGTACGACAAAATAAATACCTTTTTGAGCTGGTGCTGAAATGGTTAGCACCTTTAAGCCTTTATGTTTTCCATTGGATACTTCTTGTCCCAAGGCACTGTATAATTTATAACTGTAAGTGTCTTCGGTGGGAAGGTCAATTTCAATACGTTCTTTTACTGGATTTTGGCGTAAGCCTAAGTGCAACAGTTTTGGATTGTGGTTGCTTAGGGTAGCTTGTTGGTTACCAAAAATTTTAAATTCTCCAGGAGCTAATGTAACCACCTGCGCTGTTGAACTTACGCTTAAGGTGCTATCATCGATCAAATTATACCAAGTGCCTGTAAACGGAAAATTGGAAGTTACATTTTGGGTGGTAACATCAAAGTTGGCAAGGATAACCACATTTTTAAGTCCGCTAAGCGTTTCATTCCAAACATAAATGCGTTGCACAAGATTGTTAGTGCTTAAGGGACTAATACTAGAACTCCCTCTAAACACTTCATTACTCTGTTTTAGGTCGTTTATTCGGCTCCAATCATCGTAGATTTTTTTGCGTTGTGTGTTGGCTAGCCAATTGTTTGTCCATTGCGGTTGAGGCTTGGTATCCAAGCGGCAACCATTCACCGTACCGTCAGTACACGTATCAAGTGACAGGTCCATACCTAAATCACCAAAGTGCCAAATCATTTTAGGTCCTGGCACCAGTAAACTCACAGCACCAATCGCCGACATACGGCTAAGCGCAACGTTTAGGTTTTTAACATTATGGCTAGTTTGTGTTGTATTACCAAACTGAAGATTTTTATACATCAGTCGTTCTTCGTCGTGGCTTTCTGCATAACCTACTAAGCGTTTTCCGTTAAAGCCGCGGCTTTCAGATCGCATTCGTTCAATGCTGTTGCTCGAGTTATGTCCCATGCTGAGTTGGTTGTATGGATCGGTCATTTTACCCCAAAGCATGATGCCTTTTCCTTCACTCAAACGGTAGTCTGCCCACTCTTTTTCTTCAGTATCCCCACCCAAATGCTCAAAAATTACATAATGATTAGCGTCTAAAGACCATGAATAATCGGCGTATTCTTTTAATACAGCAACTCTGTCAGCTTGATAGCTTCCTGTACAACCCTCGTCGCTGTCCGAGCAGTTTTGCGTAAATCCTTTGGTTAAATCCCAACGGAATCCATCAATCTTATATTCTTCAATCCAGTGTTTAATCACTCGCTTGGTAAAGTTTTTTGTCATCGTAGATTGATGATTAAAATCACTCCCTACATTGTAGCTATGTTTGGGCTCTTCGTTAAAATAGGGGTTTTCACTAGAGGGGTCCCCCCAGCCGTTCCCGTCTGGGTCGTCCATCCACATGCGTACACCGGGTGCACGTCCATAGACATGATTAATAGCCAAATCTAAAATTACGGCAATACCATTTTGGTGAAAGGTGTCAACGAGTTGTTTAAACTTTTCGGGTGTACCGTAAAATTTATCCAACGCCATATGAAAGGCGGTATTGTAGCCCCAACTTTCGTTGCCTTCAAACTCCATTATAGGCATCAACTGAATGGCATTGATGTTTAAGTTTTTAAAATAAGACACTTGATCGATCAGGTCTTGAAAAGACCTATTGGCATCAAAATCACGTATCAACACCTCGTAAATTACTAAATCCTCTTTGGCGGGTTTTTGAAAATTAGACACTTGCCAGTTGTATGCGTTCTGACCTGTTTGTAAAACGGTCACTTCTCGCTCTTGTCCGGTAGGATAGGCGGGAAGATTTGGATAGGAACCAGCTGGAATATATGGGTCATCAAATGGAGACAACACCAAAGTAGAGTAGGGATCTGCAGTTTTGACAATGGCAGGACTGTTGGTTACAGGATCAGTGTCATAAACCCAATATTGGTAATGGTATATTTCACCAGAAGTAAGCCCAGTTAGCTCTAACCAAAACAAATCGGATGTTGTATCTTTTTTCATTAGGTATGCGCTGCTTGTGGTATAGTTATTAAAACTACCTGCCACATACACATAGTCTTTGTGGGGGGCATTAAGCACCAAAGTTGCTTTTGAAGTGTCGGTATGGTAATTGATGCCCTCTTGTAGCCCTGTTGGAATAGCCTCTTCAGTTACGGTTGGGGCTACCTCAACAGTAATTTCAATTTTGGCTGTTTCATTAGAACTGAAAGGGCTACCCTCAATTCTAAGTGTTCCATTAGAATTCACGTTTAAACTTAAATTATAAGTTGGATACCCATTTCCACTATCAATTAGTTGGTCATTAAAAAAACTTGAAAAAGAACCTGCTTCTTGGGCTCCATTCTCAGTCATTACAGCGTAAACATTTGTGTTTTGATTGGCATTAACTAAGATTGTATTACCAGAGTGGGAGGTAATAGTCATGAGCACCTTACCCACATCAATTAGAAAATCTTGAGTTTTACGTTCTCCAGATCCTTGGTCTTCACCATTTTTTGCCTTTACTAAAACCCCCATTTTAGTGATACCAGTGTCGTTGAAAAATGTATTTGGAGTTATAGAAAAGCTGTATGTCCCATCGTTATTATTAGTCAATTTAAGCGCTTCATTTGAATTACTCCAATCACCATTACCTATATCTGGTCCTCCTGTTTGTACACCATTTTTAAAATACCAAGCCCATAAATACACATCATCACTTCCCCATTGTGAAGTAGAAATTCCACTAAACTTAAGTGTTACAGATTCATCTTCGTTAAAGGTTTCAGGTGTGGTAATTAAAGTTGCATTTTGAACTTGGCCAATTGCCAAAGCACAAAAAAAAGTAAACATTAATGTTAGAAGAATTTTAGACATAATTAAAAAAAAGCGGTAGAGTGATATAATCACCGTACCGCTTCAAAAATTGAATTTTATAAATTATTTTCCTTCGGCTACAGAGATGGTTTTATTAACCGTGTCTATATCTACACGGTATAATCCAGTAGTACCCACAAAAGCAAAGTTATTATCACCGTCTTGCGCATCTTCGAACTTTGCATCAATGGTGTAGCCGTCCCCCGCATATGTTGGGTAGTTTACCCCAGAACCCCAATTGTCTTTCTCAGTAAAGAAGCGGAAATTATTATCTGCGCCACTGTTATTATTAAGATTCATAACAGAACTGTATACACCATTTCCATGACAGGGTAAATTCACTGGAGATGTCCATCCCCAACCAGCATAAGGAACTCCTGCTCCTACAGCATATAAATTAGCGAAGTCACAACCTTCAGAACCGTCTTGTGTAAGAGTTATCGTTTTAGCAACAGCGTTAATTTCTATGTGATATGTAGCAGAGTTTCCTACAAAAGCAAAGTTTTTATCTCCATCATCTTTTTCAGCAAACTTGGCATCAATAGTGTAACCATCTGAAATAAAAGTTGGATAGTTTACACCAGAGCCCCAATTGTCTTTTTCAGTAAAGAATCGGAAATTATTGTTGTCACCCGCAATGTTACGTAGCGCAATATAACCTGAATAAACATTTGTGCCTGTACATGGAATTTGAACTGGTGAAGTCCAACCCCAACCTGCATCAAACGCACCGGCACCTACTGCCCAATATTGATCTAAATCACAATTAGCAACATTAGTCGGTTGCTTTTCAACAACTGTCAAACTCATTGTAACGGTATTTGACACTTTTGTCATCCCATTTGAGTTACTAGCATCCCCTACAGAGGCAGATACTCGCACATATACTTCACCTACGTTGCCTTTGTCGATTGTAGTTGGATCATCATCTAATCCTAAAGCCATTGCGAGAGTCCAAAGTTGCTCAACAGTCATGGAGTAGCTTGTATTTGTGATTGTTCCTGAATCAAAAGACGCTGCAGCATCTGATGCAAATGTTTGGCTAGTAGACACCTCAACTTTATAATCTACTTGAGTTACAGCTCCAAAATCTGGCTTATTCCAAAGCAATCTTTCGGCTATGTTGGTACGAGTTTCGTATGATAAATAATAGGTGTCCAACAAAGCGTTAGAGAAAGTAATAGTATCTGACGTCTCTGCCAGTGTGAATTGCGGATCGTCATCTTCATTTTCACAACCAACAGTAACAAATAGTATAGCAACTGGGAATATGAATTTTGTTAAAAGTGTTTTAAATTTTGTTTTCATTTTTTTAAGTTTTAATATCCAGGATTTTGAGTTAGGTTAGGGTTTGCTTCTAATGAGCGTTGAGGAATGGGAAACAACTTATAATGTGCTGAAATTGTAGACCCATTAAGAGTATTTCCTTTCCATGGCCAGGTATAAGTTGCGCCAGTAAATTTTCCATTTCGAATAAGGTCAGAACGACGCACCCCTTCAAAATTAAGTTCGCGCGCGCGCTCATCCAAAATGAAGTCTGCTGTAAGTTCACTAGCAGATATTGCAGTAGCCCCAGCACGTGTACGCACATCATTTACGTATTGTAATGCTGTGGCTGCAGATCCACCACCTCCGTTAAGCTGCGCCTCTGCATACATGAGGTACGCATCTGCTAAGCGAAATAGTGGAAAATCTGTACTTGAGAAACTGGTATTTGTTCCAGTTGGATTGTTAAACGCACTATTTCTAAATTTTATGGATGGAAAACCATCTGACCATTTCTTATAGCTTTCCATTTCATACGCATGCCCTCCTGTCCAAAACAGATGTGCACGTTTATCAGATGAAGCAGCTAATCCTGCTGCATCAGCAGCAAATAGTCCATACCAGCCTTTAGAGGCACGGTGTCCTCCCCAGCCATCTGTTGCACCATAATCAGAAAGGGTCATGGTTTCACCCGAAAGACTTCCATTTACAATGTAAGTGGTGTTTCCATAGCTTTGACTTACATCTGAATCAGCAATTAATGGAAAGATTATTTCTGGCGAAGTGTGATTGTCTCCAGAGAAGTTTTGCAAAAATTCTGGAGCAAGCGAATGTCCGCTTCCTGTAATCACTTTTTCGGCATAGCTCAATGCATTGGCAAATTGTGCCGTGCCCGTATATACTTCAGCATTCAAATACAAACGTGCTAACAAAAACTGCGCAGCAGCTTTATCGGCTCTTCCGTATGAGTTTGAATCAGGCAAAAGCCCTTCGACAGCAAGTAACTCAGTTTCCACATAATTGTAAAGCTCGGTACGTGATACTTCGGGTAGCGGTGCAGACTGACCAAAGTTTTCTTCGGTAGCCAAAACGCCTTTTCCAAAACAATCAATCAAATAATAGTATGCAAGTGCGCGTAAAAAACGCACTTCACCTTCTATTTGCGATTTGTTAGCCACGTCAACACCGCTCAACACATTAATAAGGTTGTTCGCTTGCGGAATGGTATAATAAATTCGGTTATACATATAACGGAAAAATTTATTGTTTTCATCCCATTTTGAAGTGGTTGTTAATTGGTCTAGTCCATCATCGCCCCAACGGTTTTTAAGCCCGTCTGCGGTAAAGTCTTGCAGGTTTACAATCCCTCGTAAAAATGGAGACTCCCCTGCATCATCATCAATATCAGAAGAATCTGGACCGTCGGCACCCGAAAGGGCAAAAGAACCGTATAAGCGAGATAAAATTCCGCTAACCGCATTGGGGTCTTGCTTGAGCAATTCCTCAAGGGTCAAGTCAATTTCTGGCTTGGTGTTTAAGTCATCAACACAGCTAACCGCTAATGTTGCTACAAAAAAGATTAAAAGTATTTTTTTCATGTTTATCTTGATTAAAAGTCAAAGTTTAGTCCTAATGTAAACACACGTGGTCGCGGATAGAAGTTATTGTCTATACCTCCAAAATTTTCAGGATCTTGACCCGAATATTTGGTAATAAGGAATGCGTTGTTTACCGTAAACGAAGCTTGGATTTGCGTACCGTTGTTCAACGGTTCAAACGCATAACCTAGCGTAATGTTCTCACAGCGAATAAAACTCGCATCCTCTAAGAAATAATCAGAAAAAGCAACATTCCCTTTCTGATCATATATGATTGGATTTGCAGCACCGTTGTAAAAGTTTAATACATTACTAAGCGCTTGCGTATTAACAGGCACTGGACGCTCTGTAAACCCTGAGGTTAATCTTCTAGCGTTATACACTTGACCACCGTATTGCCCTCTAAAGCTTGAGCTTAAGGATAACTGCTTGTAGTTAAAGTTAAAGCCAAACCCAAAGGTATAATTTGGGCGCATGGCACGTAAATAACGATCGTCATTTGTAATCACACCATCTTGATTAAGGTCTGCAAATGCATTGTAAACAGGCTCTCCTGCTTCGTTATACATTTGACGGAACACCCAAGCGGATCCCGCTTGTTGATTTAACGCATGGCGTAATAAGAAGGTTCCCGTTCCAATAGGGAGGTCTCCACCTGCACCAACTTGTTTGATGCCATTAAGATCTGTTATGGTTGTTTTTGCATACGCTCCATTCGCAAACACATTTAAACTGCTGTTCTGAGTGTCTATTGCTAGAACATCTATGCTTACTTCAAAACCTTCACTTTCTGTGCTTCCGATATTATCAATGAAACTACTTGCAGGAGCTTGGCCAGGTGGTACAGGGGCATTAGCGAGCAAGTCATTGGTATCGCGCTTAAACACATCAACCGATCCAGAGAGTACGCCGTTGAATACTCCAAAATCAATTCCAGCATTCAGCGTTGTTGTTTTTTCCCAAGTTAAGTTTGGGTTAAACATAAGTGCATTATACAAGTTTTCACCAGGGAGATATTTGCTTGTAGCAGAGCCAATTTGAAAAAAGGGATAAGAAGGGTAATACCCTACAGCACCAGATATATTGGATTGTCCCGTTTCTCCCCAGCCGGCCCTTAATTTCAAATTATCAAATACATTTAGGCTCTCT
Organism: Bacteroidia bacterium; assembly: GCA_016779945.1. Taxonomy (GTDB): domain Bacteria; phylum Bacteroidota; class Bacteroidia; order NS11-12g; family UBA9320; genus UBA9320. Next base: position 3,432 of record JADHMR010000068.1, on the reverse strand, counting down.
ATAAATGTTTCGTCGCTCAATCGCCAAGCTACAGCAGCTGCAGGGAAAATACCCCAACGATTATCTTCAGCAAATAATGAAGATGCATCAGCACGAACAGATAGTGTTACCAAATACTTACCAGCAAAATTTAGATTTGTACGCCCAAAAAACGATTGCAAATTCAAATCAGAGTAATAGCGATTAGTAGGATTATTTTCATTAACTAACACCTCTCTTGCACCTGAGGTTTCATCATACTGATACAATTCTTTGGTTCCCTCATTCTGAAAGTTTTGGTACGAATATCCTGCCTGAGCATCTAGCGACTGCAACAGTCCATCAAAGTCTATGGTATATGCCAAATATGCTTCAAGAGTTTTGTTTGTGATGCTTTGCTCTTCGCGGTAATTTTCACCCGGATTAAAGCGGCCTACTTTATAAGTTGCGATAGCATTTTGACTAAAGGTTTCACGAATATCTGCATCCGATTTTTCTAACCCAACGTTTACCACAGCACGTAATCCTTCAACAAACGGAAGGGAATAATCTAATTCCATATTGGTCAAAATACGTAGTAGTTTTTCAGGACGTTGGCGTTGCATAAGCATAGCAACAGGGTTCCATGTACCGTCTAAAACGGTTAATCCACCATCTTGTCGTGTACCTTGATAATATCCACCAAATGCACTATTCTCGTCATAAATAGGTTTGGTGGGATCCATGCTAACAATATTCCCTAAAGCACCACCCTCATCGATAGCGTTTTTATTTACATAAAATGCTTTGGCGTTAAAGTCAACTTTCAACTTTTCATCAAAAAACGAAGGGTTTATTCTAAAGGTAGTACTCAATCGTTCGTAGTCATTGGTATTAACCAACCCTTCTGTATTGGTATGCCCTAAAGAAAACCTATATGGTGTTTCTTCTTCTACACTACCCGCCACTGAAAAGTTCACAATCGAACTGTAGGATGTGCGGAAAACAGCATCTTGCCAGTCCGTATTGTACATCACTCCATTAACACCCAAAAGATTTGCATATGTTGGATGATATTCGTTGATAAAACGCTCAAAAGTAGGACCGTTCATTAACTCTAACTTATCGCTAACTTCACTCATAGATGCAGACATGCTGAGGTTGTATTTGGTCTCGCCCAATGTTCCTTTTTTGGTCGTTATTAGTATGACCCCGTTGGAAGCGCGTGAACCATAAATTGCAGTAGCCGAAGCATCTTTTAGGATAGAAAAGCTAGCAATATCATTTGGATTGATTAGCGATAATGGATTCCCCACACCAGCTGGTGTTACTACATCCAGCGGTACACCATCAATAACAATCAAAGGGCTGTTTTCAGCTGATAACGACGCTCCACCACGAATTCTAATGTTAGGTGCCGCATCTGGCGCACCACCACTATTGGTAATTACTACACCCGCTACCTTACCAGTCAATAACTGGTCGGACGAAACAATGGCGCCTTGGTTAAAGTCCTCAGTTGTAATACTTGCCACTGAACCCGTAGCATCTTTAACGGTTGTGGTACCATACCCAATTACAACTACTTCGTCTAACTCGGAAGCAGACTCGGATAGTGTAGCATTGAGCGTTGCACCAGCAACGGTAAGCTCTAATGTTTCAAAGCCGATAGAAGAAAACACCAACACACTTCCATTGGCAACGGAAATGGTATAGTTTCCATCAAAATCGGTAGAAACTCCCGTAGAGGTACCTTTTGCCACTACGTTAACGGAAGGGAGTGGATTCCCTGACTCATCCGTAACAACTCCGCTTACGGTTTGCTGCGCATACAGCCCAAAAGAGGCTATAAATAACAGGCAAACTAAAGCGTTTTGTATTTGTTTTTTCATATAGTTTATTTTGGTTAATAGATTGAAATAACACACTTCTTCACCCACGAAAGTATGTAAAGTTTGTGTTAAATTACTGCTTCTAAAACGAACAAAACATACTACAACGTTTTCGAAGTTCACGAAAACGTTGTAGTGTTAATAACTTTTATATTACTATTTTTACATCCCTAGAATTATAATATCCGTAATTTACACGTCCTAAAATAGCGATTTATGAAAAAAAAGATAACGATAAAGCAATTAGCAGCCGAGCTTGGCGTATCTGTTTCAACGGTTTCAAAATCGCTACATGACAGTCCAGAAATTAGTAAGGAAACACGTGAAAAAGTACAAGCTTTTGCAAAGCTCTATAACTATCGCCCAAACAATATTGCGCTGAGTTTAAAAAACAAAAAAACCAAAACCATTGGTGTTATTATACCAGAAGTGGTGCATCATTTCTTTGCCATGGTAGTTAAGGGTGTAGAGCAAGTGGCTATGGAACGTGGTTATAATGTTGTTATATCACTATCCAATGAATCTTTTGAAAAGGAAGTCATCAATATGGAGACATTTGCAGACAGTCTTATAGGTGGCTTTATTATGTCACTATCTAAAGAAACCCTTAAAAAACAAGACTATCATCACATCCATCAAACCATTGAAGAAGGTATGCCTGTGGTGCTTTTTGACCGAACGGTACCAGAGATTAACTGCGACAAAGTAATTGTAAATGACGAGCAAGGCGCTCTACTTGCCACAAAGCACCTAATTGATCAGGGTAAGAAAAATATTTTGCTTATCACAACTGAGGACTACATCAGTGTAGGTAGGTTACGGACACAAGGTTATTTAAAAGCACTTCAAGAAGCAAATATTCCCTTAAACAATGGGCTTATTATTAAAACCGAAGATACAAACCGGTCCGACATAATATTACCACTATTAGAAAACGAACTTAGGACTGCACTAAAGCAAAACCCAGAAATTGACGGTATTTTTACAGTAAATGAAATTTATGCAGCAGCAGCCATGCGCGTAATTCGCGAGTTCAATTTGAATATCCCCAACGATATCTCGCTTGTATGCTTTACGGATGGTGTAATTTCAAAATACGCCACACCACCCTTAAGTACTGTTAATCAGCACGGAACCCAAATAGGCATTGAGGCAGCTAACTTACTCATTGATAGACTTGAAAATAAAATTGAACAACCAAAACCTATCACAAAAGTGGTGGCGTGTGAAATTGTTCGTCGAGATTCAACATAAATTTTTATATTAGCCCCATCAGAACATACACACTTCTTCAATTTTGTTTTGATGAGTTTCAATTTATGTCTTGCATTCGCAAGAGATTATGATTTTCATTTGGACATATTTTATAAAAATATAACTGCACCATTTTCGTTTATACGTTTATGGAAAATAAAGTATTTTAAATATGAAGAAGCCTCAGTTAAAATTCTGGGACATCTGGAACATGAGTTTCGGATTTTTGGGAATTCAGTTTGGGTTCGCCTTACAAGGCGGATTCATGTCACGAATTTTCCAAACGCTTGGTGCTGCTAAAGATGATATTCCACTACTGTGGATAGCA
>JADHMR010000067.1 GCA_016779945.1 Bacteroidia bacterium | reverse complement strand
ATACGGATCATATATAACACGATTTTTAGGTTTTGCAAGGGATTCAAACAATCGTTGTTTTGCAACCCCCTGAGCAGTTCCATCTTTTCTAAATATTGAGTTACTCATTATATTTTACCTTTTTATTAATTGCTTATAAGGTCCGTGTATGGTGCGTATCCCGAAGGGTATGCACTATACAACGTGTTAGCTAACGTTTTATTCTTTGTATTGACCATCTAGAAGAACTTTTATCATACTATTTTCTGCTCTCCTATAATAACTGCTGCAAAATGTCATATGATTGAACCCAATATTGTCATTTTTAAAATTGACATTGGCTCCTTTTTCTTTAAAGTATTTAGCAAGCCACGCACCAATTTCTGGAGGACATGCGGTGTCGTCTGAAGCATGCCAAATACAAATATTTTTAGTATTAACTTCCCTTGGGTCAAATCCCCATAGATAAGCAACATCCAATGCCGATTCCCATGTGTTTCCAGCGGAACCCCTTATCATTGAACGCCCAAAAGTATAACGCATCATCTCAACTAAAGCGGTATCACTTTCTACATTATTGCCCATTTTAACCAATGTTTGTGTTGGAGCAGAAGGAGCAAAAAGGTCTACATACAGGTAGAGACCAAAAAACCAGTAGGCATTCCAAAATTTATCGAGTTCTTCTGTTGTTTTTAGGCTTTCATATCCCAAAGCACCAGTGATTCCGATGTCCTCTGTAACATCGTTGGGTAGAAGAGGAGCATTTAAACCAAGACCTATTACTCGATTACCGTAATGGAATGCAGCAGCCATAGAATGAGGATTACCTTGAGAATGACCAGTAATCATAAATTTACCGACATCTTCAGCCTCTAAAACGGCTTGAAGATCTTCGGAAGCCCATTCAATAACCTTTCGCCCTTTGTTCATGTCGGTATTTCCCACACCTGGAAGAGAAATAGCAATACCTCGAACACCTAATTCTTCACAGGCCTTTTGATTTACAGCTTTCTCAAAAGTGCCATCAAGTCCAGAACCATGCATATTGATTATTACAGGTGCATTCTTATCAATACTTCCATATAGAAAGTACTCTATTTTTCTTCCGTTTTTGTCCATAGTAATTTTTGCATTATCTCTAATTACAAAAGCTTGATTTATTTCTGATTGCCCTTGAGATTTAACAATTAATCCTCCAATAATAAATATTAATTATATGGATAAAAGACCAACAAAAAGGTACTTTAATATTTTAATTAATTTCTTCATAATCTAATGCAGTGAATGTTGGCTAAGTCTAGTGTATGGTGCGTATCCCGAAGGGTATGCACTATACACATTGTTAGGCACTGGGCTTTTTCTAATTCAGGCTTTTTCTATATTCATTTGGGCTCATAGTTGTTTTTTTCTTAAAGATTTTACTAAAGTATTGCGGATATTCAAACCCTAATACATAGGCAATTTCACTCACACTTTCATTGGAATTAAGCAATCTATTTTTTGCTTTTTCAATAATGTATTGGTGAATATGGTCTTGTGTGCTTTGTCCCGTTTCTTTACGCAATAAATCGCTTAAATACTTAGGCGACATATTCAAAGCTTCTCCACAATATTGAACAGAAGGAATTCCTGATTCCAATTGTCTTTCCTTCTTGTAATAATCTTTTACCAATTGCTCAAATTTACTTGTAATATCTTGGTTTAGATTTGTTCTGGTATAAAATTGCCTGTCATAAAATCGCACACAGTAATTCAGTAATAGTTCTATATTTGAAATAATTAATGTCTGACTATGTGCATCAATATTATTGCTAAATTCCTTTTCAATTTTCTCAACGATTTCTGTAATTGTTTTTCTTTCTTCATCAGATAAATGCAAAGCTTCGTTTGAAGCATAAGAAAAGAATGAAAAGCTTTCCATCTTTTTCCCAAGTTCAGATTTTCGTATTAAATCTGGATGAAAAGCTAAAGTCCAGCCTTTGTCTTCTTCGTTAGTTTCAGTTTTCTTAAATTCTAAAACTTGATTTGGCGCGGTAAAAACCATTGTTCCTTCTTGATAATCATATGAGTTTCTACCATAGTTTACAATCGTAAAAGGACAATTATCTTTCAAGCTAATTTGATATAAATCTAACGAATATTTTAAATTATCAACTTCTAAATTTTGCAACACATCACCAGTGCGTAAAACTGATATCAAAGGATGTTTTGGCTTTTCTAAACCTAAAAAATGATGCGTTTCAGAGATCGTATTTATTTTTATAATTTCTTTCATTTCTTAAGCTCTAATTTAGTCACAATTTCGATAAAAATGATAAAAAAGCGTCTGACCGAGAAACAAAACCACTGTCAATTAAAAATGTAGCAATAAACAATAAAGCAAATCCAATTGCCATTCCTTTGAAATAGGGTGCTGAAACAAATAGTAATAAAACAATTGAAACTAACATTAAAACAGGATATATTTTAAGCAGTGTTTTACCAGCTTTATTGTCATTTACATGTTTGGTTTGTTCTTTTGCAGTAGCTTCTTTATCTGATTGCTGATAAAGAGCAATACTATCTCTTGCGTGAGCAGGGCGACTACATAAAATATATCCTCCATAACCCAATAAGATTACCAGAAGTAAACTCATAGGTATTAATGTGCCTCTTAAAAGCTCATTCTGACTCTTAATAATTCCAATAAAAGCAATTAAAAGTAACACTCCTATGCCTATCATTATTCGACCTTGAGTAACTTCATTTTTCACCCAAGTGTTTGTATATTCTATAAAATCCATATCATTATTATTTAGCTTTTAAAATTCCTACATCAATTAATACTTGGAAAGAATCTTCCATTGTTTCTTGTAATGGTTTGAATGTCATTCCCAAATCTTTTTTAACTTTTGAGTTGTCTGCTCGCCAAGGGATATTTACATTGTTTTTAATGAATCGCCTACTAAAAAGTTTATTCGCCATTGGACCTACCAACATTAGTAACCACTTGGGCATTGCTTGTTTAGGCAAAGGAAATTTATTTCCATACTTAGGTACTAAAACTTCGGCCATTTCCAATAAATCTGTTTCGTGTGCTGAGGTAATATATCTACCCTTAGCTTCTGGGGTGAAGCCTGCTCTATAGTGTACCTCTGCAACATCTCTCACATCAACTACTCCAATTCCCATACGCGGAGCCCCCATTTTTAATTGTCCATCACCCAGCATTTTCAATATGTTTATACTTTCCGAAGTTGTATTGTGTGGATTTAAGGGTGGACCAAAAACTTGAGGCATATTGATTGTTACCAAATCCCATTTATTTTGTGATTTAGTTATCTCCCAGGCTTTTTTTTCTGCCAAGGTTTTTGACAAAGAATAGGGCTGGTAATCTAATGAAGCGGTTGTATTCCAAACCTCCTCCGTAAGCTTTCCTCCTGGTGCATTTACGGTATCAATAGCATCTGTATAAATAGCTGCACAACTACTGGTAACTATTACTCTTTTTACAGAGCTAACTTCTTTGGCTGAATTCAATACATTCTCAGTACCGTTTACTGCAGGTTCTATTAATTCTTTCTGTGGATTTTTCACATCAAGAGTATAAGGTGAGGCTGTATGGTAAACTAATTCGCAGTCTTCCATAGCTGCTTTGTAAGAGCCCGGTTTCAATAAGTCGCCTGCAAAGAATTTGAGGTTCCCTTTTGCATTTTCAGCGGCTTCTTTCAGGTGGGCAATTTTCTTTTCATCATTCGGATTTCTTACCACTGCGTGAACGGTGATAGCTTCATCCAATAGTTTTTTTACTAACCAACTTGCAACATAACCATTTGCTCCTGTTACCAACACGGGTTTTGATTTATCAATGTTCATTTTTTTCTTTTTTAAATTAGTTATGATACAAAAATAGAGCACAATTAAGGTGTAGATGTATTCAAATTGGCGATAGTTGAATACTTTTTGCGTAATCCCACAGCCTTGTGCCTAACTACTTTTATAAAGATGTTTATTGAACCCTCCCCACGGAGTCAAAAAATCCCTGAACAACTTCACTTTAAAGGCTTGTCATTCAGGGCAGTGGGCTTGATTCCGCTTGATCGGTTGAGGCTCTTAATCGACCAAGTGAATCAATCCTTACAAGTCATAACCATTAAAAACTGCATTTGTCGAAATTTTGACCCTATATGTCTGAGAATGTGTTGAAGTATTAAAAAAGGCCGCTCTGTGGCGACCTTCGATTTAAGTGTGAGATTTACCGTGGTAGTCGTACAATTCAAGAAAATCTTGAAGTTCAGATTTGTGAATCATTAGCTCTTCGGTAATAGAAATAAGGATGTGTTCACAGCCACGTTCGCAGCCGCAAGGTTTGATCTGGGTGATACGTTCGTTGTTCATGATTAAATGGACTAGAGCCCGAAGTAAACAATAGAGCAAGCCATTAGTCGGTTGTAAACGCAAGTAAGTGTTTGAAACGTTTCGTAAGCCCAGTTCGCTCCAAGGAAACTACTGGAGTGAATGGAATCCTTCCCCTGTCATTCCAGATTTCCCTTGGTAATGGATTCCTGATTCCAAGGTTGATGAAGTGGAGTAAGGGAATAGGATGGGTTTCTAAGAAACGAGAAAAGAACCTTCGGCAAAAATCCATTATATTTGTCTAGTTAAGTCAAGCAATTGGGCGAAATGCCCTCCGCGGCCGATTGGGTTGCTTAGCGGGTTGACTTAGCGAAAAGAGTTCTCGTAAATAACTGATATTGAGCATATTGGAGAGTTAGGTTCAAAACCCTCCCTCTCCGCAAAACAATTGTCCTCGCCTAAAAGCGGGGACTTTTTTTTATCATAAAGGGTAATGTATCAAATCGCTTTATCGATGCTTCGATTCAGTTCAAAGCCAATCAATACAACAAATGAGTTTACATAGATAAGTATCATTATAACAAGAAGTGTTCCGACCGATCCATAAAGTTTATTGTATGAATCAAAATTTTCAACATAAACTCTGAACCCATAAGTAGATATAATACTTAATATAGTTGCAACCGTACTTCCGGCTGAGAAGAATCGCCATTTAGATCCCTTATTTGATCCAAAATAATAAATGGAGCTAAACGTAAAGTATACTAGAAAAATAGTAAGTGCATATTCAACTATTTTCAACATGAGGTCTGATGAGGTCTCATTGATTTTTATTTGGTTCTCAAGTGCACTAAAACTGTAGTTAAATGATAACGATAAAGCAATTGTTACCACTAAAAGAGATATTACTAATACAAGAAGTAGGATGCTTTTTAGCCGAATATCGAACCAATTCCGTTGCATTTTAGCGTTAATTCCTGAATTGAAAGCTGCAAGTAAGCTTGCAAATCCATTGCTTGAGAAGTACAGAGCAGCAATGAAACCAAAGGATAGGAGACCTGCATTTTGATTTTTCAGGATATCTTGGATTGTTTCATTAATAAACTCAAAGGCATTTTGTGGAAGTAATTTTTGAATAAAGTCTGTTATAAGAACATCTAAATTGTCGATTGGAAAATACGGAATGAGTGTAAATAAAAAGATAATCAAAGGGAAAATGGCGATGAAAAAATTAAATGCTAGAGATGATGCTCTCAGATTCAAATCTTCTTCAAAAAGACCATAAAAAAAGAATTTACTGACATGATAGATACTTTTACCATGAAATCCCGGTAAACTAACATTCTTAAGTCTTACATCAAGAAAATTATCAAGAACTTTTATAAGATATGTTATTTTTCTTTTAAGTTTCACGAAACGTTGAGTGCAAATAACAAGAATTAAATAGTTTTGCCACAATATATTTTTTATGAAACAAATTCACAATTTTTCTGCAGGACCAGCCATACTCCCTCAAGAAGTCATCCAAAACTGCTCTGATGCACTCCAAAATTTTTCAGGAACTAATCTATCATTAATTGAAGTTTCACACAGAAGCAAAGAATTTGTGAATGTAATGGATGAAGCTCAGAGCTTAGTCAAAAAATTAATGAATATTGGCGATGATTATGAAGTAATGTATCTGCAAGGTGGTGCTAGTTCCCAGTTTTTAATGGTAGCTATGAATTTGCTTGAGAACAAAGCAGCTTATCTTAATACAGGTACTTGGTCTACCAAAGCAATTAAAGAAGCTAAACACTACGGTGCTATTAATGAATTAGCAAGCTCTGCTGATAAAAATTTCAATTATATACCCAAAGATTATACGATAGGGTCTGATAATGATTACTTTCATTGTACTTCAAATAACACCATTTTTGGAACTCAAATGCAAAACTTTCCGGATAGTCCAGTACCTATGATTTGCGATATGAGTTCGGATATTTTTAGCAGAAAGATAGATTTTTCAGCATTCAGTTTGATTTATGCAGGTGCTCAAAAAAATATGGGGCCCGCTGGTACAACATTGGTTGTTGTCAAAAAAGAAATATTAAATCAAGTATCCAGACACATTCCTACCATGCTGGATTATAACACCCATATAAACAAAGGATCCATGTTTAACACTCCATCTGTTTTTGCAGTTTATGGATGTCTTCAAACGCTAAAATGGATTGACGGACAAGGTTTGGAGGAGATTGAAAACTATAATAATCTTAAAGCAGATTTAATCTACTCTGAAATAGATCAAAATGATATGTTTGAGGGTACAACTGCAGTAGAGGACCGATCAATAATGAATGCTACGTTTGTTTTGAAAGAGGAACGCTTAAATGATGCTTTTTTGAATGCATGTAATGAAGCAAACATAAGCGGTTTAAAAGGTCACAGAAGTGTGGGTGGCTTCAGAGCAAGTATGTACAATGCTATGCGTATAGAAAGCGTGAAAGTATTAGTTGATGTAATGAGAAATTTTAAATAAATAACCAAATGAAGATATTAGTTAATGATGGGATGCACCCCAAAGGGATAGAGTTGCTCAAAGATGCAGGACATGAAGTTGACACAAATTCTATACCTCAAGATGAATTGTCGTCCAAGCTGAATAACTATGACGCTATTTTGGTAAGAAGTGCTACAAAAGTTAGAAAGGAATTGATAGACCAATCTCCAAACATAAAGCTTATCGGCAGAGGTGGGGTAGGTCTGGATAATATTGATGTATCTTATGCCAAAGAAAAAGGATTGGCTGTTTATAACACGCCATCTGCATCTACTCGATCGGTTGCTGAATTAGCCATTGCTCATTTATTTGGAATTGTAAGATCATTACCAATGGTGAATAAAAAAATGGCACTCGATGGTGTTAATGATTTTAAATCACTTAAAAAAACAGCAAGTAAAGGAATTGAGCTAGAAGGTAAAACTTTAGGTTTGATAGGTTTTGGTAGAATAGCAAAAGAAACCGCATCCATTGCAATAGGGTGTGGAATGAAAATTATTGCTTTTGATCCATACATTGATGAAGGAGAAGTTTCTCTAAATATTCATCCGTCTTATGATTTTAAGCATAAAATAAACGTTAAGACAACCACTAAAGAGGATGTTTTAGCTCAATCTGATTTTATTAGTTTGCACATTCCAGGTGGTCAAGGGTATGTACTAGATAGTGAGGAATTTAATCAGATGAAAGATGGTGTTGGTATTGTCAATTGTGCAAGAGGAGGAACAATAAGCGAGAACGCACTGATTGAAGCTATTAGTTCTCAAAAGGTTAAATATGTAGCAACAGATGTCTTTGAAAATGAACCACCAACTGATGAAAGATTATTAAGAATGGATAACGTCGGGCTTAGTCCTCATATTGGTGCAAGTACGCAGGAAGCTCAAGAAAGAGTTGGGTTGGAGTTGGCTCAAAGTGTCATTGACTTTTTTAGTTAAATGCCAAGACTATATCCATTTAAAGCTCTAAGACCTCATGCTGATTTCATTGACAATGTAACAGCAAAATCATCTGATTTTACTAGGAAAGATGATTTAGTTCGTGAAATTCAGAAAAATCCTTATAGCTTTCATCACGTGACCAAAAGTCACTTAAGGCACACAGGATCGTATCAGTCTCCAGAAAAGTTTTTGCCGTTTGCTTTGAATTATATTAGGTCAATGAAGAATTCAGGAGTTTTGGTAAAAGAAATGGAGGATTCATTTTATTATTACGAGCAGGTATTGGAAAATGGTGACACATTTAGTGGTATAATAGCTCTTTATTCTGTTGAGGATTACAGAAATAATAAAATTAAAAGGCACGAAGAGATCAGACCAAATAGATTGCAATATTTAGTTGAGATGTTTAAAACAGCCAAGGTACTTGGAGAGCCTACATTGCTAGCTTTTAAAGGAAGCCTCTCTTTTGATGAATTTTCAAAAGACGCCCTTTATTCGTTTAGTTCACCAGACGGTAAAACTCATCGTGTTTCGAAAATAGCTGATCCTGATGAAATTAAAAAACTATCAAATGAGTTTGAAAAAATTGATAGTTTATATATAGCCGATGGTCATCATAGAAGTGCTTCTGCAGAAAAATTCAATCAATCAACTTTGAATTATAAAAATGATAAGACCATGTGTTTTGTTGTTGCTGAGGATCAATTAAAAATTTCACCATTTCATCGGTTAATCAAACCGATATCTTCAATAGATAAAGATAGTTTAATCCTTAGATTATCTGAAAATTTTAACATTGTCAAGTCACTTGATACTGTGTATGACGTAATAGAAAAAGAAAACTTTGGTTTATATATTGATAAGGAGTGGTATCGGTTAAAATATAAAAGTAATGCTGGTGGTCTCTTAGATGTAGAAATCATAGAAAAGGAAATTATCAAAAATGTTTTTGGTATAAACGATAGCCGAACAGATTCTCAAATTGCATTTCATCCCTATACAAAAGGTGAGAAGGAATTATGCAATCTTATAGATAATGATATTTACAAAATAGCGATTACTAACAAACCTTGTGATTTCAGTGATGTGAGACGTATATCAGATGACAATAAAACTCTACCACCAAAGTCCACTTACATTGAGCCCAAGTTGAGATCTGGAATGATTATCCAGGAATTCTAAGGTAGTTATCAGTTATGCCAAAGAAGTTTTTCTTTGAGTAGCTAGGTTGTAAATTATATATATACCCAAGCTAAATAAGAGTTGACTAACAAGAGTGGCTCTAAAAAAAGGAATTCCAGCATTGTAGGCACTCATTAGTCCTGATAAACTTCTATCGTAATTTAAAGCAAGCCATGAACCCGCATTGGTTATTAGAAAAAATAGTATCGCACTTACAACGCTTCCAAGGGATATAGTCATTAAACTGGCTCTGTTTTTTAAAGCTGTACCAAGCAGAATCGTAAGTAAGAAAGCAACATAAACAAAAAGGAATGTTGTTGAAAACATATAATCAATGTAAATAGGAGAGGAGAGACCTAATATGACATCTCCAAGAAATAACGCTCCAATTGTAACCAAAAATGCAGTTGATTTTTTATGAAATAAAATACCACCCATCAAAGCAATTGCACCAATAGGGTTGAAATTAGGTATATTAAAAATCGATCGCATTGCAACCAGTACTAATATGATGCTAGATAGTACTATTATGTTTTGTTTTTTCATGGATTTATTAATGTATCACAAATTTAAAATTCTTTTTATCTTCACGAAATTAGACAATTTGTCTGGATGTTAATGATTGTTAATATTTAATTTATAAACACTTATTAATCAATTATTTAAGTCGCATATATAAAGTGATATTTAGGTGAATAAATATATCAAATAAAAAAATACTTAACATTTGTTAATTTAACATTTGTAAATGTAATTTACATTTGTTAATAATTATGAGTATCAATAAAAGAGTTGTTCAGTTAATCGAAAAAACCTCCGTATCAAAAGCAGCATTTTCTGAAGCAACCGGAATAAGTACTGTTATACTCTCTCACATAAGTTCTGGAAGAAATAAAGTTAGTTTAACAACAGTCGAACAAATTTTGAAAGCTTTTAATAATGTAAATGCTAAATGGCTAATATTTGGACAGGGTAGCATGTTTGAATCTAAGGATAATTCAAATAAGTTTGATGAGCTAGATCAACAAATTAAACGCTTAAAAAACAATGTAGAATTACAGCACAATCAACTTAATGAACAGGTAGTTTTACTTCAAAAATTACTGCTGAAACTTAAAGAGGGCTAGACTATTTTCTTATTTTTATTTCATCTCTTAATAAAGCTGCCCGGACATAATCTTCAATTTTTATTGCTTTTTCCAATTCAGCTTCTAGTTCTTTAAGAGAGAGTTGATTTAAATAATTGGAAACCACTGGTGTGTTTTCATCTTCAATGATTTCCTCTTTTTCTTCACCCTCTGTATCATTTTCTTCATACTGAATACCTGCATCATTAAGGATGGACTTGTAGGTATATATAGGACATTTCATTCTTAATGCAAGAGCAATAGCATCGCTTGTGCGTGCATCAATATTTTGTATTTTGTTGTCCTTTTCGGTAACTAAGGTTGAGAAAAATACCCCTTCTACTAGTTTGTTAATAATTACTTCTTTAAGTATTATGCCAAATTGAGAGAAAAAGTTGCTTATCAAATCATGCGTTAATGGTCTTTGTGGTTTCAAACCTTCGATAACCAAGGCAATAGATTGTGCTTCATATCCTCCAATTACAATTGGGAGCTTCAACTCCCCATTCTCTTCACCTAAAATTAGTGTGTAACTATTTCTTTGCGAATGACTTGAGGTAAGCCCAATGATATTTAATTTTATTCTATCTCCCAAAATTTAATAACGCTATTCGGATTGTTAAAAAATTTGACCTAACTTTTTAATTCATTTATTCGTTTGGTCAACCGAGGCAGAATATCAAATGCATCTCCAACTATACCATAATCGGCAGCTTTGAAGAAGGGTGCTTCTGGGTCGGTATTAATAACACAAATAACTTTACTACTACTAACTCCAGCTAAGTGTTGTATAGCTCCTGATATACCAGCTGCTATATATAAGTTTGGTTTGATCGTTATACCTGTTTGACCAACATGTTCGCTATGGGGTCTCCATTCCATGTCACTTACTGGTTTTGAACATGCCGTAGCAGCACCTAATGCGTCTGCTAAATCTTCAACAAGATTCCAGTTTTCTGCTCCTTTCAATCCTCTACCTGCAGAAATAACCAGTTCTGCTTCTGTTAACGCTACTTTCCCCGTTTCTTTTTGTGTTTTGACAATTTTTGTATTAGCGTCATTTTCAGAAACGTTGACTTCTAGTTGTAATACTTCAGCGGTCTGATCGTAAGAATTGATCTGGTATGAATTGGGGATAATCGTTAATGTTTTTTTTGTTTGATTAACCTGAACATGTGCTACTGCTTTGTTTGAAAACGCTGTTGTTTTGACTTTAAAACCACCTGATGTGTCTGCCAACCCAATTACACCGGTAACAATAGCACTATCTTGTTTTACAGCTAAAATAGGGGCAATTGACTTACCTGAGTATGTTTGTGAAAAAACTATAATTTGACAATCACATTGATTAGCTATCTCACTAATGGCTTTGGCGTGAACATTTGGATTAAATGATTGGTAAAGATCTCCATTAATATTTACTTCTTGGTGAGCACCGTATTGACCTAAATTTTCAGAACCTTTGTTTCCAATTGATATGGCAATACATGTGGTACTAAGTTGGTCAGCTAAATCTCGACCATATGATATTGCCTCAAAACTCGATTTTTTGTAATTTCCGTTGTCACTTTCAGCATAAACTAGAACAGCCATGATTAAAATAATTTTTCTTCGTTGTGTAATATATCAATTAAACTC
>JADHMR010000066.1 GCA_016779945.1 Bacteroidia bacterium | reverse complement strand
TTGCATTTTGGATTAGATAGGTTGACATAAACTTATTATTCTGGTTTAAATCAGGCATAGTTTCAACAAACCAACCATCATTAAAATGTTTTTTATCATATTCACTTGCATGTATGTCTTGAACGGTTTCTCTTCTATGGGTGGTTTGAGAGTAAGAATTGTTAAAATTTAACCAGTTAGAAAAAGGTGGATCTTTAACAAACCAATGTTCACTTCCTGAGTGGTTAGGAATAATATCCATTACCATTTTGACTCCCATTTCATCTGCTTTCTTTGTTAAAGTCTTAAATTCTTCGTTTGTGCCAAATCTTGGATCTACTTTGTAATAATCAGTTGTAGAATATCCATGATAAGATGATTTAACCATATTGTTCTCTAAAATAGGATTTAACCATATGGCTGTATAACCTAAATCAATTAGATAGTTTAAATTATCATTAATTCCTTTTAAATCACCACCATGTCTTCCCCATGGTCCTCTGCTAGCTTTTTCAAGCATATCAGGATGATTGTCATTACTATAATCACCATTAATAAAACGATCAGGAGTTATCAAACATAACGCATCACTAGTATCAAATCCGAAGTGCCTATCAGAATCTAGTTCTTTTTTGTTGATATTATATTTAATACTTTTTCCTCCATAATCTATATCAAAATCACCACTTATTCCTTTATCATTAACTTCTATGTTTAAAAAAATATAATTTGGATTTTCTGCTTTTTCAACAGAAATAAGTTCAACAATATCAGATTTAATATTGAAATCCAAGTTTGAAATGTTTTCACCATAAACCAACAATTGTAGTGATGTATTTTTAAAACCTTCCCACCAAAAAGGAGGCTCTATTCTTTCAATTTGTTGTGAATAAGAAAGAGAAAATATTAATAATAATATTACAAGTATTTTATTTTTCATTCTTAAAAATTTCTTTATAAATTAAACCTCTTATGTCATTTTCTTTATTAGCTGCAATCTTGTTTGGACTAAAAATCTGAGTCATAATTAACCCAACAAATCCTCTTTTCCTGTCTATCCAAAAATGCGTACCCTCATATCCTCCTCCAGTCCATAAACCTTCATCACCAGTTCCATCTTCTATATGTTTGTCACTTGTTACCCATAAATTATACCCATTATATCCATATTCATTATCAATTTGAGTATGTGGACTTGACATCTCCTTGATTGTTGATTTTTTTAAAAAATTTACACCATTAAGTTTTCCATTGTTTAATAAAATCCTAAGAAAATCTGCATAACCATTTGTGGTAGCAATCATTCCTTCACCACCTAAAAACAATTTATTTTCTGGTTCATAGTTCGGAACATCTTGACCAAAAATATCTAATTCACCTTGATTTGCAGGTCTAACTGATTTATCAACACCAGAAAATACAGGCAATAATTTTATACTATCATTTTTTACGTAATCAATACCTTCAATTCCAAAGGGGTCAAGGATTCTCTCCTTTAGAAGATGCCTTAATGTTTTTCCAGTAGCCCTTTCAAGTACAAAACCTAAAATAGTTGTATTTAAACCGTAATAAAACTTTTCACCAGGAATTTGAATTAGCGGAAGGTCTGAAAGTCTATTAATCATATCATTTGTATCAACAGACGTAGCTAAATTTTTAGAAGCTATTAATTCATTTAAACAATTTGTTTTAGTTGTAGAATAATAAAAACCTGCTTTATGATTGATTAAATCACTTACTGTCATTTTATAATCTTCTTGGACCTCAGTTAGTGGACAAAGTGATATATCATCCCAATGATTTAGCTTCTCACCATTTGGACCCTTAACAATTTTTAAATTTTTAAATTCTGGAATATAATTAGCAACATCATCATTTAAACTTATTACACCGTCTTCAATTAAGTCCATTGCCAGTGAAATTGTAACAATTTTTGACATTGACCATATTCTAAACCATGTGTTTTCATCAACAAAATTTCCAATGTAACTAAAATCTTGTCTAGAATTTGAGTACAAAGGTGTACCATCTAGCTTTTCTAAATAAACGTGGAGAACAGCTAAAGATTCATTTTCAACATACTTATCAATAGCCTTATTAACTTCAAGCTTATCAAAAACAATCGGTTTATCCTCAACTGTACATGAGAAAAATAACAATAATAATATTAAATATTTCATGTGTTTAATTTAAAAAAAAATGGACCACTTTTTTTTAAGTGATCCATTTTTGTAAACTAAAATCAACAAATTATTTTTTAGTTAAAGTGTAAGTATTATTTGCTACATCTAAAACTATATCATAAGTTCCATCAGTAACTGCAATATTAGCACCTCCTCCTTCAAGAGTACCATCAGCACCATTATCACCTAAATTCACACCCCAAGCATCATCTTGTCTAAATTTAATTTCACCATTTTTTAACTTAACTCCTTGAAGCATAAAAATACCATCATTACAGGGGTCTGGTAAGAATTTTGTGTCAGCAGCACCACCACCCCACTCAGCAACGGAACCAGATCCGTCATCTTTTTGGATTGTAACACCACTTCCAACAATGCCCCAGATATCAGTAGTGACAGCACCAACACTGTAAGTGTTCTCTGATAAATCTAAAGTTACTAAATAAGTTCCAGCAGATGCAGCAATATTAGCTCCTCCACCCTCAAGTGAACCATCAGCACCATTATCTCCAAGGTTTTCCGCCCAAGCACCATCTTTTCTGAATTTAAATTCACCGTCTAGTAGTGTAGCATAAGCTTGGTAAAGATTATCACCAACTTCAAACATTTCTATATCATTCGAAGCAGCAAAACCTCTTGAAATACCTCCCCATCCATTAACAGCACTTCCAACAAGTCCCCATGTACTTAACACAGGCTCTTGACAACCAGCTGTTTCTAATAGTTCAATATTTATAGTTGCTGATTTTGATGTAGTTGATGAAGGATTTGCACCAGTAGATGTAGTTCCAGCATAAGCACTCACTCTAGCATGTAGAGTTGCAGCGTTATTTGGAGATCCATCAGCATTTGTAGTACTACCGTCTTCATCTAATCCTAGAGTTTCAGCTATACCAAGTAAATCTTTAACAGACAGAGCCAAATGATTTGAAGATAAATCACCTGAGCTCATTGCTATACTACTAAAGTTAGATGATGTAGAAATTTCAACAACATAAGTAATAGTAGCTGGAGCACCAAAATCAGGCTCATTCCAAACTAATCTTTCAGCCACATTTGATGCAGTAGCAGAAGATAGTTTATATACAGGAAGAAATTCATTTTGAAACTTTACTTCCTTTTCGTTTACGGCAGTAAAGATTAAATAATCTTCGTTGTCGCAAGACACAATTGCAACCATCATTAAGGAAGCAATCATAATTTTCTTAAAAATATTATACATTATTTTCATGATTAATAATTTGGATTTTGTTTAATGTTTGGGTTTACAAGAATCACATCCTCTGGGATAGGAAAAATTCTTCTAAATTCATCTGTAGCCATTCCATTTGCAGCACCTGCCTTAAATGGCCATAGATAAGATGATGTGACAAATTTATTGTCTCTAATTAAATCGGGTCTTCTATGACCTTCCCAGTACAACTCTCTTGCTCTCTCATCCATTACTAAATCAACAGAAAGATCTGAAGAATTAATATTTGGAGCTGAAGCACGTGATCTTAATTGATTTATATAACCTGCAGCAGTTGAGGCATCACCAGCTCCACCTCTAACATAGGATTCTGCATAGTTAAGTAAAACTTCAGCAAGTCTGATAATAGCTAAATCTGTATCAACATGATTTCCTGAAGAATCAGCTCCAGCACCACCAGCACTATTGATGTTTTTAAACTTTGTTACAGCATAACCTTCTTTAAATGGTCCAATTTTAGCCATCTCATAGTTTTGACCATCAGTATGAAACATAGCTCTAGCATCAGACCATGCAACAGGATGACCGTCACCATTTTGTGCAGTGATAGAATAAGAAAATTTATCAACTAAACCTTTAGTTGTTCTTAAGCCTCCCCAACCACCATTGACTCCAAAATCTGATGGGTTCATACTACCTCCAATTGGAGCATGTACTGCAAAGGTTGAACCTCCCCAAGACTGACTTTTTAAACCATCGAATTGTACAGTAAAAATAAATTCATTTTGAGCACCATTAGTGTTATTGTCTGCTAAGAATAATTCATCGTATGCATTTCCGTTTCCATTCGCATCATTGGTGTTAATAGAATAAGCACCAGAAATTGCAGCTTGAGCTGATGCCGATGCTTCTTGATACATATCTCTACCAGCATATACTGAAGCATTTAAATATAATCTAGATAATAATGCATGTGCAGCAGTTTGATCTACTCTTCCATACTCATTAGCACCAGAAGATGGCAATGTAGAAGTTAAATCTTTTAGCTCAGAATCAACAAAATTAAAAACCTCTTCCCTGGTATTTTGCTGTGGAAGTTCAGTAGTCAATTTTGTTACTATTGGAACGTTAGCAAACATATCCATTAACTGATAATATGCATATGCTCTTAGAAATCTTGCTTCCTGAATCATAAAACCTGTTTCAGGATCAGATACTGCTAGCTCTTCAGCATTTTCTATAAAAGAATTTGCAAAAGAGACAGCCTGTGCTAGTCTAAAATACATTCCTTTTGTCCAAGGATTGTTAACATCCCAAGACATTTCATGTATGTTAGGTAAACCTGGGTCACCCCATCCTACAACAGCAGTATCAGTTGAACATTCATTAAGAGTATACATCACTCTTGTAAACTGTGAAAATCCTTCATCAATAATGCTATTATCAATATCTGGTTGACCAGCAGGTCCTTGCTGACCAGTTAAAGCAAAACTCGCATAAACCTTAGCTAAAGCACTTTTCGCTTCTTGAGAGCTACTGTAAACCTGAACCTCAGTAAATAAATCTGGGTCTGTAGGATTTTGATCTAAATCACCATGACATGCATAAAATGTCAAAGCAATAATTAATAAATATTTAAAGTTTTTCATCTTTATTTCTTAAAAATTTAAATCTAGCCCAAAAGCAATTGTTCTTGCTCTAGGATAAAAATTACTATCTATACCTCCTGTTATTTCAGGATCAATACCGTTATATTTTGTTATTGTAAACAAATTATCACCAGTTAAATATAATCTTAAAGGATAGTTGTCTATAAAATTATCAATTGTATATCCAACAGTTATATTATCCATTCTGAAGAATGATGCATTTTGTACATAATGATCACTGACATTATTTTTATCAGAAAAAACAGTTAATCTAGTGTCTAGATAACTTCTGTGAACATTAGACAATCTATTTAAGTTTGTAATTTGAGTATAATTTGATGCAGCTTCCATTCTATTACTAGCATAATTTCCTAAACTAGCTCTAGAAACTGAAGTGATATCAAAGTTTTTATATTCAAAACTTAAAGTTAACCCCATTAATACATCTGCATATGGATCTTTGTAAAAATATCTATCATTGTTGTTTATGATCCCATCTCCATTAAGATCTGCAAATGCTCCCTCAATTGGATTCCCTTTAGTATTATAAATTTGTTTGTAAGTGTAAAAAGCATAAGGAGATTTACCCTCTTGGTGTCTTTGTAAAGCGTTACCAAACCCAATATCACCAACATTTTGTTCATTAACTAAACGTAAAATTTTATTATCATTAAACGCTACATTATAACTCACATTAAATGAGAAATCGTTTTTATCAACAAGAGTAGAATTTAAAACTAATTCAATTCCCTTATTTTCCATATCTCCAATGTTTGCATCTAGTGTTGTTCCAAAGTTTGTAAATGGGTCTACAACAGCAGTAGCAATTAAGTCATTAGTTTCTTTGATATAAGCATTTACCGAACCACTAAGACTAAATTCTGAAAAATCAAAATCAAGCCCAATATTTGTTGTTTGACCAACTTCCCATCTTAGATCCTTATTAATTGGCTCTGGTCTATATGTTGTATAAAACTGTGTTCCAAAACCATAAAGTCCTTGATTATTACTCTTTACATATCTTGTTAAGAAATTATAATCACCTAATCCATTAACATTTCCAACTTCACCATAACCAACTCTTAACTTTAGAATATCAAAAACTCCATCTAAATTGATGTCATTATGAATATTCCATGCAATAGCAGCAGAGATAAAATGTCCCCATCTATCATCTTTAGGTAATTTTGATGAAGCATCAGCTCTATACGTTGCAGTTAATAAATATCTTTCATCAAAAGATAAATTAAGTCTTCCGAAATAAGAAAGTAAAACATTTTTTGATGTATCAATAAAATCTTGATTTATTGAGTTGTCAGAATTGATAGAACCATCTTCGTTAAGATATTCACTGTAGTTAGATGCAGTATTATCGTATTCAAAACTTTGGTATGAGTGTCCAGCAGTCATTGACAGATTTAAATCTCCAAAGCTGTTTGAATAATTTAGATATGCATCAAACAACTGGTTAGTAGTTTTATTTCCATATCTGTTAGAGCTACCATTAAATCCAGTACCATCATTTGGCATATTTTTATCAACTATATTACTACCATCACCACTTGCATAATCATAACCAGCATTCACTGTTGCAGTTAAATTATCCAAAACGTCATAATCAAGTTTAATATTTGCAATTAGCCTATTGACGTCTGATGTATCATTTGTTAATTCAAGTAAAGCCATTGGGTTTACCGGTGATAAAGCAAGTTTAGTTCCATCAGCTTCAAGCCAAGTGTAATATCCTCCGTATGGCGAACCTGGGTCATAAACCGGTTTTGTTGGATCAAAAAATACAGCACTTCCGATTGCACCTCTATTTGCAAAATTATTTTGTGTGTTTACAAACCTTAAATTTACATTTGCTCTTAAATCACCATCTAAGAATGATGGAGAAAAGCTAGTGCTTGCTGATATTCTTTCAAATTTATCACCTTTAAGAATACCTTCTTGATTAGTATATGAAACACTTCCTCTAAATGGCATATCTCCTAAACCACCAACTGCAGAAAAGGATTGGGTATTAGACATAGCGTTTTCATAAATCTCTCTTTGCCAATCTGTATTAGAATTTCCTAATAGAGATCTTTCAGCTGCTGACCCAGTAAATCTTATCACATCTTTCATTTCAGCTGCTGTTAAAACATCTACATAATCTACAGGCTTAGAAAAAGATTGTCTAGCTGAATAAGTATACTTAAATTCACCTGACTTTCCTTTTTTAGTTGTAATAAGAACCACACCATTTGCAGCTCTTGATCCATAAATTGCAGTTGCTGAAGCATCCTTCAAGATACTGATAGACTGTATATCATTTGGACTGATAACGTTAAGAGGATTTCTAGAACCTCCTACTCCACCTGCATCTAACGGCAAGCCGTCGACAACATAAAGTGGATTAGAATTTAAATTTAAAGAACCTATACCTCTAATTAAAACATTAGATCCAGCTCCTGGCGCTCCATCGTTAGAAACGATAGAAACTCCTGCAACCTTTCCTTGAATTAATTGTTGGGCATTAACAGCTGATCCTTTATTGAAGTCTTCTGGTGTTACTAGATCAACAGCACCTGTTAAATCTTTCTTCTGTGCTGTTCCATATCCAATAACAACAACTTCTTCTAATTGTGAACTAGACTCTGCTAAAATCACATTAAGAGTTGAACCATCAACTGAAATTCGTTGAGATTCATATCCTAAGTATGAAAAGACAAGAATCTGTCCATCTTGAACGGTAATAGAATAATTACCATCAAAATCAGTTACTGTTCCTGTTGTCGTTCCATCGATAACAACTGCGACTCCGGGGAGTGGGTTGTTATCTTGATCCGAAACATTTCCTGTAACTATTTGCTGTGCATATGAGTTCGTTATGAACATGCAAAGCAATAAAACATAAATATTTCTTAAGATTTTCATTATTGTTAGTTATTAAATTAAAAATCTACTTCTCTTTACTAATTTAACTAATTATACAGCGCATTTTAAATACTGTAAATAGTAAAACTAACTATAACGTTGTAGTTAAATAACTACAACGTTATAGTGTTAATAAGTTTTTTTTTAGTTAATTCTCAATTTGAGTGCTAGTTTATTATTAATTTAGTAAAAAAAGAGTGTAAAATTTATAGAATTAATGAAGAAAAGAATTACTCTTAAACAGATTGCTAAAGAACTTAACTACTCAATATCTACAGTTTCAAAAGCTTTAAAAAATAGTCCGGAGATCGGAATTGATGCTAAAACTAAAATACAAGCTTATGCAAAACTTTATAACTACAAACCAAACAATGTAGCATTAAGTTTAAAAAATCGCAAAACAAAAACTATTGGAGTTATCATTCCTGAGATGGTTCATTATTTTTTTGCAAAGGTTATTATAGGTATTGAAAAATTTGCCAAAAAAAAGGGCTATAATGTTATTATAAGTTTATCAAATGAATCATTTGAGAAAGAGGTAATAAATATTGAAACACTCGTAGATGGACAAATTGATGGATTGATTATTTCTCTATCAAAAGAGACATTACTTAAACAAGATTTTTATCATATTAATGAAACAATTGATTTAGATATACCTATAATATTGTTCGATAGGATAAGCAGTAATGTGTATTGTGATAAAGTTATTATAGATGATGTAGAAGGTGCTAAAAAAGCAACAAATCATCTTATCCAAAACGGTAGAAAATCAATATTATTAATAACAACCGAAGATTACGTGAGTGTTGGTAATTTAAGAACGACTGGTTATATTCAAGCACTCAAGGAAAACAATATTGAGCTTGACACTGATCTAATTATTAAGGTTGAAGATAAAAAAAGTACAGAGGAAGAACTTCATAATATTGAAGAGAGAATAAACGAAGTGCTTAAACTAAAAAGTAACATTGATGGTATTTTTGCAGTAAATGAAATTTATGCGGCATCTGCTCTAAAGGTTTTAAAGAAAAACAACATAAAGATTCCTGAGGAAGTTGGCGTCATTGGATTTACAGATGGTGTTATCTCTAGATTTTCAGATCCATCTTTGACAACAGTTGATCAAAATGGAGAGAAAATTGGAAAGCAGGCATGCAAGTTATTGATTGAAAGATTGAATAACACCAATAACATTCCTTATCAAACAAAAATTATTGAAACTTCAATAACTAGCAGAGAATCATCAAAATAAATATTAACACTACAACGTTATAGTAGATTTATATAATGTATTTTTTATTTATCATTTAAAAATATATATATATATTTGAACATCAATTTAATAAATCTACTTCTCATTATTTATTAATTTGATAAGCCACGCTTATCGTTTTTTAACGATAATGAACAAAAAAAAATTAAGTTTTTGGGAAATATGGAACATGAGTTTTGGATTCCTTGGAATTCAATTCGGTTTCGCATTACAGGGAGGTTTTATGTCAAGGATATTTCAAACCCTTGGCGTTGAGCAAGAAAGTATTCCACTACTCTGGATAGCAGCACCACTGACGGGTCTAATTGTACAGCCAATAGTAGGATATCTCAGTGATAATACATGGCATCCCAAATTTGGAAGAAGAAGACCGTATTTTCTTATAGGCGCTATTTTAAGTTCTATTGCGTTATTTATAGTGCCTCACTCTCCTACTCTTTGGATTGCTGCAGGTCTATTATGGGTATTAGATGCTTCAATAAACATTTCAATGGAACCTTTCAGAGCTTTAGTAGCAGATAAACTTCCTGAAGAACAAAGAACCTACGGATTTATAACTCAAACATTAATTATCGGAATTGGGACCTGGATCGCAAGTAATTTACCATGGTTCGTTTCTGAGCTTGGTGTAAGTAATGAATCAGAAGCTGGTATAGTTCCGATGTCTGTAAAAGTTGCTTTCTCAATAGGAAGTTTTGTTTTTCTATCGTCAATATTATATACTGTTTTTAAAACTGAAGAATACCCACCAGAAAAGACAAAAAAAATAGAAAAA
The DNA here is from genome assembly GCA_016779945.1 of Bacteroidia bacterium. Taxonomy (GTDB): domain Bacteria; phylum Bacteroidota; class Bacteroidia; order NS11-12g; family UBA9320; genus UBA9320. The sequence goes on along the minus strand of JADHMR010000066.1, from coordinate 1,838 downwards.
ACTATCGATTGGAGTTTTGGAAAAATGTTATCTGAAATTATTTGTAGTATTAAAGATATGCCACTAACAATGAAAAAATTAGCAGCTATACAGTTCTTTAGTTGGTTCGCTTTTTTTACTATGTGGAGCATGGCAAATCCAGCTATTACAGAGCATGTTTTTGATGCTCCATACCCAATTGAATCTGAATATAACTTTGAAAATGCTTTTGAAAAAAGTGAATTTGATAGAAAGAATTTAAAATTTCAAGAGGCATCAAATATGACTGGTGCTTACATGGGCGTTTATGGATTATCATCAATGTTGTTTGCACTGCTTTTTACAATTTATTCATCTAAAAAAAGAATTAATCGAAAAGGCTTGCATATGGCATCATTAGCATTAGGTGGTATTGGTTTTATTTCAATGTATTTTATAAGTCAACACACTTATTTGAATATTTCCTTCGCTCTAATAGGAATTGCCTGGGGAAGTATTCTATCTATGCCCTATGCAATGTTGTCAAGCTCAGTTGATGAAAGTAAAATGGGTATCACAATGGGTATTTTTAATATGTTCATTGTTATTCCACAGATAATTGCAGCATTGGGCGCCATTAACTATTTAAGTAGTTTATTAGGTGATGAGACAATTAACACAATGATATTAGCTGGAATATCACTTTTAATAGCCTCAATATTAAACTTAACCATCACAAATAAAAGTGCTATAAAATGATAAATAAATTAAATAGAGCATTCATTTTTGATTTAGATGGTGTTATCACTGAGACATCTGAATACCATTTTATGGCATGGAAGACTGTTTGTAAAAAAATTGGATACGATCTTACAAGAAAAAAGAATGAAGAATTAAAGGGTGTTAATAGGAACAAATGTTTAGATATGATAATGAAATGGGCTAAAATTAGACTTACAGAAAAAGAGATTGAAAGTCTGCTAGAAGCAAAAAATAACATCTATATAGATTACATAAAAGACCTCAATGAAAATGATGTATGCGAAGGTGTGTTAAATTTTATTAATGATGCTATAAAAAATAATATCAAAATTGCTCTTTACTCAGCCAGTCGTAATGCAAAAAGAATTCTATGTCAATTAAAAATCATTGATTTATTTACCGTTATTATTGATGGAAACAATGTCACTAACGTAAAACCAGATCCTGAAGGATTTAAAATTGCGGCTGATCTTACAAAAACAAATACTAAAGACTGTGTAGTTTTTGAAGACTCAATCTCAGGCATTGAAGGTGCAAACAAATTAAATATGTATACAGTTGGAATAGGATCAAGGGATGTGTTAAAAAATGCTGATGTAGTGTACAAAGGATTTAAAAACTTAAAAATTAAAGACATCATAAATGTATAATAGTTACTTGGAACATAGTGAATGGTCTATTATAGAAAGTGGATTTAAAAAAGAAAACCACATGTCATCTGAAAGTATTTTCAGTTTAGGAAATGGAATTTTTGGACAAAGAGGAAATTTTGAAGAAGATTACTCTGGTTATAAACTTGACGGTAATTACGTAGGGGGAATTTTTTTTCCAGATAAAACAAAAGTAGGATGGTGGAAAGTTGGTTATCCTAATTACTTCGCAAAAACAGTTAATTGTCCTAGCTGGATAAGACTTTCTATAAAGTTAGATGGTGAGCTTTTAGATTTAAATAAAGTAAAAATTAATTCATATAGAAAGGAGCTTAACATGAAGCATGGTGTTCTAAGAAGAACTTTTGAATGTGAATTAATTAATGGTAAAAAAATCAAGGTTGAATCTGAGAGATTTATTTCATTGAAAATTCAGGAAGTTGGGATGCTTAGATACACAATTACTTC
>JADHMR010000065.1 GCA_016779945.1 Bacteroidia bacterium | reverse complement strand
AGATTCTTGGATTATCTGAACTTACTAAAATCGAATCATTCATTCGCACAAATAATTCGATTGAACCATTAAATTGGCTGCCATATTTAGTTAAGCGTTTGTTGCCATGATAAAAAATATAATTGTGAGTATTTTGCTTGTTATTGGACTAGCTCCAAAAGGTCAGGCACAAATCAACGAGGATAAACTTGGTGCATGGTATATGTACTTCTACAATACCTCTTTAGATAAGGGTCCTTGGGGAGTGCAAGGGGATATCCAACATCGTAATTTTAATTCGTTTGGTGACCTCGAGCAATTATTGTTAAGAAGCGGATTAACTTACAAACCTCAAAATACAAACATCAAGTTTACACTAGGTTATGGTCATATTACAACGGGGACTTATGGCGATTCCGAATCAACCACACAAGAAAGCAGAATTTATCAAGAGGCACTCTACCCTGTGAAATTTGGAAAGCGTTTCTACACAAACCATCGTTTTCGATACGAACAACGGTTTGTCGAAAATCAAGATTTCAGAACAAGATACCGCTATAATTTATTTTTGAATATCCCACTAAATCAGCACATTATGGATGAAAATACCATCTATCTGGCTTTTTATAACGAGCTTTTTATTAATGGTGAACGCAACATAGGTGATAATAAAAAAGTGGAATTTTTTGACCGAAACAGACTTTATATCGCCTTGGGATATTTCATTAAGAAACAGCTTAAAGTACAATTGGGTATGATGACTCAAACAACTAACAATGTTGAAAAAAGTCAACTTCAGTTAAGTATTCATCACACTATTCAATAATTTTTTTAACTTTAAATTAATTTTATGCAAAAATTCAATGTCATAATTACAGGATCAACGGGTATGGTGGGCAAAAGTGTTCTGTTGGAATGTATTGAGCATCCATCCATCGATAAAATTCTCCTCATTAATCGTTCTGCATTGAAATTTGATCATCCAAAAGTTGATGAAGTCTTACTTACTGATTTTACTCAAATGCATACGATCAAAGACCAACTGAAAAATTATGATGCTTGCTTTCATTGTATGGGTATTTCCTCCGTTGGGAAAAGCGAGGAAGAATTCACCGAAATCACCTTCGATTTAACACAGAACTTAGCTGATATTTTATATGAGTTGAATGAAAATATGGTGTTTAATTATGTATCTGGAACCCATACTGATAGCACTGAAAAAGGAAAAACAATGTGGGCAAGAGTAAAGGGTAAAACTGAAAATTATATACTCAATAAAGGATTTAAAGATGCATATATGTTTAGACCTGGAGCAATTGTACCTGAAAAAGGCATTCGTTCAAGTACGGGATGGTATAACGTTGTCTATGTGCTACTTAAGCCTTTTTTCCCGTTAATGAAGAAGAATAAAAATATCACAACGACCACTAAATTCGGTCTTGCTATGATAAACAGTCTTATCTCACCGATTGATCTTAAGCATCTCGAGAATATCGACATAAATCAACTGGCTAATAACGCCTAGAATAATCAAATTTATGTATAATTGTATCTAACAAATCTTAAGCGTGAAGTCACGAATAGTTTTTATAATAATTGGTTTCTTACATATATTAATTGGGATTTCATTGATTGGTATGATTCCTAATTTTGATGAAGCTATCAAAAATTGGATAAGTTCTGATATCCCTTCAGACACTAAGAATCTTATTATCGGTCAGACAAGAGTGATTATAGTTCACAGCGTAGGAATAGGAATTATTCTACTAAATTGTAGTCGATTGAAAAGAGAAACAGATATTAGAAGAGTTCTTCTGGGATATTTAATCTTAATCACACTAGTAATTGTAAATATTTTACACGGTACCGCCACAGATTTAGGTGGACCACCATTGCCCGTTACTATTCTTTACATCTTGGGAGCATTAATTGGGGTATATGGAATATTCAACATTAAAGTTGAATAAATCGTATTTCAATCTTCTTCAAACACTAAAAAACTAATGCAATTGGGCATTTAGCTTTTTTTCTGCCAGACTTTGATGGATTGAATCCCAGAGACTGATTCTGTATTGAAGCGATTTTTGAGCTATCTCTTGCACCTCAGCCCACTTTTTATCGTCATCACCACATAATTCTTCGATCATCAACAACGAAAGTGGTCCATGATCATCACCATCCAATTCGATGTGACGATTCAAATAGTATCTAAGCTTATTGTATTTCTTGTTTTCCCAATCAGAATTATCCAAAATTTTAATAAACATATCCGGAATTAAATCCTCGCGACCAAAAGTAAAAGCGGAGGCTATCAAATGAGGTTTTTTTGTTTCTATAATTGAAAATGTGTACTTCACAAAATCAGCCACTTTCTTTTCAATTGAGATATCATCTAACCCTTCGGAAAGAGTCCTACCATCTTTAATCAACTGAACAAAACGTTCAACCTGTTGGGTATTTGCTTCCACTTGTTCCATGGCTTCAAGATACATTCTAAAATGACTCTTAGGCTCTCCTTGCTCGTCTATATCACTTTCTTCAGCAACAACAATTTCGTTAATAAAGCGAGTTAGTTTGGCATTCTCTTTAGGTAACCAGGGCACATTAGTGTTAGTCAACTCAATTTGAAGTGCTTTCAACAAGGACATAAAATCCCACACTGCATAGACATGATTTTCCATAAAAATCTGCACATCTTTGATGTCCTCTAAATTTTGATATAAAGGGTGAGTTTGAAGTTTATATCTATAATCAGCAATGCTGTGTTCTATGCCTTTAATAGTTTTCTCGTTGTTCATTTAATGTAGAACAATATAGGTTAAATTTTGATTGAAAGAAATAGCGTTTTAGGTAGGAAAAACTTGAATTTTTTTCTCTACTTCAATTAAATCTGCCCAAATACCCTGATAACGAGTTCCTTTTACAATATGATTATCTACCCAATGATAATTTCCTCCACGAGGTTTTCCCATCAATAGCCAATGATACTTGTATCCATGCTTATCTAACCAGTCCTCTGTAATCTTCCTAACTTCTTCTGTTCTTGAGGTGAAAAATGTAATAATATGACCCTCTTCATACCACTTGTTGAGTGTCTCTACAGATCCCTCATAAGGCAAAACATGCTTCATTCGCTCAGGATCTTCATTGGGAACATCATCCGTAATAGTACCATCAATATCAATGAGATAATTTTTTACATCTGAGGATAGTTGTGGACTTGCAGAGTGACCCTGTTCGTCTACTACAGGTTTTAGAGTAAATTTTTTATCCATTTATTAATTATTTATAGGTTTAGATTGTTAAACAAATTTACTCAAAGGTAAATAGGGACTAGTCTAAAAGGTAAAGTTTGAAATACCCATTTTATCCATATCCCGAAGACAAAATAAAAAACTTAATTAAACCTCCTCACCCTCTAGCGTATCGTAAGCTAGCGTTTTAGTCTCAAGTTGATTGGTTTTTTGATTAAATACACCACACTCCAAGATTGGTTTCATGTACAAATGCAAACTGATACTCCTCCCTTGAGATATGTTCTCTAAGGTATGATAGATATCCTTGTCATCGATGATTGTGACTTGGTTTTGTGATACTTGATCTGTTTTGGTGTAGCTCATTAGATTCATCGCTTCATCATACTCATACAAACATTCCTCAAAATCACCGCGAATCACCTTTACCCAACATTCTTGATCATTATGACAGTGAATAGCTGTTTTTTGACCTTTTTCCCAACATAAGAGAATGAGTTCAAAATCTTCATTTCTTGCAATACAGTTTCTTGTGTATCTATTTGGATTCCAGCTGATATAAGGTTGTAATTCTTCCAGAGGAATTACTAAGTCAAATGATTGGGTCAATACTTCATCATACTGCCCCAATTTTAAAGCACTAATTAGATGCTCTAAAGTTGATATTTTCATAGTAGCATTTTTCTTTAAAATCATCTAAAATTCTTCAATTATAGTCATTTTTCACGCAAAATCACCATTTTTTGGCCTATTTTTAGCCATTTTTGACAAAAACAGCAAAAACTTGGTTATGCCAATTATAATGTTAAATATTGAACTATATTTATGGATGAAGAACTTGAATTTTTTAATGAAATTGCACAAAAATTACTTATTTCTGAACAGAAAAATCCAGTTGTCAAACCCGTTCCTACCCATCAAGTTATTGATGAGCTAGATATCAATTTTAAGGATCAGGGTATAGAGGATGACGAATGGAAAGAATTAATCGAAAAGATGATTAATTTCACTCCCAAAACTGCTTCAAAACTCTTTTTTAATCAACTCTTTGGTGGCAGACAACCCAAGGCTGTATTTGGAGACTTATTGGCTGTTATGTTAAATAATAGCATGTACACTTACAAAGTGGCTGGCCCCCAAGCAGGTATCGAAAAAACCATCATGAAAAAGGTTGTGCAACTTGCCGGATACCCCGATTTGGCAGATGGTACCATCGCTCCTGGTGGAAGTATGTGTAATTTTATGGCACTGGTCATGGCTCGAGACTCCGTTGTTAAAGACACACCTAATGCAGGTGTGAATAGTAAAATGACTATGTACACCTCAAAAGAATCGCACTATTCTATCCCCAAAAATGCTGCATTTGCGGGCATTGGTAGAGATCAAGTTCGATTTATCAAGACTAATAAAAAAGGTGAAATGGATACTAACCACTTGAACGATACCATTTTAGAAGATAAAAATCAAGGGTATACACCATTTTTTGTTAATGCTACCGCAGGAACAACTGTTTTGGGTGCATTTGATGACATTGAGGCAATTCATCATGTTTGTAAAAAACATAATTTATGGCTTCATATTGATGGGGCATATTGTGGTGGTGTTATTTTTAGTAAAAAATATAAATCACTTGTTAATGGAATTGAATTAAGTGACAGTTTTAGTTTTAATGCTCACAAAATGCTGGGAACTCCATTAAACTGTTCCATTATTATCGCAAAAGATAAATCCTATTTATCAAAATCGTTTAGTAACGATGCTGAATATTTATACCAAACGAATACAGATGATTTTGACCTTGGTAAAACAAGTCTTCAATGCGGTCGAAGAAATGATGCCCTTAAGTTTTGGACTTTATGGAAGTCTATCGGAAACAACGGGCTTGAAAAACTCGTTAATCAGCAATTTTATTTAGCTGATATTGCTCGGGAGTATATCAAAAATCACCCAGACTATACCCTATATAGTTTCGAAAACTCCATTTCCATTTGTTTTAACTACAAAGACATCCCCGCTAACGAAATTTGTACGTTATTATATGAAGAAGCACAAGCAATGGTTGGATACGGTAAATTTGAATCTACTGAATTTGTTCGCCTAATTACCATCAACGCTAATAACTCCGAAACGGATATTCTTCACTTTTTTAAAGTATTTGAAGAAGGAGCTAAAAAACTGAAACTCAAGCATTCAATTTCAGTGAATACTGCTTAAGTTATACCAATATTTCTCATCGATAAATTATCATTATGTTACGAATTTTTGAATAAAATACTACTATCCCCGTAACTCAGAAAACGATATTTTTTAGATTTTGCAATTTCGTAGATTTCTTTCCACTTCTGCCCCACCACACTTGCTATCAACATGAGAAGTGTACTCTCTGGCAAATGAAAATTAGTAATCAATCCGTTGATACTTTTTAAAGAATAGTGAGGTAAAATTAAAATCTCGGTAGCTGCTCTGATATTCTTTTTTTTATGGGAGTGCATATACGACTGTATCGCTAATAGTGAGTCTTTATAACTCAATTCTTGTCTTTTTTCATAGGGCTCCAATTTTGAAACAAAAAAAGACTCATTACCCTGTTTCAATTGAATTCCAATCCAATATAAGCTCTCCAATACACGAAGACTTGTAGTGCCCACTGCAAAGCGTTTTTCATGATTTATTAATGAATTAATTGTATCCAAGTTTACTTCAAAATGTTCGCGATGCATTTCATGATTGATAACATCTTCTTCTTTTATTGGCAGAAATGTTCCAGCACCCACGTGTAATGTGACTTCATTAATTTTAACACCTCGATTTTCAAGGTCATTTAAAATACTTTCTGTAAAATGAAGTCCTGCTGTAGGAGCAGCAACCGAGCCTTCATTTTTAGCAAATACAGTTTGATAGGACGACCTATCGCTATCTTCCGTTTTTCGATTCAAATAAGGAGGAAGTGGTAATTCCCCAATTTTCTGGATTATATCGGTAAAAGACTGCTCACTTGTCCAAGTGAGTTCAACAATTCTATCCGATTTATTGATTAGCCTGGCTTGGATTAGTCCCGATTGATTACTCAAATCTAAATACTCTCCCTCCTTCCATTTTTTACTATTTCCAATCATACACTTCCATTGACAGCTTTGATTGCTTGCAAATGACTTTTCGTAACTACTCGGCAAAAATGGCTCCAGCAACAATACTTCTATTAATGCTCCAGTTTTTCTTCGGAAATAAAGTCGAGCAGGAATAACCTTGGCGTTATTCATTACCAATAGGGAGTCTTTGGGTATAATGGATGATATATCGGTAAATTGATGGTGAGTTATTTGACCATCCTTAAAACGGAGTAACTTTGATTGATCTCTTTTTTCGAGTGGATATTTGGCGATTTGATCTTCGCTTAATTCGAAGAAAAAGTCTGATTTAATTACTGAACTCACTTTATTGTTTTATATCTCTTTCCAGGTAAACTAACGATACAGTTTTTCATTTCTAATTCCAACAAAATTATGGCTAACAAACTAGATACAAAACCAGATTTTGTCTGCAGTTGATCTATTCCAACTTCATCATTTTCTTGTATAAACGTAAATAATTTTTGTTCGTTTTCTGTAAAATCATGAAAAAGTGGTTTTTGAATATTCTTTTGAATTTTGACATCCCAGTTTAATAGCTCAACTAAATCTTCAAAACCTTCTATTAAGTGGGCTTTATTCTTCTTAATTAGATGATTACACCCCGCTGAATACTTCTGATTCACAGCCCCAGGGAGTGCCATTACATCTCTGTTGTATTGATTGGCTAATTCTGCTGTGATTAGAGAGCCGCCTTTATTAGCTGATTCGATTACAATAACTGCGTCTACCATCTCTGCTACCAGCCTATTTCTCATAGGAAAATGTTCTCTATTTGGGATTGTTTTAGAGATGTATTCAGAGATAACAGCTCCATTACTTTTGATCATTTCTTGAACAATTGGCCGATGTAAAGATGGATATATTCGGTCTAAACCATGGGCAACTACGCCAAATGTTGGTAAATCATTTTTTAAACTTTGCTTGTGAGCTTGAATATCTACTCCATAAGCCAAACCACTAACTATCGTGGGTTGATATACACTAAGGTCTTTTATTAGTTCATCGGTGAACTGTTTTCCATAGGGAGACATTTTTCGAGTTCCAACAATCGCAATACACTTTTCAGGATTCAGATTTGAAGTCCCTTTTGAATAAAGAACAATCGGACAACCCGGAATTTGCTTTAGCCGATAAGGGTATGATTTATCTAAGAAAAAGTGAACATCAATCTCATTTTGTTCTATAAAATCAATCTCTTGTTGAATGGTCTTAAAATCATTATAAGAATGAATCTCAGATGCCAATGTTTCGCCAATTCCTGGAATCTTTTTCAAGAATGGCTTTGATTTGGAGAAGACTTCTTTGACTCCACCACAATAACTAATCAAATTTTTAGCTGTAACGCTTCCAACTTTTGGTATTTGAGTGAGTGCTATTTTGTAGATTAAATCGTTATCCATAGTCTGAATAACGAAAATATAAATACTACACTAAAATCAATTATTTTTTTAAGGTATTTGAGTTACGAGATCCTAAGCCAATAATCTCGTCGTACCCATAAAAGACATTTTTATGATAAACTAAAATGGTATAATCATTTTCGGTTTCTTGATGGTTTCCCTCAGTGAAGGAATAGTCAATTTTACCATCTTTATCTCTTAATATAAAATGATAATTATAATAGCTCTGTTTTAGAAGAACAGGACAAGTGTACATATTCAACTCAGGCGAATAAGTCATTTTAAATTCATCTTTGAGTTGCCAATCCGTTAATTCTCCGTAGACGAAAATTTCTCCCATGTCTTCAAGGTTGTTGGATTTGAAATTAAAATGAACCAGGGCGTAATCACCATCCTCAACTAAATTCATTCCATCTGAATTAAAAATATCACGTTTACCATTATAATCGATCCATCGAACATAATTGAGATAAGCTTTTGACTCTTCTGGTCTTAGTACCACATTCTGAACTGAATCAATATACTTTTTTATCACATTATTACTGAAAAACCGCAATGAACGAATATCAAAAAAACGAAATTCGTTAGTACCCGGAAAAAGGTTTTCATTCTCATAATTAAAGCTCAGTTCATTATTATTTACAAATTGAGGTTTAAGATTCGTAATGGCATTGTTCCAGCTATTATTTTGAAGTATCGTAACATTTACATCTAGGAATGGGTTTGGAATGTCAAACCCTAAATAATTTACAGAGAAATCTACTTCTTGGTGAGAAAACCTAAATTCTGGGACAGTGGCACTTTTGATTGTTGAAGAAATTTTAGTTTGAATGTCAACAACCATAAATCGACGAGTAAGGAGAATATCCTCTTCATCAAAATTTCGAAATACCTTAAGAATATAATTCCCACTTTTTGTGAGAGCCATCTCTTCCGTTGGAAAATTCAATGAATAATGTGTGTAGGTTTGATAGGTATTAGTTGAAAATTTATAATCTGTTATCTCCCCCATTGTGTTGCCATTCACATAATCCATCGGCTGAAGATCACTCGGCATCCAGTTTCTATTGCAATGAATAATTGAATAATTTAAAAACTCATTTTGAGGATCAAGCATATCAAACGAGAGTTTTAGCGATTCCGTTGAACCCAAATTTAGCACAGGAAGAGGATCGTATATCCCAATATTCTTTTGCAGAATTACAGTCGCTACTTTGTCATCATAGCAAGTATTATCGTACACACGTTGACCTAAAGAATACAAAGAAGATAGAACAAGTAAAAATAGGAGTGTTTTTTTCATTCAGTAACTATGATTTCAAATATAGTAGCAATAAGAGATTACATACTATGAACTTAATTGATTGATAAAAATTATATTTTCAACCATGCATTTTTTTTGCTTGATCCCAAATCTCATCCATTTCAGATAGAGTCATATCCTCCATTTTTATATTATTATTTAGTGCATATTTTTCAATTGACTCAAATCGATATTTAAATTTTCTATTGGTTGCCTCCAGAGCATCGTCTGGATTAATCTTTAGCCATCTTGCATAATTTATTAGGCTAAAAATTAAATCTCCAAACTCCTCCTCTTTTTGTGAACCTTCGGCGTCCTTAAACTCATTGAGCTCCTCCTCTACCTTATCCCATACCTGATTTTTATTAGGCCAATCAAATCCAATTTGTGCTGCTTTATCTTGCATCCTCGATGCTTTTATCATACTTGGCATACTATTTGGCACTCCAGCTAAAACTGACTTATTTCCTTCTTTCAGCTTTAATTGTTCCCAATTTTTCTTTACATCCTCTTCATCTTTTACATGAACATCTCCATATATATGTGGATGACGAGAAATTAATTTTTCACATACACTATTCAAAACATCGGTCACATTGAATGCTCCCTTTTCATCCCCAATTTTTGAATAAAAAACCAAGTGTAGAAATAAATCACCTAATTCTTTTTTAATTTCTTCGTTATCTCCTTTCATCAGAGCATCACTCAGCTCGTATGTTTCTTCAATGGTGAGGTGACGAAGTGATTCATTGGTTTGCTTCCGATCCCAGGGACACTGTTCTCTTAGCTCATCCATTATTATCAAGAGCCTTTCAAATGCTTTTAGTCTTTTATCCATTATAAAATTGGGTTTGATTTCATTAGCTTGATAAAATCATTTTTATAGTTTTTACCTACGGGTATTTTCTCACCATTTACCTCGCAAACTGAAGTTGAAAATGATTGTACCGCTTTTCTATTCACAATAAACGATCGATGTACTCTGCTAAAAATATCACTTGGTAATTTTGCCTCCATTTTCTTCATCGTCTGAAGGGTAACTATTTTACGATCATTTAGGAATATTTTGACATAATCTGCAAATGCTTCAACATACAAGATTTCACCGTATGCTAATTTGATGAGTTGTTGGTTGGCTTTCACAAAGATGAAATCATTTTCTAAATCCGATTCTGTGAGTCCAGAATTATTCTTTATGGTATAATATTCCTTTGCTTTTTCGATTGCCTTTTCAAAACGATCATATGCAATTGGTTTTAATAAATAATCAATCGCATCTAATTCAAACCCGTCAATTGCATATTCAGAATAAGCCGTGGTAAACATAAACAGAGGCTTATTTTTTAGCGAGCGAACAAAATTTAGCCCCGTTACTCCTGGCATTTGAATATCTAAAAACATTAAATCTATATGCTGACTATTTAGAACCTTTGACGCTTCTTCTGCATTATTACAACGGGCTATTAAATTAAGTTCAGGGTGCTTTTTGACATAAGCCTCAATTATATCGAGGGCCAATGGTTCATCATCTAAGGCTATACAATTCATCATGCTAAATTTATTTTTAAGTTTACTTTATATTCAAGATCAGTCTCTACCACCTCCATTGAATGTTTGTCGGGATACATCAACTTCAAACGTCTATTTACATTTTGAAGACCAATTCCACCCTGATAATTTTCAGTGTTTTTAAGTTCCATACCTACCGATGGCTTGCTATTTTTAAGCTCTAATTTAAGTTCATCTTGATTTACTTGAATATGAATATTTACATATCCATTCGCCATATCCCTACCAAAGCCATGTTTGAAGCTATTTTCTACAAAAGGAATGAGTAACATCGGAACAATTTCTTGCGTTTCGATATCTCCTTCAATCTTTAAAGACAAATTAACACGATCCCCATGCCTTACTTTTTCAAGTTCAGCATAACTTCTCAAATATTTAATTTCTTTATCTAAACTTACCCTTTTGTCACTTCCTTCATATAATATATACCGTAAAATATCACTCAACTTCAAAATGAGATCAGGTGCTAAATCTGATTTCTGCAGTGCTAAAGCATAAACGCTATTCAGGCTATTAAATAAAAAGTGAGGATTTATTTGAGATTTTAAATACTTAAGTTCGGTTTCTGTATTGAGTATCTCTAACTCCTTTGTTAATTTTTCTTTCTCATACCAATGTTTCACTAATTTAAGACTCATCGTTATTGCTACAGTGTATGTAATCGCCATAATTGTGTTTAAAATAAATCGTAGAGAAAGTAATACGCGTTTATCTTCTGGACCAATTGTAGATATGACCGAGAATACGGCAGACTCAAGTAATGCACCTAAAAATAACACCAAAAAGATGGCCAAAAAATACCTTAAATAAGCTCGTTTTTGCAAGAAAAAAGGCATCAAAACATACATATTAAAATAGCTTACCAAAGCATGAATTGATACAATAACAAAGGAATTTATAAAAAAATCTGTACGTGTAATTCCTGGACTAAGAACGAATACCCAAAAAAGAAAGTACAAAATCCATAACACCAAATGGTGAATGTTGTATCGAGTAACAAACCCATACAATTTAGAATTTACTAGAGAAATAGCTGTACTAGACATACTTGATTACTCCAAATTTAAGGGAAGTTCAAGTAAATTCTTTGTTCAATAACGAATATTACGTTTGTGCGTTAATTTTTAAAATAACGGAGCATTCTGTAGCTCCAGTTAATCACTGACGAACCAGCTTTGATATATTTATTCTGACCAACAACTAATTCAGAATGATTTTCAGTAGTCTGATCAGTCTTAGTTTGTGATAATACAAATGAAAAAGTAACTACATTTAAAAACAAAAGTGCAACAATGACTAGG
>JADHMR010000064.1 GCA_016779945.1 Bacteroidia bacterium | reverse complement strand
TTCCAATCATTAGTGTCATTGCTGTAAACATATAATTCCATACCAGCATTTTCATTAATAATGATACTAGCACTCATCCTACCGGTTGATAATCCAATATCCCAAGTCGTACGATCAAGAGAAGTTTGGTTACCCGTAGTTAAATCATAGTAAACATCCATAGTGCCTGCAGTAGTAATCACAGAATCAGCATTTTGTGCTTTCACATATCCAGAGAAAATAAATCCAACTATAAGGATATGCTTTATTAATTTTTTAAACATGCAGCAAAGGTGAGTTCACATACCATTAGTAAATAACCAGAAAAGAAATAAAAATACCCAAAAATAAAATTATTAGATTTGCAGTAAAATTAATTCAATTTACTAATTACTAATTGTTTATAAAAATAAATCATATTTCAATCTAAATTGTTGTTTAATAAATAACCCGAAAATGAATGATTTAGCTATTCAACTTCAAATACACCAAGTGTCGAACGCACTCACGAGCTATCAATATCAAAAAGGTACAATAACTCTTTTTTTAAATTACACTGAGCAAATTTTTATGCCTATGGGTCAAAGAAATATCCCATTACCGGCATACGGAATATATATAATATATGATCAGAATAGGAATTTTGAGATGTTGATGAAATCCGATAAGAAAACATCGGTTTGTATTTTGACATTACCTATAAACACGCTACACAAAATTATTAGCCAAGGTACTGATGAACTCAACTTCACCCAATCTGCTATTTTTGAAAAAGAACAATACCATCATTTTGAGGTGGCAAGTACTACAATTACACAATGTGTCCATGAGGTTGTCTCAAATCCAGAAAACCAACTATTGAGGGAAGCTAAGAAATATGCAATTTTAGATGACTACTTTAATGCATCTCGAAGACAAACTAAGTACCAATGTCCTTTCTTAAATCAGAAAGAAAACGTCAACAAAGTTAGAGCTGCAAAAGAGTATCTGTTGGAGGATTTGAATAACTCACCTACTATAAAACAAATCGCAAAGCATGTAGCATTGAATGAGTATAATTTAAAAACTGGCTTTAAGGAAATATATGGAAAGACAATTCACTCTTTTTTAAAAGACTACAAAATGACTAAAGCAAGAGAACTAATTCTTTTACGCGAATATCAAATAGCTGAAATAGCCGACCAATTGGGATATACCAATGTAAGTCACTTTATTGATGCTTTCAAGAAAAAATTTGGAATCACACCCAAGAAATTTGAATTAAGTTTACCATAATCATTCATCATAACAACTTATACCCAAATTCATTTTTATTATAGATTCGGTGGGTAGATTGTATTTTATTTGTTGTTTAATTTAAACACGACAAAGAATATGGAAAAAGTAGAATGCCTTATCATTGGATCAGGCCCAGCAGGTTACACCGCAGCAATATATGCTGCTCGAGCCGACATGAAACCCGTTCTCTATGAAGGACTTCAGCCAGGAGGACAACTTACTATCACAACTGACGTTGAAAATTATCCAGGATATCCTGACGGTATCATGGGTCCTGAAATGATGGAAAATTTTAAAAAACAAGCTGTGAGATTGGGTGCTGATGTTCGATTTGGAATGATTACTTCTGTGGTTTTTGATAAAAATGGTTCTAATCATCGCGTTACTGTTGATGGAACTACCGAAATCGAATGCGAAACTGTCATTATTTCAACAGGTGCAAGTGCCAAATGGTTAAATATTCCTAGCGAACAACGTCTCAATGGAAGTGGTGTTTCTGCTTGTGCAGTTTGTGATGGATTCTTTTATAAAGGTGAAGATGTTGCAATTGTAGGAGCGGGTGACACAGCAGCAGAAGAAGCTAGCTATTTGTCCAAAATTTGTAACAAGGTATACATGCTGGTAAGAAAAGATGAAATGCGAGCTTCTAAGGCCATGCAACATCGTGTGAATAACCTTGATAACATTGAAATATTATACAACACTGAAACTGACGAAGTTCTGGGTGAAATGACTGTAGAGGGAGTTAGGGTTGTAAATAATGTAACTAACGAAAAATCAGAACTTCCAATTAAAGGATTTTTTGTAGCTATTGGTCATAAACCTAATACCGATATTTTCAAGGACTATCTTACAATGGATGATGCGGGATACATCATCACACACAACGATAGCTCAAAAACTGACATTCCTGGTGTTTTTGTATGTGGTGATGCTCAAGATAAAATATACCGCCAAGCAGTTACAGCTGCTGGTAGTGGATGCATGGCTGCACTAGATGCTGAACGTTATCTCAGTATGCGTGGGTCAGAATAGACAATTTCATAGTTAATTTTTGAACCAAATCACAATACAACTAATTGTTTTGTGTACAATTTAACGAACAATTAAAATTCATTGTTCGTAACAGATATATCTGCAATTACTTTCTGAATCGACCTTTGTAAATTAGTTAAGGTCAATTTAACATGAAATATTTAAGCAATCTAATTGCAGCAATATCTCTTTTATTTATTAGTGTGTTTGCTAGCAGTTTTCTGGGTAAGCAAAATTATACTGACTCTAATACATCTGAAAAAAAGGACACAATTGCCTCACCAACAGTATCTGAGAAACCAAAAACAATTCTTGAAATAGCTGATTCTATTTGCAGTGAAGCTGGCGTTCCATATAGTTTAGTCTATGAGATTGGTAAAAATGAAAGTAATTGGACCTTCATCAAAAACAGTAATGGAGGATCTGATTTTGGTGATCTTCAGGTAATTGACCAGACGTATTGGTATTGGTATAAACACTTGAATTTAAAAGGTGGGAAAACCCGAAAAAATTATCTTAAGGTAGGTATTTACTACTTGAAATACTTACATAATAAATATGGAACATGGGAAAAAGCAAGATTTGCATATGGCCGGGGACACTGGAGAGAGCCATACACATGGACTCGTTTAGAAAAAAAATTTATGAGAAAAATTGATTTCTCAAAGTACGATTTGCCATAATTTTCAATTATTCATTATTCTATCCAACACCTGGCTTTTGGTGGTTGATTTAATCACAAAATTATTTTTGTTACATTTGTTCAACAACGTTTTTTTAAAATGAGTAACGAACAACCAAAAACTATTGACCAAAAATCTACGAAAAAAAACTCTCTAACTCTTTTCATTATTTTATTTATTGCTTCTCTTGCACTATCTGGATTTTTATTTTTTAAATATGCAAAAAATGCAGCAAAAATCGAAAATCAAAACAAAGAGCTATCATTAGCATATGAAGCTTTAAACTTACATGCAGATTCCCTTCAAAACGAACTTGATAGAGTTATGGAACAACTCCAAGATGAAATCAATAAAAATCTCGCTCAAGAGGATTTGAGAGAAGATTTAAGAACACAATTGAATTCCAAAAAGAATGAATTAGCATCTGCTTATGTTCGTATTAAAAGTTTGATTAATTCTGATGGTAATGTTTCAAGTGGAGCTTTAGCAAGCACTACTAAAAAAGCTGGAAACCCCAAAAACCTATTAAATGCAAAGGGTCAAATCTCTAAACTAGTGAAACTCAACTATGAATACATTGATCGAATCGAAGAATTACAAAATCAATATATTTCAGAAAAGACCATAAGTGACAGCACTAGTTATATTGCAGCTAAACTGAAAAATAAAAATGATAGTCTAAAGATAGACAACATGGTTCTCAAGGATAAATTATCCAAAGCAAATAGCATTCGAATATCCAGACTTAATGTTTACCCTATTCGTGAAAAAAATAGTGTTCAAGAAGTTGTAAATAAGGCCAAGAAAACACAGCGACTAAAAATAAGTTTCCAAGTGCAGGCTAATGAACTGATCGAAGAAGAAGAAAAAGAATTAGTTATCAGAATTATGGCTCCTAACGGATATGTATTGACACAATATGTTGATGAACTTTCAGACACTGACGATTTGTACAGTATGGTCGAAAAAATGACCTACGATGGAACCGAGAAAAGCATTGTTTATTACTATGACCAAGAAGCAAAATACTCAGCCGGTATTTATAAAATTGAGATTTACAATGACAATCAGCTTATCAGTCAGAATGATTTCTATCTAAATTAAATCTACTTCAATTTGATTTTTCAATAAATCATCTAAGTTTTCTCGTTTTCTTATGAGGTGAGCCTCACCTTTATGAACTAAAACTTCTGCGGGACGGTATCTTGAGTTATAATTACTACTCATACTAAATCCATAGGCTCCGGCATTACTTATTGCTAAAACATCTCCTATCCTGACCTCACTCAACTTACGATCATACCCTAGAGTATCTGATTCACATATGTAACCTACAATCGAATAAATACGCCCTTCCCCCTTTGGATTAGAAACATTTGTAATCTGATGGTATGCATCATACATCATGGGCCTTAATAAATGATTCTGTCCAGAATTAACTCCAGCAAAAATGGTAGATGTTGTTTGTTTTACTACATTGACATCCACCAACAAATGACCCGCATTACTGACGATATACTTACCTGGCTCAAACCAAAGCTGGAGGTCTCTTCCGTAGTCTTTACAAAAAACTTGGAAGCTATCAACTATCTTCCGACCAATATCATCAACATCAGTAGTAATATCGCCGTCTTTGTATTTAACTTTAAAACCACTTCCAAAATCCATAAATTCTAAATCTTTAAATGACTTAGCTGCTTCGTATAATAGCGAGGCTCCCCTAAGGAATACCTCTGCATCCAAAATATCACTACCTGTATGCATATGGAGTCCATTGACACGTATTCCAAGATTATCAACAATTCTTTTAATATGAGGAACTTGATATATACTTATACCAAACTTACTATCAATATGACCCACTGATATGTGCGTATTACCCCCAGCCATAATGTGAGGATTTAATCGAATACAGCAGGCTACTGTATCTCCATATTCATTTCCAAATCGTTCTAAGGTACCCAGTTCGTCAATATTTATGACGAGTCCGAGCTCAACAGCTTCCTTTATCTCGTCAAACGAAACACAGTTTGGAGTATATAAAATATCTTTGGGTTTAAAACCTGCTTTTAACCCAATTTTTGCCTCTTGTATACTAACTGTATCAAGTCCTGCACCTTCTTTTTGAAGGATTTTCAAAACATTAATGTTTGTTAGTGCTTTACAGGCATATTTTAAATGAACATCAACACCTTTGAAGGCACTTTTTAACGAATGATAATTATTTACAATTACATCAGAATCATATACATACAGAGGAGTTCCATAGTTCTTGGTTAGTTCCGAAACTAAAACTCCACCAAACTCATAACCACTTTTCGTTAATTCCATTTTATTATTTTATTAGGGTAAACTATTCTTAAAATCCGAATATCTTGACTCAAATTTGTTTCCCACATTGCCCCCTAGGGTTTCCCAATGAGCAATGATGGCCTCAACTCTATTTTCTGGATCTGGATGAGTACTTAAAAAAGCAGGCCCAGATGCACCACCACTTTCTTGAATTTTTTCAAAAAATCGAGCAGCTCCTCGAGCGTCATAAGCAGTTGGATACAAATATTCAACAGACCTCATGTCAGATTCAGATTCATTATTTCTACTATACTTTAGGTTAACTAAATTTTGAGCAATTTGCACTAGAGTTCCCTTATTATTTCCCAAAAGAATACTTAACAATACATCCAATCCATATTGTTGAGTAAGAGCTGTTGTAGAATGTCGTTCGTCAGCATGTGCGATTTCATGACCCATTACTCCTGTAAATTGGTCCTCCGAGTCTAAATACTTAATAATACCAGTATACACATAAATGTATCCTCCAGGTGTACAAAATGCATTCAAAACATCGTCATCTTCAATAATTTTTAGTTTCCACAAAAAATCATCTTTATGTACTACGTTACCAGACTCTAAAATAGAATCTCTTATTGCATAAAGATATGCATAAGCTTCAGGATAATTTGAGCTATCAAGTATAGGATAGTTGTCAGGGTCTCCTTCAATCTCTGCAGCAACTTGAGCTCCAAATGCTTTGTCATCTTCTAAAGAGAAGAAATTAATACCTCCACCTCCTGGCTTATCCTTTTTGCAAGAGGATAAAGAAATAGTGATCCCAAATGATAAAATTAAGCCAATCAAAAAATAAAGTTTTCTATGTTTCATCTTGCAAATATGTAGTCTTTAAGTAAAAAAATAATAATAACTTTTGATAGATTTAGAATGGGAAACCAATTGCGAAGTTAACGGCAGAGTGATCAAAAATCCATCTATTTCGTGAAAAATATTTAATAATCCATCTTTCATCATCGACCAATGACGGGTCGTGAAGCGAAATTCCCCAATCCACTCTAAAAACGACGTACGAAAAATCAAATCTTATACCTACACCACTATTTAAAGCAAGTTCCTTATAAAAACGATCAAACCTAAATTCACCATCAGGAAAGTTCACATCCTTGGCATAATTCCAAATGTTACCCGCGTCAATAAATACAGCTCCATCAATCAATTTATCGATAATATCAAAACGATATTCTGCACTTGTTTGCAGAAGAATCTCTCCTGTCTTTTCGATAGTAATCGCATTAGTCGAATCTCGATAACCTCCTGGTCCAAGCGTTCTTGGTCTCCATGCACGAAGACTATTTCCGCCACCTACAAAAAATCGACGTTCAAATGGCAAAAATTCTGTATTCCCATACGGCAAACCAATACCAGTGTTAAATCGATAAGCAAGTGAGTTATTCTCATCCCAAACGAATGTGTATGACAAATCAATATCAGACCGAGCATACTGCGAATATTTCACACCAAAAATTTCACGGTTTTTACCCCTTTCATTAGTAAATAAGTCAAAATATGAAGAAATCAGATTCCCTGATAATTCAATAGCATTAGACCTAATCTGCCAATAAGATCTACTATTATTGGTTTTATTATTCCAATGAATCGTTGCCTTAGGACCAGCAATAATGTTATTTGTCAATAATTGACTGGTATAAAATTGTGCACTATTATCCAAAGTTTTCAAAAAGTCAGGGTCAATATTAGCTTGATTAATACTAACCCTCAGAGGAGTTATTCCGAATGAAAATCGGTTTTTAGAAAAAGCATAGGTAAAATTAAACGGGATAACATTTCTTGTAAAACTTACATTTCGATCATGAAGATATGAGATATTTATACGAGTATTTTTCTTGGTGAATGTTTGACTGATTTTTTTTCGCTCAAAATAGACCAATGACAGAATTTTAAGTTCTGCATTCACACTTTGTCTAAAACCATTCAAATTTCCATTATTATCTTTTCTCAATTGTGTTTCAAATGCTGTAAGCGAACTCAAACTGAAAGATTCCCCACTACCAAAAACATTTCTGTTGTTCAGCCTAAAATTATTTGCAATACCAAAATTTTGATCAGATGTTGACTGTACAACATCACTCCTATCCGTATATATCGCTTGTGGCTCCCACGTAAAGTCGTGTTTTGATGCAGTTTGAAGAATAATTTCGGCAGTAAATAGATTGGATAAGCTATCCTCATCTGATGGATTAAAACGTATAGTTACAAACTCAAACAAGTCCATTGAAAGTAAATTAGCATATGTTTTCTGAACTTGATCCGCTTTATACAATTCACCTACTCTAAACAATATATTTTTTGACAGTGTAGAAGGATTAATGTAATAACTACCCTCTAAAAATTGAATACCTTGATATAGTATCGTATCTTGTTGAGAAGCGTCGTCTATTTTTACTAAAATCTGGTCAATATGGTGTTGCGAATGGGTTTGTGTATCATTTAAATTTCGAATATTTAAAACAACATTAGCCTGATTTCTACCAAAACTTGTATCAATATCTAGATCAATATACGAACTATTAAATGTATAAAATCCTCGATTTCTGAAGAGATCAGTTATACGATTACGTTCGGCTTCAATATTTTGAAAATCAACTCTTTGGCCAACACTTAATTGTTGTTCTGATTGATTTGAACGCAAAATATCATCCATAATCTTGGATGATGTTGAGTATGTTAACTTCTGAATGGAATAGTGGTTATTTAAATTGACTTGATAAATAACTTTTGATCTATTTTTATATCCTAATTTGGGCTTGATCGAATAGGTTACATTATTATTAAAATACCCCTTTCCAAAATAAAAGTCAGATAGCTTTTGAGTAGAAATATTAATTTTATTTGAATCAATAAGAACAGGTGGTTCACCAATTTTTTCTGCAAGTCGCCTTAGTGCACGTTGCTTTTTTCTAATCCCAAGTCCTTTTTTCCCATACTGATAAGCCCAAAGGTGAAATTTTATAAAACCCAATAATTCACGATTTGGTTTTTGCTTTAAGTTTTTACCATCAGCAGTTAAATCAACACCATGAACATCTTCACGAACAATTTTATTTTTAACCAATAACTGCTCACCATCCGGCACTACACGTGTAATATGACAGGCCGTCAAACTCAAAAAAGACCAAAGTGTCAGACAATATTTTAGTTTTGTGTTCAATTAGTATAAATTCATTGCTCAGCAAAGTTAAAATAAAACAATACCAGCAGCTTCAATCAAAAAAGTTTAGGCAAAAGTATGGTCTATTTATAGTTGAAGGACTAAAATCTGTGAATGAATTAATTCAAAGCAAATGGCCCATTGAATCAATTATATGTTCTAATGATTTTGAGGGTGATATTAAATCGAGCGATTCAATTGATCTTTTTTTAGTGAAACCCAAGGAATTTGAGTCTATTTCTCAGCAGAAAAATCCCCAAGGAATATTAGCTATCGCTCAATTTCATAAACTTAATTTGATAGAAACATCGTGGCAAATAGCTTTAGACGGCATCAATAATCCAGGAAATTTAGGAACCATTATTCGCATAGCTGATTGGTACGGAATTAATACAATCTATTGCAGTCAAAATACGGTTGATTTATACAATCCAAAAGTTATCCAATCCAGTATGGGTTCTTTCCTCAGAGTTCAATTAAAACACGGTGATCTCACCGAATCATTGAAACATAAAGATGTATATGCAACTTTGCTAAATGGAGAGAATATCCGGAAGCTCCCAACAATAAATAAAGGTGTTTTATTAATCGGTAATGAAGCAAATGGCATATCAAAATCTTTAATTGATAAGCTTGACCACACGCCTATAACAATCCCTGGTAATATTCAAACTGAAAGCTTAAATGCAGCTATGGCAACAGCCATTTGTTGTGAGCGGTTGTTAGGTTAGAAAACCAAAACTACGTCAAAACGCTTTTTTATCACTACCTTTGCACCAACATATAGCAGTAGAGCATTCTGGTTATATACAACACAAGTCGAAAAGTGCTCATTTGCTATCACAAAATAACAAAATGAGTACATTCAAAGAAATGGGCTTAAAATCAGAGATTTTAAGTGCCATCACAGACTTAGGTTACGAGAGTCCTACGCCTATTCAAAAACTTGCCTTACCGAAGGTATTGGAGTCCAAACAAGATTTAATTGCATTTGCACAAACGGGTACAGGTAAAACAGCTGCATTCAGTTTACCAATTCTTAACCAAATTGATTCAAGTGCTGAGGGTATCAAATGTATTGTTTTAAGCCCAACAAGAGAGCTTGGACTTCAAATTGCAGAAGATATTAAAAGCTACTCGAAAAATATCCCTGGCTTTAAAGTAGTAGCCGTTTATGGTGGTGCTGATATCAACCAGCAAATGAGAAAATTAGAACGTGGATGTGATGTAGTAGTAGGAACGCCAGGAAGAACACTTGACCTTATTAAACGAAACCGCCTCAACCTTGAAGGAGTTCAATATCTCGTTTTAGATGAAGCAGATGAAATGCTGAGTATGGGATTTGCAGAAGACCTTGATGCTATCTTAGCTAATACACCAAAAGAAAAACAAACTCTACTATTTTCTGCCACCATGCCTCCTGACATGGTTAAATTGAGTAAAAAATACATGACTGATCCTGCCGAAATTTCTGCAGGAAGCAAACAGCAAGCCAATACCAACGTAACTCATCAGTACTATAAAATCAACTCTAGAGATAGATACCCCTCACTTAAGCGAGCTGTTGATATAGCACCAGATATTTATGGTATTATTTTTTGTAGAACTCGAGCAGAAACTAAAGAGGTAGCAGAACGACTTGCCGAAGATGGCTACAACACAGATGCACTTCATGGAGATTTATCTCAAGCCCAGCGTGATTATGTAATGAATCGTTTTAGAAATCGTCAGTTACAATTATTAGTTGCTACGGATGTCGCTGCTAGAGGCCTTGATGTCAATGAACTCTCGCATGTAATTAATTTTAAATTGCCTGATGAAGATGCCGTTTATGTCCATCGAAGTGGAAGAACTGGAAGAGCAGCAAATGTTGGAATATCTCTTTCACTTCTTACAGCTAAAGAAGAAAATCGACTTCGTTATCTTGAAAAAAAGATTGGTAGGAAATTTGAAAAAGTATTAATACCAAATGGACAAG
The DNA here is from genome assembly GCA_016779945.1 of Bacteroidia bacterium. Classification (GTDB taxonomy): domain Bacteria; phylum Bacteroidota; class Bacteroidia; order NS11-12g; family UBA9320; genus UBA9320. Next base: position 1,702 of record JADHMR010000064.1, on the reverse strand, counting down.
AAATCTGCGAAAAGCAACTATTTAGTCTTATCGATAATATCAAAGAAACTGAAATAGCAAATAGTCATATTGATGGTTTCTTACCTCAAATTTTTGAGATGTTTAAGGACATGACCAAAGAGGAGGTTCTGAAAAAAATTGTATCTACAGAATTTAATAGATTCTTAGAATATTATCGTGATGCCCCGGATCTCAACAAGACATCTGACAGAAGAGAGCGAGAGAGAAATAAAGAAAAAAATAACGGACGAGATCAAGATGATCGCGGCGAAAGAAGAAACCGAAGAGAAAAACGTGAGCACAAAACTGCTGCTAACATGACACGATACTTCATTAACCAAGGTAAAAAAGACGGTTTCAGTCCGAAGTTACTTATGGGAATGATTAACTCACACATGGATGGTTTGTCCCCTGAAATTGGACAGATTGAGATCATGAAAATGTTCTCATTTTTCGAAATGGAATCTGGACATACATCAGATCTTCAACGTGCAGCCAAGCAGATGGAATTTAACGGTAGAGAGGTCGCTATTGAAGAGAGTTCTCCAAGACCTGAAGGTGGTGTTGATCGAAAAGAAAAACGCAGTAGTCGTCGAGAAAGAAGCGGTGATCATCGAGGAAGTAGTGATAATCGCGGAAATAGCGGAAGAAGCAGACGAAGACCAAGTGGCGGAAGCCATGGAGCAAAACGACGAAGAAGATATTAACGTCTTACTCCTCTTGCATTTAGACTTCTTCTGTATGCACGGGCATTTTTTCGATGCTCTGCAGCACTCGAAGTAAAATTATGATAATAAGATCTGTCGGGTTTTGCACACATAAAAATATAATTATGGTTTTTGGGGTTTATGCTCGCCAAAATTGCTCGTTTATCAGGAGTAAATATTGGACCAGGGGGTAATCCCTTATTCAAGTATGTGTTATACGGGTGCTTAGTTTTTAAATCGCGATACAAAACACGTTTCCTGCCCTCTCTGCCAACAACATACAATACAGTTGGGTCGGCCTGAAGTAACATCCCCTTTCTAATTCGATTGAGATATAGTCCTGCAATGGTTGGCATTTCACTGACATGAACTGCTTCTCCATCAACTATACTTCCGAGTACACAGGCTTCTTTTGTTGTTAGACCCACCGATTTGGCTTTGGCTTTTCGATCTGGAGACCAAAACATATTGTACTCATATAGAAACCGTTGAATAATATCATCAGCTGAAACAGCCCAATTGAAATGATAATGATCCGATAGAAAAACACACCACTTATTTTCATCAGTAAAACCATTTTGTTCTACCCAATTATTATTTAAAGCTTCGATAAAATCTGCTTTGCTAGGCTCTAAATTAGAAACTATATGATCTATAATTTGAGTTCTAGTCATTTCTAGATTAATCTTTATAACTACCTTGTCCCAATCACCATTTCTTATTTTTCGAATGAGCTGAACATTTGTAAATCGACCATCAATTTTATATCTCCCAGGCTTAAAAGTATTTGATAAGTTCATTTTTTGTGCAGCCAAATCAAACGTTTGAACATTCTTGACAATCTCATTATTAATTAATCCTTGTCGAACTGTCTGGTAATTATCGTCATGACGAATGTAAAAATAAGTGCCATCACTCGATGAAGTTGTATTCACTGCAAAAAACACATAATAACCAGCAGACAAGCATAACATTGCAATTATTAAAAGTATGCC
>JADHMR010000006.1 GCA_016779945.1 Bacteroidia bacterium | reverse complement strand
AGAAAGGGACAGAATATCCCAATACTGGAGAATTCAATAAACACTATGAAGATGGAACTTACATCTGTAGACAATGCAATCAGCAACTCTACCAATCCTCTTCAAAATTTAATAGTAATTGTGGCTGGCCAAGTTTTGATGATGAAATCGATGGTGCCGTGAATCGGATTCTTGATTCGGATGGTCGTAGAACTGAGATTGTTTGCAGTAACTGTTCTGGACACCTAGGACATGTATTCGTTGGAGAGAAGTTCACTGAAAAAAATACGCGTCATTGTGTAAATAGTATTTCCATGGAATTCATCCCTAATGGACAACCCATTCCTGAAACTATTACCTTAAATGATTCTAAAGAGCTTGATACGATAACATTCGGGGCAGGGTGCTTTTGGTGTGTTGAAGTGCTTTTTCAAAAACTCAAAGGTGTTTCACATGTTGAAAGTGGATATGCCGGCGGTAAGATAAAAAAACCTACTTATAAAATGGTTTGCCAAGGGAACACCGGTTCGGTTGAAGTAGCACAACTAGTCTATGACCCAAATGTCATATCAACAGAAACACTTATAGATATTTTCTTTCATGTACATGATCCTACGACGCTAAACAGGCAAGGAAATGATGTAGGTGATCAATATCGATCTGTCATTTTTTATCATACTCCCCAACAAAAAGATATTGCAGAGAAGGTACTAAAAAAAATTGATGCTAGTGACTTGTGGGATGACCCAATAGTTACTACCATAGAGTCTATATACAACTACAGTAAGGCTGAGGATTATCATCAGAATTACTATAACAATAACTCATCTACCAATGGTTATTGTAGCATGGTCATTAGACCAAAAGTAACAAAGTTCAAAATTAAATATGCTGATCTTATTGAGTAATACTTAGCGTTTAGGGTCTATTGAAGCCCTCACACTAAATACATGTGAGTATTGTGCTGCACTCTGGTCACCAATATCACTAAGAGCATAATCCAAAACAATCTGTTTAAATTTTATACCTACACCAATGTTGGGCATAAATGTCCATTGGTTACTGAAGTTAAAATCCATTTGTTGCTGGATATTTCCAACTCCAGCTCTCAAAAATACCATATCTCTATAGCCACACTCAAGACCTAAATGCGGGTCACCACTTATTAAGTCTGATTTCAAGAGGGTATTTCGTTTACCGTCAGTATTTACATCCAAGTTCACTTCTGCAAGTAAGTTGAATCGCTCACTTAAATTCATCTTTTTAGCTACCCCAAAAATGAATTTAGGCAAAGTCAATTCCAAAGAGTTTTGAGGTATTTCATTATTTGTTTGAAGGAATATTTCTTCTTCTGCAGGTGAAAAATTATAGTTCCAAGCATTAAATGTAGTGGTAATATCTCTTGCCATTATAGCAAAAGTCCAATCATTTTGGGATTCATATCGTGAACTCATATCAATACCAAAACCCCAAGATGACGCAAAATCACCCGCTTGTCGATGGACAACCTTTGCACTTCCACCAAAACTCAAACCATTTTTAAGAGCTTTCTGTGCATAGCTAACAAAGAATCCATAATCTACAGCACTAAAACTTGTAACTCTGTCATAGTTAATCTGTCCATTTCTTATCAAGTCCAATGTATTCGGGATATTGTCTACACCAAATCTTACCATAGAGAAGCTCAATGTAGACTTTTCACTAACTAGGGTACTAATTCCTAAGAAATCATAATTAGCTAAACCACTAAAATAGTTAGAATGCATAAAGCTGACTTGCAACTTTTCTTTTTGTTTCACAAGTCCAGAGGGGTTCCAGTAACCAGCAGTTACATCGTCAACCGACGCAACAACAGAATTAGCCATTCCAAAAGATCTCGCACCCACACCAATTGACAAAAATTCATTACTGTATTTTGGTGTAGTTTGAGCTGAAGCATTTTGATTAAACAAGCCCACCATACAAACCACAAAAGAGAGATGTTTAACTTGTGATAACGTCATGTGAAAAAATTATAATAATTGAATTTCTAAAGCATCAATAGAACGAGCTAATTCTGGTTCTATTGCCTCACAGATTTCAATTAATAAATTTCGTTGATCGTCATTGAGTTCGATCATGCCAAGATTTGCACAAACACCTTCTACTGCTGCAATGACATTCTCAATACTGGTATATGACTTGAGAAATCCTGCCTTCATAAACCTTCGGTGCTGGCCTTTCCATAATTCATCGTCCTGAAGACCTGCATATCTCATAAACTTGAGAATCCAATCCATTTCAACGCTATCAATCATCGCATAAAAATCATCGGCCAATGAAGGGTTTTTGTCTAATAGAATTTTATCTAATAAAATCTCAACCATAATATGTGTAATAAAATAGTCTCGATTAATGTCTTTATCGCCACTCTCGCGAATCATATCTGTGGCTTTGTTGGTTAGTTCAACAAACGTCATCCAGTTATGAAATTTTCGATCACTAGCAAAGTGTTTATTACACCCGTCATTCATTGAGGAAATTTCCTTCGTTGTAAACGTAATATTTTTATAGGGATTGATTCTTAATTTAGCAATGTGCGATCTTGCTAAATCCGGGAGAATTAAACCAATGTTATAGTACTTGTTGTCCTCGTCTCGATCAAAGTAATAATGACTTAAATAATTCACTACTGCAAATCAACGTTTTTTTTTTCATTTTGCGTAATCTAACCATAGCTTATAACTAATCTTTAGCCTTTAATCCTGCTCAATATTGGTTTAATTAATACTTTCGTAGGATATCGTTTTGAAGGTTAATAATAAAACATCTGACAAGTTGGGCACTGAGAAAATGAATAAACTCCTACTCCAACAATCTCTACCCGCGTCAATTGGTTTTTTAGTAATGTCCTTTTATCAAATGGTTGATGTATTTTTTGTGAGTAGATATGCCGAAGGCGAAATTGCTATTGCTGCAATAACTGTTGTGCTACCAATTACATTTCTTATTTCATCTTTTGGTATGGCAATTGGGGTTGGTGGTGCATCTGTTCTTGCAAGAGCTCTTGGAGAGGGAAATAAAAGCAAAGCCCAAAAAACATTTGGGAATCAAATAAAATTAACTATTGGAATCGTTTTCTTTTTTGTATTCGTTGGATATATTTTTCAGGAGCAACTTTTACGGATTTTTGGAGCAAATGATGAGATTATTCCTTACGCAAAAAAATACTTTAATATTCTACTAATTGGCCTCCCTTTTTTAGGTTGGGCTATGATGACTAATAATGTTATCAGAGCAGAAGGCAAACCTAAGGTGGCCATGCTGACCATGATTATTCCAGCAATATCAAATATTGTGCTCGATTATATATTGATATACCATTTCAAAATAGGCATCATGGGTGCTGCCATTGCAACTACATCGGGTTACATACTTAGTGGATTATATACGCTTTGGTTTTTTGTATCTGGAAGAAGTGAATTAAAACTACTCCCCGATGACTTAAAACTTGATTTTAACATCATCAAAGAAATCACATCAATCGGTTCAATAACACTGCTTAGACAAAGTATGTTTAGCATCCTTGCCATTGTTTTATATAGTCAACTAGATAAGTGGGGACTCATAGCCTATAAAAGCACATTAGGACAAAGTGGAGGTTCTCACGCTATCGCGATTTATGGATTGATTAGAGGATTCACCTTGTTTGTTGCTTTCCCAATAATCGGAATTATGCAAGGTTTAATGCCTATTGTAAGCTATAATTATGGAGCCAAAAACTGGCAAAGGGTTAAACACGCTGTTTGGTTAGCCGTAAAATGGACTACTGCCATTTCGATAATACTTTTAACCATTATTGCAGTCTTTCCACAAGATCTTATTGAGGTTTTTACTGAGGATAAAGATCTACTTAATCATACCCCCAGAGTATTACGTCTAATTTTTATTTCCTTGCCCATAATGGGTATAGGTTTTATAGGAGGGGCATTTTTTCAGGCCATCGGCGAACCTATTCCCGCTCTTATTTTAACACTGGCACGACAAGGCCTTTTTATGATACCTCTAATGTATATATTGAGCTACTTTATAGGTCTCGATGGAGTATGGATTTCTATGCCGTTAGGTGAGATATTAGCAGGAACTTGGGCAGGCATTTGGTTGTATTCAAGAGTGAAAAGCTTTTAGTATTGATCCAATCACTAATGCTCAAATCTTATTTTAAATCGAATGCTTCATCTACAATCGCTTTTTGTTCTCGGGCATGAACCGCGGCATATCCAGTGGCAGGACTAGCACTACTTCGACGGGTAATCTCTTTGAAGTTTCTAGCCCAATCGTAACGAAGTATATGCATCCACGCTCCCATATTTTTTGGTTCTTCTTGTACCCAACAATATTCTGCTTTTGGATATTTCTTGAATAGTTTCTGAATTTGTGACTCTGGAAGTGGATAAAGTTGCTCTATTCTAACAATTGCGACATCTTCACGTTGATCGGTCTCTTGCTTTTGAAGTAAATCATAATAAATCTTACCACTACATAAATTAACCCTCTTTACCTTTTTAGGATCTACATTCACATCATCAATTAACTCTTGGAATGTCCCTTTTGTAAAATCATTTATTGAACTCACACATTTTGGATGTCTCAATAAACTTTTTGGGCTCAGAATGACTAGCGGTTTTCTGAAGTCTCTATGAATTTGTCTTCGGAGAGCGTGAAATAAGTTAGCAGGATTTGTGATATTCATTACCTGCATATTTGCCGAGGCACATAATTGCAGATAGCGTTCTAAGCGAGCACTACTGTGTTCTGGGCCTTGACCCTCGTACCCGTGCGGCAAAAGCATTACTAGACCGCTGTATCTTCCCCATTTGGTTTCTCCACTTGCGACAAATTGATCAACCATTACCTGACAACCATTTGCAAAATCACCAAACTGAGCCTCCCAAATGGTAAGTCCTTGCGGGTTGGTAATTGAATATCCATATTCGAATCCTAATACTGCATATTCAGACAACAACGAATTGTAAATTTCAAAAGAAGCTTGATTTGAAGAAATATGATTAAGTGGGACAAATTTTTCAACCCCATCCTCCATATTAATAACTGAGTGCCTGTGTGAAAATGTACCTCGTTCTACGTCTTGCCCACTCATTCTTACCGGATAACCCTCATCTACCAATGTACCGTAGGCCATTAATTCTCCCATTGCCCAATCATATACTCCTGACGATATCATTTGCCTTCGATCATTGTATAGTTTGGTTACTTTTTTTATTGGTGTATGATTATCAGGTATGGAAGTAATTGCACTTGCAACCTTCTCTAAATTTGATTTTGTAACAGCAGTTTTAAAAGAACGCTCGAAATCTTCTTTAGTCGCAGACTTAATGACACTCCAAGTATTTTTTGGTAAGTTGTTGTCTTTGGGTTTTATATCTACTCGAACATCTTCTAAATCCTCCTGGAGCATCTTTTTGAATTCACGCTCCATCTCTTTTGCAAGATTTGATTCTATTGTCCCTTGCTCACTTAGTTTTTTGGCATAAATTTCTCTTGGATTAGGGTGTTTTGCTATTGCTTTATATAAAACAGGCTGCGTAAATTTTGGCTCGTCACCCTCATTGTGACCATATTTACGATACCCTAAGATATCGATGAATACATCTGAATTAAATGTTTGCCTATATTCTAATGCAAGCTTAATTGTATAAATAACTGCCTCGACATCGTCTCCATTTACATGAAAAACTGGACATTTGGTAGTCTTGGCAACATCCGTACAATATATCGAAGTTCTTGCATCTGTGTAATTAGTCGTAAAGCCTATCTGATTATTTGTAACTAGATGAAGTGTCCCACCAACATTAAAACCATTTAATCCCGCCATTTGAATAACTTCATAAACTATTCCCTGTCCCGCAATTGCTGCGTCACCATGAATTAAAATGGGTGTAATTTTTGATAAATCATTGTTATAACGTTCATCCAATTTTGCTCGAGTCATTCCATGAACCACTGGATTTACCGCCTCTAAGTGGCTTGGATTAGGACACAGATTGAGTTTAACTTTTTCCCCTAGACTAGTAGTCACAGAGCTAGTATAGCCTAGATGATACTTAACATCTCCCTCAAAAACAGATTCTTCATACGCTTTGCCTTCAAACTCATTGAATATTTCTGCATAGCTTTTTTTCATAATATTTGCTAAAACATTCAATCTCCCTCGGTGAGCCATTCCAATCACAAATTCCTCAACTCCTTGTCCAGCACCTAGTTCAATTGCTGCGTCTAAAGCAGGTATCAATGACTCCAATCCCTCAAGAGAAAATCGTTTTTGTCCAACATATTTAGTATGCAAAAAATTCTCAAAAGCAACGGCTTGATTTAACTTTTCTAGCGTCAATTTTTTCTGCTCAATGGTAAAGTTGGGTTTATTTTTTCGTTGCTCCATCCGACTTTGAAGCCACTCCAGTTGTTCGGGGTTAGTCATGTACATGTATTCCACTCCGATACTTCCACAATAGGTCTCCTCACAATGAGCTATAATGTCTTTCAGTTTGGCAGGACCAATTCCTAGTGCAACACCCGCATTAAATTTTTTATCTAAATCTGATTTGGTAAGTCCAAAGTTCTCGATTGACAAATCTGGCGAATATTTCCTTCTAGCTCTTACTGGATTGGTCTTCGTAAAAAGATGCCCTCTTGAGCGATAGCCTTTATTGATAAGATTCAAGACGTTTATCTCTTTCATCATATCTTCAGATACCCACTCGACCTTACAACTCAGACCCAAATCACCATAGGCTAAATCAAAACCTTCAAAAAACCGCTGCCAGCTTTCATCCAATGAAGATTTGTCTGTCTTGTATTGTTCGTATAGATGCTCGATTGAATCTACATCTGCATTGCTGAGGTAAGAATGATTTAACATTAATTAAATATATAGAACAAAAATAAAAATGTGTTTTGTTATGACTCACTTTATTTATGAAAGATTTATCCATAAATAAATACTCAATAAATCTCCAACAGTAAAAATTCCTCTTTATTCACGATTCACACCAAAAATTTCACATTTAACCATAACCAAAACTATACATTTGTGTTTCCTAACAAGTGAATAGCCAAGAATTTGTACATCTCTTTGACAAACACTCCATTCTCAAGGAATTAGAGGACGAGATTATAGCCGGGAAAACCCGTTTTGGTATTCAAAATTGTATTGGGTCTTCTAAATCTATTGTACTCACTCAATTACTAAAAGCCACAAACCGAAGTCAACTCATTCTCTGTGATGATATAGAACATGCCGAGAATATGTACTCAGATATAGAAGTATTTACGGACCACAACTACGTATTCTTGTGGAAAGATTCTTTCCGTAAAAGCTTTAATCTATCAAACTCTGACAATGCTAAAATACAAAACAATGCAAGTGTTCTTGATGCAATATCTGACATTGACCATCCCAAAATAGTCGTAACCTACCCCGAGGCTATTACTGAAAAAATTATCGATGAAGATCGACTAAAAAAAAGTAAGTTAACATTCAGAATTGGGGAGGAAGTTGACCTTGACTTTTTGATTGAGTTACTTAATGAGTACCATTTTTACAGAGAAGACTTTGTTTATGAGCCCGGACAATTTTCGATTCGAGGTGGTATCATTGATTTATTCTCATATGCCAATGATTTGCCTATTCGGCTTGAATTATTGGGTCGGACAATTGAAAGTATCCGGGAATTTGACCCCATCAGTCAACTTAGCACCAAAACTCTCGTAAGAGGTACTGTTGTTCCTAATGTGTCCGAAAGTGTCCAAATGCAAGGCGGTACACATATTTTTAAATACTTGGGTGATAAACCCATTGTTTTCTGCACAGACTTACCAAAAGCTATTGCCAAAATCAAAAAAGGATTAGAAAAAGTAAATTCACAAAAAACTGAAGAACACAATCCAACTCAGATTTTTTTCGAGCTTCCTGAAATCGTCAATCAGATTGCAGCACATTCTGTAATAGAATTTGGGAGTCAATACCATTTTAGACCTTCTGTAAAAGTTAAATTTAATCAAGCACCACAGGCACCCATCAATAAAAACTTTAACCTCCTTATTGATACTTTTAAATCGTTAGAAACTCAAGGGTATAAACCCCTAATTTTCTCCGAAAGCCCTAAGCAAATTGAACGACTAGAAAGCATTTTTGATGATTTAAATGCAGGATATCAATTACAGCCCGTTTATAAAAGTTTAAGTGAAGGATTTATTGACCATTCACTGAAGATTGCTGCATATACCGAACATCAGATTTTTAATCGATATTACCTTGCTAGGTCTGGAAAGTCAGTTTCTACGAGTGGTGCTATTTCTCTCAAAGAGTTACAAAACTTAAACCCCGGCGATTTTGTGGTTCACATTGACCATGGAATTGGTCAATTCAAAGGTTTACAACGCATGGAGATGGCTGGTAAAATGCAAGATGCCATTCGAATCGAATATAAAAACAATGACTTATTATATGTAAATATTGCCTCTCTATTTAAAATTAGTAAGTACAAAGGTAATAGTGGCAATCCTCCTAAAGTTAATAAGCTAGGGGGTGACGCTTGGACTAATTTGAAACGCAAAACTAAAGCCCAAGTAAAAGATATTGCCAAGGATCTTATCAAATTGTATGCTAAGAGAAAGGCTGAAATAGGATTTAAATTTCATCCTGACACTTATCTTCAAACTGAGTTAGAGGCTAGTTTTTTGTATGAAGACACACCCGATCAAGCTAAAGCGACTGAAGATTTCAAAAAAGATATGGAAAGTCCATATCCAATGGATCGTCTGATCTGTGGAGATGTAGGATTTGGCAAAACCGAAATAGCAATTAGAGCTGCTTTCAAAGCTGTAACCGATAGTAAACAAGTGGCTATTCTCGTTCCAACTACCATTTTGGCTCAACAACATTTTCAAACATTTAGAGACAGGCTCAGAGATTTCCCTTGCAACGTGGATTATATCAATCGTTTTCGGACGGCAAAACAACAAACCCAAACTTTAAAAAATCTGGAAGATGGTAAATTGGATATCATCATAGGGACGCATAAACTGCTGAGCAAAAAAACAAATTTCAAGGATTTAGGCTTACTGATAATCGATGAAGAACAAAAATTTGGAGTAAGTGCTAAAGAACGTCTAAAAGAGTTTAGAGCTAACGTTGACACGCTTACTCTAACAGCTACACCAATACCTAGAACACTTCATTTTTCGTTGATGGGAGCTCGAGATTTAAGTATCATCCAAACACCACCTCCAAACAGAAGACCCGTTCAAACGGAGGTACAAGTGTGGAATGATGAGATTTTAAAAGAAGCTATCTCTGCAGAAATTACTCGTGGAGGACAAGCATTTGTAATTCATAATCGGGTAAAAGATATTCAAGAAATTGCACAACGAGTCCGAAACCTAGTTCCACAAGCCAACGTCATTGTTGGCCATGGACAAATGAAGGGAGATGAACTCGAAAAAGTAATGGTTCAATTCATTGAAGGAGAATATAATGTGCTAGTAGCTACCACTATTATCGAGAGCGGCTTAGACATTCCAAATGCAAATACCATTGTGATTAACAATGCTCACATGTTTGGACTTAGCGACTTGCACCAAATGCGAGGAAGGGTGGGAAGAAGCAATATCAAGGCATATTGCCACTTGTTGGCACCTCCAATACATACGCTTCCTGATGAGGGACGACGACGATTACAAGCCATCGAAGAATTCTCCGATTTGGGGAGTGGATTTAATGTTGCCATGAGAGATTTAGATATCCGTGGGGCAGGCAATCTATTGGGAGCTGAACAAAGTGGGTTTATCGCCGAGATAGGATTTAACATGTATCACAAAATACTGGATGAAGCTATCCAAGAATTAAGAGATGGTGAATTCAAAGAAGTCCTAGAAAAGGTTGACGGTAAACAAAAACCTAAAAAACAAGTGATTACATCCACTGTAGAAACAGACTTTGATGCACGAATACCCGAAAAATACGTGAGTAACGTATCTGAAAGAATCAACCTTTACACCCAACTTAGTGCTTTAAATAAAACTGAAGATTTGGATCAATCAATGGAAAAAATCATCGATCGATTTGGGAAACTCCCCAAAGAAGTCTCCAATTTATTTCTAAGTATTCGTCTTAAAATAGCTGCACAAAATATCTACGCTGAAAAGCTAAAAACAAGAGGTTCCGATTTATATTTATACTTTAATAATGATTTAGGCGAAGAGTTTTACCAGGATAAAGCATTTAGTAATATTATGGATGTCGTTCGTCTTAAGCCTGAACACTTCAGTTTTAACCAAGCAAATAAGCACCTTATCCTAACCATTAAAGGGTTTAGAAGTATTCAAGACGGTTTGAATGAAATTTTGAATTTGGCTCAATCCCCTGAATTGTTCAAATCCTCCTCCTAAAGGCATTACCTTTGTTTGAACATGAGACTAATTACCTCAGATGATGTTACAGATGTAATTGCAAAAGGCAAACAACGTGGACTAAATTTTTTACTCTCCAAACTCACCTTAGATAAATTAAACCGAACTAAGAGTGCATTTGATGACTCTGCAATTAAGCATGCAAATTGGTGGATAATATCTGCAATTAAAGACCGATGGAATCAACTAATTTCTGGCAATCCTCAAGTACCCTACGAGGAATTTATGATGAATGGTCATTTTAAGGATAAAAAAAATCTTCGATTGCTATCTATCGGATCAGGTTCATGTAGTCATGAATTGAAACTGGCATCATATGCTAACTTTAAAGAAATTTTATGTGTAGATATTGCTGATAATCGACTCAATGAGGCAAAAAAAATAGCTCAACATCAAAATCTTAATAATATCTCTTTCATCTGTGCCAATGCGTTGGAGTATCCATTTGAATCTACCTTCGATATTGTATTTTTTCACTCATCACTCCATCACTTTAACAATATATCAACCCTGATTCCAAGTAAAATAATTCCACTGCTAAAGCCAAACGGACATCTTGTTATCAATGAATATGTTGGCCCTACAAGGCTTCAACATCCTAAACTACAAATTCAAGCTATTAATCAGGGGTTAAAAATGATTCCTCTTAAATTTAGGAATCGCTATCAAACTGGATGGATAAAAAATCGCTATACTGGCTCAGGACTTATACGCATGATACTTGCAGACCCTTCTGAATGCATTGATTCGACAAGTATTTTACCAACTATACATACCTACTTTGATACCATTGATGAACGACCATACGGAGGCAATATTCTCATGCACGTATTGAAAGATATTTCACATCATTTCACAGAATTGAATTCTGAAAAAAATCAAATTCTTGATTCGTTATTCAAATTTGAAGATGAGTATCTAAAAGATGAATCTTCAGATTTTGTATTTGGAATTTATCAACTAAAAAAAAATTAGAATTTCTTTAGTAATTCACCAAACTCCCAAATATCCATAAATGAATTGTAAAAGGGAACAGGTGCGAGTCGAATAACATTGGGTTCTCTCCAATCTGCAATTACATCGTTTGCAGTAAGGTATTCAAACAACGATTTACCGTTTTCATTTGTAAGCATACTCAATTGACATCCTCGATCTTTAGGAGTAATAATTTCGAAAGCAAGTTTTGGATTTTTTTCTTGGGCATCATTTACAACTTCCTCCAAAAAATGATTTAACTTTTTTCCTTTGGAAACTAATGCATCCATCCCCACTTCGTCAAACATATCCAATGAAGCTTTGTGAACTGCCATTGAAATTACTGGAGCATTACTTAACTGCCAACCAGCGGCACCTGGCTCGGGAATATACCCGCGTTTCATTTGAAAACGCTCACTCTCTTTGTGTCCCCACCATCCAGCAAATCGCGGAGTATCTGGATTATTTCCGTGCTTTTCATGGACAAACACACCACTTACACCTCCAGGACCAGAATTCATGTATTTATAAGTACACCATGCCGCAAAATCTACCCCCCAATCATGCAACTCAAGTTTAACATTACCCGCAGCGTGGGCACAATCAAAACCTGCAATTGCTCCTACATCGTGAGCTGCTTTTGTTAGTGCTTGAATATCAAAATACTGCCCAGTATAATATTGAACCCCGCTAAAAAATAAGAGTGCCAATTCATCGCCCGTTTCTTCAATTGCTTGAACTATATCCTCTGTTCTTAAGTGATGCTCCCCTTCTCTTGGTTCGAGTTCTATGACGGCATCATCATAATCGTATCCATGATGTTTAACCTGGCTTTCGATAACATACATATCACTTGGGAAAGCTCCAGCTTCCATGATGATTTTATAACGTTTTGAAGATGGTCTGTAGAAACTAACCAATAAAAGGTGAAGATTAACGGTTAGGTTGTTCATTACAACCACCTCGTCATTTTTTGCTCCCACAACATTGGCCTCTTTATCAAAAAATTGATGATAATTAAACCAAGGATTCTTCCCATGAAAATGGCCCTCAACACCAAGGTTTTCCCAATCTTCAAGTTCTTGTTGAATATACGTGTGAACTGATTTAGGTTGAAGCCCCAATGAGTTTCCAGTAAAGTATAGCTGCTCACTTCGAGTTTTACCAGAAGGAATATAAAAATGACTGCGATATTCTTTTAACGAATCATTCTTATCAAAATCCTCAGCTTTTTGCTTACTTGTAGTCGGCATACTGCAAATAAAACAACAAAATACGTGTTCTGAAATTTAGTATTCAAAATCAATCAAAGACCCAATAGTGAATAGATAATAATTATTAGGGCAATTGCTAACAATACCAACAAAATAGAAAAAATTAGGACCCCCCAAGCAAGTCCGTAATACTCTGGCACCCCAGGATTTTCATATCGTCGGTATATACGTATGGCTTTTATGGACTGTGAAATAGCAAAGAGTATTCCTATTATGGTAAAAGGTGAAGTTACCAGTAGAGCTAATGAAAGCCATGCATTCGTATTTGCTTTTTTATACTGCTCCTTTATATAAAACTCTTGCTCAATAGATCTTTGAATACTGTCTTGTGGTTGACTAGTTATCACCTTTGAAATCAAACCATATCTCGATCTGATTTTCTTTGGATTTTTTAAAACTATACTTCTAAAATCAGTATTAGATTTGGAAATAGTGTTAGTTATTGGAGTGAAATCCACATTATTCGGAAAATCTTTAACGCCCTGCTCTGAATTAAACAACGGGTTACCTAAAACATCTTTCTTTTTTGTGGTTTGACTGATTTCAATTTTTTGCTTTTTTACTCGAACCATACGACCGTGATAATTCGACTGGCATGAGGAAAGTACTATTGTTAAAAAAAGAATTGGCTTAAGGACTCTCATAATTCAAATATTGCAATATTACTGGAATAAACGCAAGTAAATCCCACTTTTATACCCATATCCTTTTGGACTAATATATTGATAGGACGGATTGAATATGATATTATTTTCAGAATCTATCAACCCATACTCATCTGCTAATTTTATGATAATTTTATTTTCATTAATTAGATATGGGGGTAACGAATAAATAACCGGTAATTTTAAGTTTCCTTCCACATCATAAGCTCCCCAGAGTCCCTCTTTTGATTGAACTAAAATAAGTCCAAATTTGGGTAACCGAACACGAACATAAGCTTGAGGGAGTATCAACTTCATCTGTCGAGTAAGAATATTCTGATACAAGCTATCGCCTACCAAAGCAAAGCCCTTTTTGAAGTTGCTAGCAATAGCAAATTGGTATGGCGTTAACAACTTGCCATCAGAATTAAGATACCCATATAAGTCACCTTCAGCTACATAACATACTCCCTCAGAAAGCTCACTTACCTCAGAAAACCGATAACTACTTATTTGCTGACCATTTTTAAAAATGGCCATTTTACGATTATTTGGATGTGATTTAACCTCCCATGATTGCGAATACCCGAAGAGTCCATACAATATAAACACGATGGTACATTTTCTCATTTTGTCAGATCAAATTTAAGTTCATCCCCAAAAAACCAGTAATTATTTAACATTATAGCAATAAATGATATGGAATATTTTTGTTTCCTCCGTTGATAATACTGGGTCACGTAACAATATTGATTGCCCTTTTCATCTTTACCATAATTATAGTCCAATTCTGTTCTAATCAGTTTTTTAAAATTGATATCAAGTTTATTCAATGTCTTAATGATTTTATGGTGATCTCGCTGAAGCCCTCTAAGTAACAATTGTTGTCTGTAAAGCACCTGATCGTTCCTGAAATTTATCGCTAAAGTGTCGAAAGTTTCTCTTAAAAACTTGAGGTCTGGAACAAAAGGTTTTAAAATCTCAAAATCTAAATGCGAAATTGCCCTGTAAAAAGTATCGCACAAAACAGGTAATTCCTCATGCAACATGCAGTTGTACTTACTAGTATCAGGTCTTTGATCCTTTAGAACATACAACTGAGCATTTGTAAGAAATGATATTTGTATAAAAGCTATTAGAAAGAATTGTCGGTAGCCCATGAACTTATACAAATTTAAGTAGAAATTGGATTATGTATCCATACTTGGATTATTCATCAAACTTAAGATAAGCATAAAGCAAAATATGGTAATTTCGTGGTAATGTATTTAAAGAAACTTCTAATATTTTTCATTTCAGTGATCTTTTTTAGTAGTTGTTCAACTACGGATCAAGAGAAGAAATCTATAACTATTGTCACTACAACTGGTATTTTGGGAGATTGTGTGTCTCAAATTGTTGATGGCCAAGCTGAGGTAGTTTCAATTATGGGAGCTGGAGTGGATCCTCACCTATACAAAGCATCACAAGGCGATATATCAAAGCTTTCAGAAGCAGATATCATTGTTTACAACGGCTTACATTTAGAGGGTAAAATGGCTCAAATGCTAAAAAACTTTTCAAAAACAAAGCCTGTTTTTGCAATTGGTGATTACATTGAAAAATCAGATTTAAAACAAGTAGATAACACATCAGACTTAGTTGACCCTCATGTATGGTTTAGCCCAAATTTATGGCTTGATGGTCTTAGTGGTATCGCCAAAGAATTGGACAAAAATGATGGTCTTGATAGCATTTTAGAAAACTACCAAGACTATGCTAAAAATATTCAATCTACACAGATAAAGCTCCAACAACTTTTAAATGACTCACTAGATTCAACCAAACGAATCTTAATTACTAGTCATGATGCTTTTGAATATTTTGGGGATGCTTTTGAGTTTGAGGTAAGAGGATTACAAGGAATTTCAACAACTGCAGAATATGGCACTAGAGATATAAAAGAGCTTACTGATTTTATTATCAAAAACGAGATAAAATCTGTTTTTGTAGAAACAAGCGTTCCAAATAAGAATTTAGAAGCGGTTGTAGCTAGTGCTTGGGCAAGAGGCTACAATATCCGAATTGGAGGAACATTGTACAGCGATGCTTTGGGAGAAGAAAATTCATTAGGCGGAACATATGAAGGAATGTTAATTTCGAATGTTCAAACCATAATTAAAGGATTAAAATAATGAAAACACCAATAATCGAGGCACATAATTTAACTGTTCTGTATGGAAGGAAACCTGCCATTTGGAATGTTGATTTTAAGCTTCCTGAAGGTCAAGTAATTGGAATTATGGGTCCTAACGGCAGTGGAAAAAGTACACTACTTAAAGCTATCATGGGAGTCATCAACCCAACTACTGGATACACAAAACTATACGATCAAGAGCTAGAAAAAGTTCGGCACAAAGTGAGTTATGTTCCACAAAGACAAGAAATCGACTGGGATTTCCCTGCTAGTGTTTGGGATGTTGTATCAATGGGTAGATTTCACATACGTGGTTTATTCAAAAGACTTACCAGTGAGGATAATGATATCATTAAAGAAAGTTTAGAGAAAGTCAATATGCTGGGTTTTGCTAAAAGACAAATTAGCCAATTATCAGGTGGACAACAACAACGCGTATTTTTAGCCCGAGCATTAGCCCAACAAGGCGAATTATTTTTAATGGATGAGCCCTTTGCAGGAGTTGATGTAGCGACTGAAGAATTAATTGTTGACCTTCTTAAGGATATGAAAAGTAAAGGAAAAACACTTGTCATTGTTCATCACGACTTACACACTGCTCAATCTTATTTTGACCATTTAGTTTTAATGAATACACGATTAGTGGCATGTGGCAAAACATCCGATGTATTTACCGATCAAATACTAACTGATACCTATGGTGGGAAATTGACCACAATAGCAAAAATTAGCCAAGAGTTAGAGAATAAAGAATTCCCAATCAGGCATCGATGAGTTTTTGGCAAAACATATCAACCTATTTTTCAAGTGAATACTACACATTTTGGGTAGTCAGTATCGGTGCAGGAATAATTTGCTTTGCTGCAGGTATAGTAGGTACATTTTCTTACCTCCGAAAAAGAGCTTTAATAGGTGATGTTGTTTCTCATGCTGTTTTGCCGGGAGTTGCAATATCATTCATGCTAACAGGGGTAAAAGACCCACTCTATTTTTTAATTGGTGCTACAACCTCAGGGATTTTATCCATTTGGCTTGTTGATTTCATTCAAAGTAAATCCAAACTAAAACCAGACACCATTCTTGCCTTGACGTTAAGTGTCTTTTTTGGAATCGGTATTGTTTTACTCACCAAAATACAACATAGTGGGGACGCTGCACAAAGTGGTTTAGACAGTTTTTTATTTGGAAAAGCTGCTAGTATGACGATGCACGATGTCATTACATTTTCGATAATTGCTCTAATTAATACCATCTGTATTGTTGTTTTCTTAAGAGCTTTTAGCATTATTAGTTTTGATGAGGAGTATGCAAAAAGTATAGGATTCAATGTCAAAGTCATTAAATCATTTTTGGCTTTACTAACAGTCATTACCGTTGCAATAGGAATACAATCAGTTGGTATTGTTCTAATGGCAGCTTTGTTAATTACTCCTGCAAGTGGTGCCCGTTTTTTAACAAATTCTGTAAAAAAAATGCTAGTATATGCTGGGATTTTTGCATTATTTAGTGGTTTCACTGGTGTCATAATTAGCTCGAGTGGGGAAGCTATGCCAACTGGCCCTTGGATTGTAGTTGTATTGTCAACATTCACAATTCTTGCTATCTTTTTTGGTAAAGAAAAAGGCGTAATTGCTCGAATGAGAATAAGAAAATCTAATAACATTAAAATAAATAATGAAAATACCTTGAAGACAATCTATAAATTGTCAAAAGAAGGAAATGAAAGTATATCCCGAGATCAATTAATAAATAATCAATCCATTACTCAATTTAAAGCAACATTAAAAAGATTAGAAAAAAACCAAATACTTAGTCGAGTTAAAGAATCCGTAATCTTAACAGAAAAAGGAAAATTAGCCGCAAGAGAAGTGATTCGTAAACATCGCCTTTGGGAAATTTATTTATCCAAATATTTTAACCTAGATGCAGACCATCTTCATGACGATGCAGAGGGAATTGAGCACATTATAACCCCCGAAATTGAAAAGCATTTAATCACACTTTTAGATAGACCTGAAAAAGATCCTCACCAAAGTGAAATTCCCTATTAATGAACGACTTTTATATCATACTAACCGCTTGTCTTGTCGCAATTAACTGTGCGATTATGGGTAGTTTTTTGGTCATGCGAAAAATGGTTATGATTGGCGATGCTATTTCACATGCAGTACTACCCGGAATATTTTTTGCCTATATTTTTTCGGGGTCAACCTCTAGTTTACCGATACTCATAGGTGCCGCTTCTAGCGGAATTTTAGCCACCATTATTATTGAGTGGCTAACCCACAAAGCAAAGCTTCAGAGCGATGCATCAATTGGGATTTCATACACACTTTTATTTGCCATCGGAATTATATTAATATCAAAATTTGGAGCTAATGCAGATATCGATCAGCAATGTGTATTATATGGAGAATTAGAATATGTACCCTTGTGGTTAGAACCCATTATTGGTAATTTTTATTTACCAAAACAAACCATCATTCTACTTATCGTGTCTGTTATTGTTTTGTTTGCAGTGATTTGGGGCTACAAGGGATTATTAATAACCACATTTGACGAGAACTATTCTTTATCCATAGGGATTGGTGTTGGATTTTGGCATTACTTTTTGATGAGCGGAGTCTCACTTACCACAGTTGTATCTTTTGAGTCTGTGGGAGCTATCCTTGTAATCGCATTTTTATCAGGGCCCCCTGCAATCGCCTATTTGCTTACCGGAAATTTTAAGAAAATGCTCGTGCTATCATGTGCTTTTGGAATACTATGTTCAATCATTGGATACTACTTGGCCAAATCATTAGATGTCTCAGTGGCAGGTTCGATTTCTGTAGTAATTGGTGGTGTTTTCGCCATTGTTTTTACTGCTACAACACTTCGGAAAAGTAAAATAGATGTAATATCTAACTAAAATCCAGTGATTCTTCCCTTTATTTTATGGAGGATATTTATCATTGTATAAGTCAATTATCAATAAATATCCCTTTAAATTGAGAAACTATTGTTCAATCATGATCGTGTTTGCATGTTTAATCACATGTATAGCCAACCAAACAATGGCCCAAGACAGCACTAGCTGTGCCTATACACTATCTAGGGATGACATAGAAACATCAAATCTTCAGAACCTAGAAGAAGCATTATCCATACTCCCTATATTTCATAAATACATCAAAAATAGAAGTCCTCAAATCAGTTACGGATCACTTGGTATAGATAATATCGCTGTCTTTAAAGATGGATTTCCTGCAGCTTTAGATCAAAATATTAACTATGATTTCAGATCAATACCACTCTGGGACATAGATCGAATAGAAATTCACCTAACACCAGTTGTTGGCCAAGTTAAAAATAACGCTATCGTAATTAATCTGTATTCATTAAAAATTCCTGAGCAACCTATTTGGACTAAATTAAACCTTACCAACACCTCTTCTAGTGATTTCCATGGTTCATTCATTTTAGGACTTAGTAATTTAACGCATAGTGGGCAAGTTGGTATAAGTAGAAGTTTTACAAATGACTTATATGACGATGAAAGACTTCGATCAACATCACTTGGGGCATTTGAGAGATACGACTTAAATCTAAAGTACCAATACAAAATTCTTCCGAGTGTTACGCTAAATATTCAGAGTGATAACGCAATTGTACATACTCAAAATAAAGGTAAAATCATACCCGGAACATCACGTGTTAGGGACCATGAAAATGACTTCAATAAACATAATATTTGCGGCTCGCTTCAACTGAAAGCATCCAAACATCATACCCTATCATTGGAAGGGATGGTTCACCATTTTAAAAATAATAACACACTTATTGATAAAAATTTAAATTCTGGTCAGCAAAATTTAAGTACCCATACAAACACCCATCCTAACACTGGGTATAATCAAGGTCTAATTAGGCTTTCTCTTAAATCATTCAACAAACCTCTAGAATATTCTTTAGGGATTGATTTGAGTAATACTCGGGATAATACATATCAATATATTGACGCTATATCTACTGCTTACAATGATTATACAGCTTATGGAATTTTATCCTACAAACTCAAAAATACATTAATTTTACACGGAGGCTTACGTTTGTTTCACAACAATTTGACGGGTAATTTTCTTTTGCCACAATTTCAAATTGAGCTTGCACCACGAGAAGTTATTCAGCTCAATTTTACGTCAAACACCTCCGTTTCTTATGCCCCATTTAGGCAGCTATTTTACCCAACAAATTTTAATGAGGGAGTGAGAAATAACGTTTTATTAAATCCAATAAAACAAAACGCTATTCATGCTAATGTAATTCTCAAACAAAAAAATCTTAACGCTGTGAGTGGTTTAATATTTATTGCACAAAGTGACATACCACGAGTAGACGAATCAAATACATTCAATTCAGCAGGTAAGGCGTCAAGTTTTTCTACTTATGCAAGCATTAATATCTTCAATGACATAGTAAGTATTAAACCTAGTGCAATGATGCATGCTATAAACAACACAAGAGACACTGTGAATTTAACCTTCTTTTATCCGGAATTAAACCTTAACACACATATTCGAATACCAAATTCAAAAATTACCATAGGACTGAATGCAAAATATATCGGTAAGCATACAAACTCTTTTATTTCAAATAATACCATTTACATTGCTGAACAGCAAAAAATGCGATTTTTATCCCTAAGAATTAAACGAAGCTTCATCAAAGAAAAACTTAAAATTTCCTTTGGAATAAATAATATTCTTCAAACGCCATTCATTAGTAATGACATATACAGACTAACAGAAATTAATCGGGAATTTATCGATAATGAGCGAGTTATAAGTGGCTATCCAAGGTCGTTTACATTCAAAGTAGTATACACAAACCCATGAAAAAAGCAGTCTACATTTTTCTTGTTTTTTCAATAACTAGTTGCTTCACTCCAGACGAATATTTGCCAAAAATTGATTCTGAAAAGATTAATATTTCTTTAAACTCAACTGAAAGCCCCTCTACATTCATTAAACTTGGTTTTCCTACGGGCACACTCTCCAAAGAAAAAAGTAACTGGCAACTTAGATTTGAAAATACCGCTGATGAATGGGGCATTTACACAAATCCGACAGAACCTATTCGAATATTCAATACCAAAATCAATCGTTATGATTTAATAAATTTAAGCTCGATTGATGGAAATACTATTTGGGAGTATGACGATGTAAAATCAACTAATATTAAAAGTGCTATTGGTAGATGGGGAGATTTTGACTTCCCTAATCCAGAATCATACAAAGATGTTTACATCCTAAATTGGACCCAAGATTCACAAGATTACTATTATAAGTTTCAAATTCTTGATGCGGATATCAATACATACCATTTTAAATATGGACCGTTGAACGAAACTTCATTTCAAATTGAAACAATTAATAAACAAGAGGTTCAACTTTATTCATACTTTTCATTGGTGAATAATGAACAGGCAAAAACAATCGAACCAAATACCAATGAATGGCACATTCACTTTAGTTACCAAGTAGATTCAATCAATAAACACACTAAAATACCCTATTCATCCACTTCAAATAGCTCTTTGGGGTTATTCCCTAGCTTTGAACTAAATCATGAACACGTTGAAATATTCCTAGACACAGTGATGAACTTTGAACAAATTAATTACATCAACTCTAGAAATTTAACATTCGAAAAATCTAAAAATAGTATCGGATTATTTTATCAGAAAGATCCTATTACAAGCCAGCTACAGAGCAATTCAAAACAAAATTTGATTTTACGAAGTGATGACGAATATTACGTAATTAGAGCTCTCAATATTATTGGTTCATCGGTTGGCAACCACAGTGTTACATTTGAAATCAAAAAGCTTTAATCAAATAGAAAAGAGGCTTTTTGAAAGGTCCCCGAACTCATTAACAAAATATTTTCGCCATTTTCAAAAGACGAGTTCACAAGCTTTTCCAATTCTTCTTTTGAATTAATAATGCTTACATCCCCAAAACAATTTTGGACAAACGAAGAATCTAAATACTCCATTTTTTTGTGTTCGAAAACTTCGTCATTATAAAATACAATTGCACGGTCCGCTGCATCCATAGCATCCTCGTATAACGGTATAAAAGCTTTTGTCAAACTACTAAATGTATGTAATTCAAAAACAGCTAACAATGTGCCTCCAAATGACTCTTTCACTGCGTTAGTTGTTGCTTTTAGCTTGCTAGGTGAGTGAGCAAAATCTCTATAAATTACTTGACCATTTTTGTCATAAATTTTCTCCATCCTTCTACCGGCACCCGTAAAATCTGAAACTGCTTCGTAGAATTCATGCCCAGAAACTCCTAATTCTGCACAAACCAACTGGGCTGCATATAAATTCTCTAGATTATGTTTACCAACAATCATTAAAGGATACCATATACCGTCGTGAAATATTTCCGAACCGGTAGAAGTATTTCTGTATTTTGGAGTATCGTATGCGTTATTTGAAGTAGTGACTTCTTGTGTTAATTTTTGAAGGTGTTCATCATTTTTATACCACAAAAAATGCCCATTTGACACATGACTATTCATGTATTTTTCAAACGTATCTAAGTACGAATCAAATGTAGGAAAGACGTTAATGTGATCATATGCAATCCCTGTGATTATAGAAATGTGAGGATTATACCACAAAAATTTAGATTTTAGGTCGAGGGGAGAGCTCAAGTATTCATCTCCTTCAATAATGATTACTGGTGCGTCTGAAATTTTAACAGATAAATCAAATCCATTGATTGAAGACCCAACCAAATAGTCAAAATCTAGATTTAAACGAGACAATACATACATAATCATTGCGGTAGTAGTTGTTTTACCGTGACTCCCTGCTATGACAACCCGCTTCTTGTCTTTACTTTCAGCAGCTACAAATTCAGGAAACGACATGATTTTTAAACCTAATTTTTGGGCTTTTACAAGTTCAGGGTTATTCTTTCTAGCATGCATACCAAGAATAATAACATCGATGTCTGCTGTGATTAAATCCTCATCCCACCCGATTTTTGGGAGTAGCCCATTTTCGTTCAAATTAGTTTTAGCCGGATCATATATAGCATCATCAGAACCAGTAACATGATACCCCTTTCTTTTCAATGCAATCGCTAGGTTATGCATTATCGCCCCACCTATGGCTATTAAATGAATTCGCATCTGGTTTGCTTATTTTTAATTTTGATTATGGCGAATTTATAACCAAAAATAAAGAATCGATAAACCATCATTCGATCACAAAAATTATTGGCTTATTTAGTTTACACCCAAATTTCTAAATTATACGTTAATTTGCATGAATGATATCGGTAGTTTTACCTATATATAACGAAGAAAAAGGGCTATCCTCTTTTATTGATGATCTGTATATTCAAATGAAGAGTATTGGTCAAAGTTTTGAGATAATACTTGTCAATGATGGGAGTACCGATAAATCTTTACAACTTATTCAATCACTCTGCACCAACTATGCTGAATTGAAATTTATTGGCTTAAGTCGCAATTTTGGACACCAAATTGCTATTTCGGCAGGAATAGATTATGCCTCAGGAGATCAAGTAATTTTGATGGACTCAGACGGGCAGGATCCTCCAGAAGTCATCCCAGATTTAATTCATAAAATGGATGAAGGATATGATGTTGTTTATGCCAAAAGAATCAAAAGAGCTAAGGAATCTGTCATGAAAAAATGGACTGCCAGCTTGTTTTATAAGATACTGAACAAAATCACATCGATTGAGATTCCAGTTGATACTGGCGACTTCAGAATAATCAATCGGAAAGTTATTGATGCTCTTAAGCAAATGCCTGAAAAGCAACGATATTTAAGAGGACAAATCGCATGGCTAGGTTTCAAACAAACACCTGTAGAGTATGAACGAAAGGGAAGAAATGCGGGAGAGACTAATTATACCTACAAAAAAATGATTGGTTTAGCTTTTGACGCTATTACTTCATTTTCTAATTGGCCACTTCGATTAGCAACACTGTCTGGATTTGTGTGTGCAGTTATTGGTTTTATTCTCATCTTGTATACGCTTTATGCAAAATTTATTTTAAAAATATATGAGCCTGGCTGGCCTTCTCTAATGATTAGTATTGTATTTCTTGGGGGCATTCAGCTTCTTGGCATTGGGATGATAGGCGAATATATTGCCCGTATAAATGACAATGTAAAAGGTAGACCCTTATACTTGGTTGATGACACCAATATAGATATTCATGCATAACATTGAACCTTTTTTTTTATGGCGAGATTTGTACAAATCTGAGCATGACCCTAATGCTCTAAACTATAAAAATCAATATTCAGAATTTCATTACACAAACAAGGTATACAACTACGTACTTCATCCTCAATGGGATAATTTTGGAAGTGACGCCTTATTGTACAAACTAATTTATGCAGATTATGAAGATCAATTTTGCATCATTGAGCTAATTGGTGAATGGAATGACGCTATCAATAATGACATCATGCTACTTAAAACAGAGCTCATTGATCAACTAATTGATTGTGGTATTCAAAATTTTGTGATTATCATGGAAAATGTACTCAATTTTCATGCAGATGCAAATGACTATTATCAAGAATGGAAAGAAGAAATTCAAGGAGAAATTTATTTAATCAACGCACTTCCTCATGTGTTGGATGAATTATACCGATATCACCTCAATCATCAACTATCGTTTGGTGGCAGATTAAACGAAATTGATTGGAGAAAGCTAAAACCTGACCAAATTATTGAGCTATTAGAAATTAAATTTTTAGAAGGGTAAAATAGATTTTATTGGAAGATAATCTAATTGTATATTGCTTGATTTTATAAGCCGTATTACTCGCTTGAAAGTAGAAAACAACTCAACGTACAAATTAGTATTTAGCATACACCAACATTCACAACTTGGAGTGTTAATAAACCCGTATGTAGTTGCCTATACATCTAAGAACACCCTATCTCTTACCTATCAAAAAGTATTCTCCGGGAACGCTTCATACTATGATAAATTGTCCGACAATGAACTCAAGCAAATTAAAATACTGGACCCATTAATGGTTGAGAATATCATCCGGAAATTTTCACCCAAACAAAAAATTCGTCCAAAAGAATACTTCTATAAATATTTTGATAAAGCTATTTTTAAAGAAGAAATTAGACCATATATCGACCAAACTATTTCTAATTTTTTTACAAAAATTGATTCTACCAATAATCAGATTTACTTAGCTGATGAAATTAATCCGGCAGCACATCCCATAGAAATCAAAGCAGAATTCACAAAGGTTTTATTTCATTTCAGAAAAAACGAAAACGGAACCTCGTACTTCGTTACGCTAAAGCATGGTGAGGAAAGAATTTTATTTATGAAACAAAATGGGCTTCTGCTTTCTTCCAAACCAGCAAGAATATTGGTCCATAATACCATTTATAAATTTTACGACTTTGTAGATGGTAATAAAATTGGCATCTTTCTTCATAAAAAGTACATTCATGTCAAGCCTGAAAATCAACAATCTTACTACACAAAATTTGTACGCCAATTACTTGAAACCTCTCCCGTTTTAGCTCAAGGATTTACAATATTGACTAAAAAAGAACCCGCAATCCCCCAAATTTCTGTTACTCAAAAAAATAGGGTTTTCGGGTTTAATCTAAACATTTGCTATGGCGATAACACCTTCGCATACCACCCCAACAAGTTTTTTCATGTAAAGATGAATTGGGAAAATAATGAACCGGTATTTACAAAATATAAACGCTCTGTAATATGGGAATCAAATAAATCAAATTTTTTGGTTGAAAACGGATTAACCCATCAAGATGGATCTTTTTTTAGGGGTGATTTCGAGTCAATTCAGCAGTGCCTAGCTTGGTTGCAGAAACATCGTGAATTATTAACGCAAAACAATTTTAACATCTCCAGTGAATTAGAGTATTCACTTAATCTTAATAAACCAACCATAGAATACGCTATTCAAGATAAAATTGATTGGTTCGATTTAAAAATGGTAGTCACTGTCGGTGAATTTAAAATTCCATTTAATAAAATCGTTTCTGAAATGAAAAAAGGTCAAACTCAGATGGAACTTCCAAATGGTGAAATCTTTTTGTTTCCAGAAGAATGGTTTGCCCTTGGAGAATCTCTGTTTCATTCCAAACAAAAAGACAATCAATACGCCATCCAAAAATATGAGCTGAATATCTTAAATCATATCCAATCCCAGAAAATTAAAAAACACTTAAATAAACTGGTTGATTTTAAGGACGAAGACCCACACTCTGGGTTTAAAGGAACACTTAGACCATATCAAAAAGATGGTTTAAGTTGGTTAATGTTTCTGAAAAACAACCGATTTGGTGGAATTTTAGCAGATGATATGGGCTTAGGAAAAACTATACAAGCACTTGCATTCATTCAAAAAGTATTTCATACACTCCCAAAGCAAAAAACAAATCCCCCTTTTTTAATAGTTGCCCCTACATCACTCCTCTTTAATTGGGAAAATGAATGCTCTAAATTCACACCAGAGCTTCGGGTCAGAATTCACTCAGGCAATAAACGAAACACCGAATTCAACCAATTTGAAAATGTAGATTTAATCATCACCAGTTACGGTTTGATCAGAAACGATACTGAATTATTCGAACAAGCTCAATTTGAAATCATCTTATTGGATGAAAGTCAAAATATTAAAAACTACTCCGCAAAAACTACCCAATACATCAATAAACTACAAGCAAACTGTAGAATCGCTCTAACTGGAACTCCCATCGAGAACACAATTAGGGATTTATGGAGTCAAATGAATTTTTTAAACAAAGGATTGCTCGGCTCATTAAATCAGTTCAATGAAAAATATGCTAAACCCATTGAAAAAGAGGATGACAACACTAAAACTGACGAATTAAAACAGATCATCAAACCATTTATCCTGCGAAGAACAAAGGAGGAAGTTGCAAAAGATTTACCCCATATCCTTGAAAAAATAATCTACTGCGATATGTCTGACGAACAAGATAAATATTACGAAAAAGTGAAATCAGAATATCGTAACAATCTATTAAATATTGAAGACCAACAAAAATTCAAGACCTCCAAACTCTCTGTTTTACAAGGACTTTCCAAATTAAGACAAATTTCTAACCACCCAATACTAATGGATAGTGATTATACTCATAATAGCGGAAAACATGAACTATTACTAGAAAAAATCAGCACAGGAATATCTGATGGACACAAAATACTAGTATTTTCTCAATTTGTTACCTACCTGGAATTGCTTGAAATGGACCTCAAAAAATCATCCATTCCTTATTATAAACTTACAGGTGCAACAACTAAATTAAGGAGGAATCAATATGTCCAAAAATTTCAAAAAACCAATGTGCCGTCTGTCTTTCTAATTTCACTAAAAGCTGGTGGTGTTGGGCTCAATTTAACTGCTGCAGATTATGTGTTTATTGCTGATCCATGGTGGAATCCGGCAGCTGAAGCTCAAGCAAGAGATAGAAGTCATAGAATAGGTCAAACTAAACCTGTTTTTAGTTATAAATTTATATCCAGAGGAACTATTGAAGAGAAAATAACACGATTGCAAAATCAAAAGAACAAAATATCTAAGGATATTATTCATACCGATGGCAATGTATTAGCCAATCTTAACATAGAAGACCTCCAACTTTTATTAGATTAATAAAAAAATATCCTTTAAATTTGTTGAAATCTTAAGCCCATGAAAAAAATTTTTACCCTATTACTTATTACTTTTTCGACCCTTACTATTGCTCAAGTAGATTGGGCGATCAAATCTATAAAAGAACCAACTGAACTTGAATCTAACACTTCTTCGGGCACTCCAATAAAAGTGAACTTAGAATGTGAAAATCGAGGTTCATCTACAATTTTTGCTGGCGATACAATAGCCTATAATTTATTGTTAATTGACTTAAAGCTTAGTCAGGTTATCGCACAAATACCTAACGGTTTTTACTTACAAGTCGTAACGCAAGATATCCCAGCTGGGGGTACATATAATGTAATACAAGAAAATATATCTCTTAATTCGTATCCATACGAATCTCGAGATATTAGATTGGGTGCATCATCCTTTATATTTGATAGAACCTCTCCGTATGTTGACTCAGATTCAAGTAACAACTCCACTTTTGTTGACATAACTTGGTGGAATCCTCAGAGATGGAACGTATCTGTAGAAGATGTTGCCTATAATTCTGATAATGTTGCAGTATTCCCAAATCCTGCAAATGATCAATTAAACGTACGTTTATTATTTGCAGAGAGCAATGCTGTCAATATTGAGTTATTCGATTTGACTGGTAAAGTTGTTGCAGTTCCTAATACAAATCAATTCAGTACAACTAATCAATATACTTTTGATGTAGCGGATTTGAATAAAGGAGTTTACATACTAAAAGTAAGTAATGGTAACAAGGTAAGTACATCCAAAGTAACTATCTCACATTAGTATTACTCAACCACACGAAACCAAACCGCTCCAATTGAGAGCGGTTTTTTTGTGAGTTTCATTTAAGTTTGCCTAAACACGAAAAATTAAACTATGGCAGGACATAGCAAATGGGCTAATATTAAACATCGAAAAGCAGCACAAGATAAAAAACGAGCAAAAATTTGGACTCGGATTATCAAGGAAATTACCATCGCAGCAAGAGACGGCGGACCCGACTTGGATAGCAACCCAAGTCTTAGACTAGCTGTTCAAAATGGAAAAGGTGCTAACCTCCCAAAAGATACGATAGAACGTGCTATCAAAAAAGGCTCAGGAGCCGAAGCCGCAAACCTACAATCATACACTTATGAGGGTTACGGACCACATGGAATTGCTATCTATCTTCATGCAACCTCAGATAATATTAATAGGACCGTTGCCAATGTCCGATCAATATTTACCAAAAATAACGGCTCGTTGGGAACTAACGGATCTTTAAGCTATGTTTTTGAAACCAAAGGAGTTTTTACAATCCCCAACGAATCCATTTCTGATTGGGACATTGATGAATTAGAACTTGAATTAATAGATGGCGGAGCTGAAGAAGTCGAACTGGATGATGAAAACCTAACTGTTTTCACATCCTTTGATCAATATGGGGATATGCAATCCAAATTGCAAGAACTGAACATCACACCTACATCTACAGAGATTCAACAAATTCCGTTGAATACAAAAAAACTTGAACTCACCGATGCAGAGGAGGTTTTAAAAATTATAGATAAGTTTGAAGAAGATGATGATATTCAATCTGTATTTCATAATCTAGAACTAACCGAAGAATTAATAGCCAAACTTGAAGACAACTAACATGAATAAAAGTGACATCTTAAACCAAAAACTGACTGCAGCCAAGATGGGTGGGGGTCAA
Organism: Bacteroidia bacterium; assembly: GCA_016779945.1. GTDB lineage: Bacteria > Bacteroidota > Bacteroidia > NS11-12g > UBA9320 > UBA9320. The sequence goes on along the minus strand of JADHMR010000006.1, from coordinate 24,915 downwards.
AAAAGAATTGATGCTCAACATGCAAAAAATAAACTTACCGCACGAGAACGACTGGACTTACTGCTCGACAAAAACTCATTTGAGGAAATTGGTGCACTTATAAAGCATCGAAGTACTGATTTTGGTATGGAAAAAACCCACTTTCCTGGAGACGGAGTTGTTACTGGCTACGGAACTATTCATGGGAGATTGGTTTATGTATTTTCACAAGATTTTACAGTTTTTGGAGGATCATTATCAGAAACCCATGCTGAAAAAATTTGTAAAGTTATGGATATGGCTATGAAGAACGGAGCTCCCGTAATTGGATTAAATGACAGCGGAGGTGCACGAATTCAAGAGGGTGTGGTTTCTCTAGGTGGGTATGCTGACATCTTTTATCGGAATACTCGTGCAAGTGGAGTAATTCCTCAATTGAGTCTAGTAATGGGACCATGTGCTGGAGGAGCGGTATATTCTCCTGCAATTACAGATTTTATTCTGATGGTGGAAGATACCAGCTATATGTTCGTAACCGGGCCTAATGTTGTGAAAACTGTAACAAACGAAGAGGTTTCTGCAGAAGACTTAGGAGGAGCATCGGTTCATTCAGAAAAAAGCGGAGTAGCACATCTCATATCAAACAACGACTTGCAGGCTATCGAAGATATTAAAAAACTACTATCGTACATTCCACAAAATTGCGAAGATTCTGCCCCTGTAATACCATATACAATCAAGGATGAAATAAGAAATAATCTTAACACTATTGTCCCTGAAAATCCAAATCAACCCTACGACATAAAAGAAGTTATTCATGGCATCATCGATCACGAATCGTTCTTTGAAATACATAAAGATTTTGCTCCCAACATTGTTGTTGGATTTGCTAGATTAGCTGGTAAAAGTATTGGAGTTGTTGCAAATCAACCAGCATATTTAGCAGGCGTATTAGATGTACAATCATCACAAAAAGCTGCTCGTTTTGTTCGATTTTGCGACTGTTTTAATATACCGCTACTTGTTTTGGAGGATGTTCCTGGATTTTTACCGGGCACTGACCAAGAGTGGAACGCAATTATCACAAATGGTGCAAAATTATTGTACGCATTTAGTGAGGCTACTGTCCCCAGAATTACTGTCATCACACGCAAAGCCTATGGTGGGGCGTATGACGTAATGAATAGCAAACACATAGGTGCTGATATGAATTTTGCGTGGCCCAGTGCAGAAATCGCAGTGATGGGTGCAAAAGGAGCAGCAGAAATTATCTTTAAAAACGAAATAAAATCTGCTAAAGACCCCAAAGTTGCCCTTGCAAATAAAGAGAAAGAATATGCCGACATATTTGCCAATCCATATCGAGCTGCTGAACGAGGTTTTATTGATGAGGTAATTCATCCAGAACAAACTCGACTAAAACTTATCAAAGCATTTGCCATGCTAGAAAATAAGGTAGATTCTATACCTCGAAAAAAACATGGTAACATACCTCTTTAAAACTATCCCTAGTTTTTGTGCGTTTAATAGTTAATCAATTATCAATGTCAAACTTCAAAATGTATTTCACCAAACTAATTTTTATTACAATTAGTTTTATGTTATTCAGTTGTAAATATGACAACGAAAATGATTTATATCCCTATGATGATTGTAAAAGTTATGATATGTCATACGGCAATGACATTACTCCTATCCTCCAAAATTATGGTTGCATTGGTTGTCATAATACAGTAAATCCTCAAGGTGCTGTTAATTTGGAAGGCTACGAACAAACAAAAATTTGGATTGATAACACGATTCTAGTCAAGAGCATCAATCATAATGGGGCCTCTCCAATGCCAAAATTTCAAGCTAAAATGGATTCATGCGATATCAAAAAAATTGAATCTTGGATATCAGATGGAGCACGAAATAATTAATTAAACCATGAAAAAAATAGCATTTCTATCAATAAGTTTTATAGTTCTAGGTGTTCTTTTATTTGCGAATAGAATGTATAATAAACCGCACACTAATGTTGAACAATCTAATGCTAAAGAAATTATTAGTGCTGAACAATTATTTGACAAATTTGACAAAAATGAAGACTCAGCCATGAATCAATTTTCTGAGCAAATCATTGTGGTCACAGGTACGCTCTTTGCCAAAGATTTTTCAAACGAACTAGAGCCTCAAATGATATTAAAAACAGATAATGAGAGTGGATTTATACGTTGTGGTTTTAAACCCAGTCAACTTCAAAATTTAGAACAGCTAAAAGACTCATCTATTATAAAAGTTAAAGGAATATGTAAAGGAATCAATGGCGATGACGAACTCACACTTATAGAAGACAAAGACGTAACACTATCATCTAGCATAATTATTGAATAAAATATAACCATGAAAAAAACAATATTTGTATTTACAGCACTATTAAGTCTATTTGCATTCATTAACCATAGCGGTGGGATTTATAAAACTAACACCGGGAATATAAGCTTTTACAGCCACACCCCTGTTGAGGATATTCGCGCATTAAACCACAAAGTAAAAACTGCTTTCTCATCCGAATCTGGTCAACTCCAGTTTAGTTGCCTAATCAAAGATTTTGAATTCAAAAAAGCATTAATGCAAGAACATTTCAATGAAAGTTACATGGAGAGTACAACTTTTCCTAAGGCTACATTTGATGGTTTTATTGCATCCGTTTCAGCAATTGATTTTAACAAAGACGGGACATACACTTCTGAAGTTAAAGGCAAGCTCACAATTAAAGATGTAAGTAAAGAGGTTTCTACAACAGCAACATTTGTAGTTTCAGGTGGAGTTGTAAATGCGAAAGCAACATTTAATGTTAATCCTTATGATTATAATGTGAAAATACCAAAAATGATAGCACCAAAAATTTCAGAAAGTATTGAAATTACGGTTGATTCTGATTACACGCACAAACATTAATCATTAATAAAGTTTGCGAATTTTCAAACACATACTGGTTTTAAGATTAAAATTAATCGTAGTCTTAGCTACCATCTATGGAACCGCATTTTCTCAAGATTTAAATTTAATTGACGATAATGAACCCCAAGAAAAAATATATACCATAGCAACATTTAAAACCAACCGAATAGTCAACGGACACAGTATTGAAACAGTAGCAAAAAACGAATTTGATTTTAAAATATCTCATCGTTTTGGCATTGTAGGTAACGGTTTCTATGATTTGTTTGGACTCGATCAAGCCTCAATGAGAATGGGAGGAGATTTTGGTATAACTGATAATCTAAATATTGGTTTAGGAAGAAGTACCGTCGAGAAAACATATGATGGTTTTATAAAATATAAGTTTCTTAAACAAAGTAAAGGGCAAAAACCAAGCCCAATTACTGGGGTTATTATGAGTCATATGGGAATCAACTCACTGAAATGGACAAACCCCGAAAAAGAGAACTTATTTACTAGTCGATTACACTACACGCATCAATTATTGCTAGCTAGAAAGTTTTCTAAAAACTTTAGTGCTCAGATAACTCCAACCCTCACCCACCTTAACCTTGTAGAAAACAGCAGTCTAACTAATGATATTATTTCTATTGGGGTAGGAGCTAGACAAAAACTAGTATCTCGAGTATCCATTAATTTGGAATACTATTATGTTCTCCCTGACCAACTTGACGAAAACAGTGTAAATGCTTTATCTTTGGGGTTTGATATTGAAACTGGAGGACATGTTTTCCAGCTTTTCTTTACCAACGCATACTCCCCCTTTGAAAAAGGATTTATAACTGACACCAAAGGGAGATGGGTCGACGGAGACGTTCGATTCGGTTTTAACATAGCAAGAATATTTGATTTTTAATCTATTCTGTAGAACTTAAGCATTGAAAAAATTGTCAATAACATATCGTATTCTAAAGTCAAAAGCATTTGCTTTATCTTTCTTTTTTATACTTTTTATGAGAGCTTTTTCGGCTGACGCTTCACATGTAGTTGGAGGAGAATTATACTACAACCGAGTTATTAATCAACTTGGAAGTGTGCGATATGAAATTGTATTTAAGATTTATTTTGATTGTCAGAATGCAAATCCTGGAACTATTGATCGAGACGGTAATCTTGCCAATATTGGAGTTTTTGACGCTATTACTAATACCCGCAAACAAACTATCCAACTTACCAACGGTGTAAGAAAAGAAGTTAACTCTGTAAACTACGAATGTGTGAAAGAACCATCTGGAGTTTGTGTGGTTCAATATACCTACAAAAGAACTGTATTTTTAGATCCTGGAACAAATGGTCTTATTCTGTCTCACCAATTATGCTGTAGAAATGCAATAACTGACAATGTGAACGATGCAGGTAATGCTGGATCAACGTATTGGAGTTATATCCCACCAAAAAATACAAACAATTCTAGTCCGAGATTCAAGAATGTACCTCCCACGTACGTTTGTATAAACGCTCCTTTGACATTAGACTACAGTGCTGAAGATCCTGATGGGGACTCGTTAGTTTATGAATTTTACACGCCATATTTGGGTGGATCACCAACAGAACCAAAACCAGACAATCCCAGTCCTCCGCCATATGCTTTATTATCATGGAACCCTTCTTTTTCATCTAATAATCAAGTAACTGGTAATCCGTCTAGTTTTATCAATAGGAAAACAGGAGAATATACCCTTACGCCAACAGCCAAGGGTACTTATGCAGTTGGCGTTAGAGTACTTGAATATAGAAATGGTGTTTTATTAGGGGCTACATTGAGTGATTACCAATTTACAGTCATTGATTGTCAATTTGATGTTATCGCAAACTTTAACATAACTGGAGGAACTGCTGTAGGAGGATCATATGCATTTGAATGTGGAGATACCGCTAGCTTTAATAACATAAGCAACTGGAATAAATCAAAAACACCAAAAGTGAAATTCTTTTGGGATTTTGGAGATCCAACAACAAATAATGACACACTAACTACCTTCGATCTTAATGAAAAGGTTGAATACGTCTACCCAGGAAATGGAGACTACACGGTGAACCTAACCATTACATCCTCTATATGTAACGATACTTATAAATATGGTGTACGGATTCGCTCTACTAGGGCTATTAATTTGGGCCCAGATCGTGTATTTTGTGATGATTTTACAATACTGCTTGATACGAAAGCCCCAGATGCAATTTCCGTAGATTGGAATTCGGGAGCAAAAGGCAGTCGAATAAATGTTAGTGATACTGGCACATATATTCCTACAGTTTCTTATGGAAAATGTGTATACAAAGACACCATTAAATTGAGATATGATAAAGTTCCGAAACTTAGTTTACCAAAAGATACCCTAGAGTGCGACACACTCATTGACATTCTCTTAGATGCTGGTGTAACTGGATTGAGTTACTCTTGGAATACTAATCCTCCAACTTTTTCAAAAACACTGAATGTTAATTCAATTGGAGACTATATTGTAACTGCCATGAATCTAAATTGTGTCATAAAAGATACCGTAAGGGTGTGGCAAGCAACTCATCCAAAAGTTGAAGATGTTTTCTACTGTGATGAATTTAATCATCTTGTCGACTTATCCGGCATTGAAGAAGCTGAGTATTTATGGGACAATGGCAATACCACGCCTACTGTAACATACACCAGTCCTGGCAATCGATGGATACAATTAACACAAAGGCATTGCGTAAATACGGATACTTTTATTGTCGGTAATTCAGTTGTCAATCTTGAATTGGGAGACAATCAACATTTTTGTGATTTTGTAGCCACATCATTAGACGCTGGACCTGATGGTATAAAATACACATGGAGTAATGGTGAGACCTCACAAGAAATTGATGTAAATACCCCAGGAAAATACACAGTTCTTGTTGAAAACATAGATGGCTGTTTTAAAGAAGATTCTGTTTTAATTAGTGTTTCTATCTCGCCAACTTTCGATTTGGGCAATGACACAACAATATGCATTAATTCTCCGACAACTATATCTGCTCCAACTGGATTTGTTGAATATTTATGGAACGACGGTAATTCGAGTTCTGCCATTACAACAATTTTGGAAGGGCTCTATGAAGTAACCGTAACAGACAACTTTGGGTGCTTTGGGTCTGATAGCCTATATATCACGGTAGATGAAAACGCACTTCCGAATGAAATGTATTTTCCAAACGCATTTACACCAAATGGCGATAACCTCAACGAGTTGTTCCCTTATCAAATGGATGTTGCTCAACCGGCATATTACATAATGATATTTTCCCGATGGGGCGAAAAAATGTTTGACTCAAGAACATCAGAAACCGACAATTGGGACGGAACCTTCCAAGGTAAAAAAGTGCCCAATGAAACCTTTTTCTATTATGTAAATTACAGAGGTTGCGATGGCAATACCCGAAATGCTAAGGGTACTGTACAGCCAATTTATTAAAGTTTCCTAAAAGCTTCTTTGTCCATTTCAAATGTTAAGCTATCTATTATTGATGGCAAAAGTTTATACCACTTAAAATGATGTTGATTCGTTTTTCCGACAGCAGTTTCTTGAATTATTTTATAATTTTTAATTTTTCCCGCTGAATCTACAAGATAATGAATCGCAATAACTTGCTCATTCTCTTTAAATGCACTTTGAATATATTTTTCTGAGACGTGAATTAATTTTGAGTAGCTAATTTCCACATCCAATTCTTCTTTAAATTCTCGTTTTAGACAATCCAAAGCTCCTTCGCCATATTCTAAACCTCCACCAGGGAATTTTATCATCTCAAAGCCGTCAATATTTTCATGACTGAGCAATATTTTCTCATTTTTAATCCAAATACCATAAACGCGTACATTAAATTTGTTCATATTTTTATGACATCAATTTTAATTAAAAACGGGCTATTAGTAAACGAAAATGAAAAATTCATTGCTGACATCTTTATAGAAGGTGATTTTATTGCTGAAATTTCAAGAAATGGAATAAATCGAAAGGCAACTAGAGTAATTGAAGCCGAAGGGAAATTAGTATTGCCCGGCATAATTGATGATCAGGTTCATTTTAGAGAACCCGGCTTAACACACAAAGCAGAAATTTATACTGAAGCTAAAGCCGCTGTAGCTGGAGGCACCACCTCATTCATGGAGATGCCCAATACCAACCCTCAAGCTACAACACAGACTGAATTAGAAAAAAAATATTCAAGAGCACAGCAATGCTCTTTAGCTAATTATTCGTTTTTTATGGGTGGGACCAACGATAACTTGGAGGAAGTCTTAAAAACTGATCCCAAAAATATTTGTGGAATAAAGCTATTCATGGGAAGTAGTACTGGGAATATGCTTGTCGATAACGAACAAACCCTAAGAGGTATATTCTCCAAAACCCCGATGTTAATTGCAACCCATTGTGAGGATGAAACCACAGTGAGAAACAATACTGCTATTTTTAAAGAAAAATATGGCACTAAAATTCCATTTGAAGCACATCCGATCATTCGAAATCATGAGGCATGCTATTTATCAAGTAAAATGGCCACAGAACTTGCAAAAGAATACAATGCAAGGCTTCACATTTTACATATATCTACCGAACAAGAAATTGAACTTTTTACCAATTCTATACCACTTAAAGAAAAAAGGATAACAGCAGAAGTATGCGTTCACCACTTGAGTTTTAATGACACCCATTATCCAGAAAAACAAAGCCTAATAAAATGTAATCCAGCAATAAAATCAGAAAAAGATCAAACCGCACTTTGGCATGCCTTGAATAATGACTATTTTGATATTATTGCAACAGACCATGCCCCACACACATGGGAAGAAAAAATGAATGACTATCTACAAGCTCCTAGCGGTCTTCCACTTGTTCAGCATAGCCTTCAGATTATGCTCGAACATTCAAAATCTGGCAAAATAACCCTTGAAAAATTAGTGCAAAAAATGTGTCATGCACCAGCCCAATTATTTGACATCAATAAACGAGGCTATTTAAAAGAAGGCTACTACGCTGACATTGTCATCGTTGATCCTGAAAAATCAGAAATCGTATCCAAGAATAATATTCATTATAAATGTGGTTGGAGTCCTTTCGAAGGCAAAAAATTTACATCTTCAATAGACCATACTATTGTGTCTGGACACGTTGCATATTCCGGAGGTAAATTTAATGAATCAACATTAGGCCACCGACTATCTTTCAATCGTTAACATTGTTATTCAACTATCTTTGAATTTTTATTATGCAAGTCAATAAAGCAATCCAATTATTTGAAAAATCAATTCAAAAACACCTCAATGTAAAGCCTGAAGAAATTCGCTGTAAAAATGAGGGAGAATATGTAATAATTCGGGGTGAATCCACTGAACTATATGTTGATATTTGGCAACCAGAAGAAACTAGTCAATGGCAATACTTTGACCGAAACAAAATTGCTGGAATATTTCAAATTGTTTCTCCCATTTGTGAATATCCCCACGAAGAACATTTAGAACAGTTTATGGAAGAATTGGCTCATTTGAACTTCCATCTTTTTTCTGCCAAATTTGTTGCTAATGCACAACAAAAAATCATTAGCATACAATTCAAACGAATTTTAGAGGGTCTCAACGAAACAGAAATAATTGAGCCTGTGGAGGCTGTAGGTTATTATGCTGAAAACCTGAAAGAATATCTTGCTGAAAAATATCACGTTAAAAAAATTTAGCCTTTTAGCAGGCAACTATTTCTTTTGTTAAAACATCTACTTATTAATCCGTGCAATGAGCAATGAAACACATGATGACATATCATTAATAAATGCTTGTAGCAACGGGGATCATAACGCTTTTACTAAAATATATAATAAGTACGCTGGAATAATGTATAGTATCTGTTTAAGATATATGAACTCACATAATGATGCCCAAGATGCACTGCAAGAAGGGTTTATCAAAGTGTTTAATAAGATTTCGACTTATTCATTTACAGGTAGTTTTGAAGGGTGGATGAAAAAAATATTCATCCATACCAGTATTGAGCTTATTCGTAAGAAAAAATACCACCAGAATATCGAAAACATTAACGACTCTGAATTATCAAGAACTGCTAAAATCGAAGTTGGAGACTTAGACGCAAAAAAATTAATTGATGTAATACAAGAACTTCCGCAAGGATACCGAACAGTATTCAATATGTACATCATTGATGGATACTCACATAAAGAAATTAGTGAGCTATTAAACATCTCCGAAAGTACCAGTAAAACTCAATTGTTTAAGGCAAGAAAACAACTTCAAGTAAAATTAAAAGGGTGGTTTGAATAATGAAGAAATTCAAAAATATATCTGAATTTGAAAAGCTAGTCCAAGATAAGCTTAAAAATTATAATTCTCCGCCACCATCATCCGTTTTAGAAAATTTTGACTTTTCATCGCTTAAACAACCTAAATCTAACATATCTAAAATTACTGAGTTAATAAAGAGTCCTATTCAAGTAATTAAGCTCGCTACTTTGGTTGGTGTATCCAGTACTATCTTATTTTTTGCCTTAGAAAACAGAAATGCTGATTCTAAAAATGTTAATGATAATCTCGCTGTAGATTCCAATACGATTTTTAATGAGCCTACTAATTCTGAGGACATTGCTACATATAATGAAAATATATCACCTGATATATCAGAAAGTTACAAGACAATCAAAAACAAAATTATAAGTGCTACTAACCAATCATTAAAATTAGAAAATACAACAGAGCCTGAAAGTCAACCAACCACTAACATTGGATTAAACAAAGCGACCAACGAAACAGAAATAGCTATTAATAATAGGTCTGAGCGTATAGCCGTTTCTAATTCAAAGCCTTGCATTGGTGAAACTATTACCTTAAAATCTCAAACTAAAGGAGATTGGTTCATTAACAACCAAATTTTATCAACGAATAACGACCGATTAGAATACAAACCAGATTCAAAGAACCCTGTATCTATTCGATTTGTGAACGAAAACGGTGAAATAAGTGAAGTTATTCAAGTCATTGATATTGATTATCAAATAATTACTGAAAAAAATACTCAACATACATTCTTATTCTCAACCAGTAACCAAGACCTCCTTTTTGATTGGTATCTAGATGACGCATTAATAGCAGAAAACACCAATACGTGTCAGTTAACAGAGAAACAAGTAGGTAAACATGTAGTTAAAACTATACCTAAAAATGCTCCATGCATTAAACCAAAATCGACCACTTTTCAAATAAAGAGTTCAGGATCTATCAAGTTTTTCAATGTATTCACACCCAATGGAGATGGAACTAACGATAAATATCTTGTAGAGATAAATAATTATGAAAATTATCAGATTCTTATTTACGACCAGGTCAAAAATCAATTGGTATTTACCTCAGATGACCCAGAGAATCCATGGAACGGCTCCCTTTATAATCAAGGTGAAAATTGCCCGCCTGGAGAATATATAGCCAAAATAAAGTACACACTAAACGGTGAAAAAATCCAAACTAAAAATATAAAATTCACCCTAATACGCCCCTAAATTTGAATATTATGACGAAGCAGACTAACTTTACAAACTTTTTTATGAATTATAACAATCTCATTATGAATATTTCAAAATCAAAATCTGTGTTTATTAAATACTTATTTTCATTGTTATTTATCTCAACAAGTATCATTGGATATGCACAATGTAGTCCTAAAGTTGTTAGAACTGACGGTACATTGAGTACATCTGGTACTTTTTGTGAAGGTCAAATTATTGCATTTGAAGCAAACTCTCCAGGATACACTACTACTATTGAATGGGATTTTGGTTATAACAACAATAAAAGTAATGCTGAAAAACCAACGTTTAATTACCCTATTGCCGGAACATATACTGTTACCTTCAAAGGAGACGGATTTGCAGGTCAATGTACTGAAACGCTAACGATTACAGTTAAGCCCTCACCAGATATTTATTTCAAACGTTTAAATGACTCAGCTCAATGTTTCAGAAACAATTCATTCTGTTTTCAGGATAGCTCACAAGCTCCAACTGGTTTAATCGTAAGACAAACGTATGTATTCAGTAATGGATTACGTATAGACTCTATAAACCCAACATTCCCATACTCATTCTGTGTAGATATTACAGACCCCAGTGGTGGATTTTTTGACTTGGTTATAGAATCAGAGGATTCTAGTGGTTGTGTAAGTAAATTAATTTTTAAAGATTATCTATACGTATATCCAAAATTGGGTATAGAATTTTTAAATTTAACTCCTAACCCTAATCCCAATTGCGACTCAACATTAGGTGTATTCAAAAATGTATCTCTTGTACCACTATCAGATGTGGATTCTTTTGAATGGGTATTTGGAGACGGTAATTCTATCAAAGGTAATTCAACTACGAATACAGAATGGTGGAATGGACTAGACCCGGCAAAACCAGGAATCATTGAACATATGTATCGAATAAATGGAACTTTTGATGGTACATTGATTGCCTCAGCATATGGTTGTCTCGACACATTTAAATTTAAGGCAGCAGTTGGAAATATTATACTAGAGCCAAAAATAATATCAACGCCAAATCCAGCATGTTCTCCCGATAACCCTATAGATTTTTCTGTTGCAGGATTGAATGGGGCAAGCGTTAGTTCATTTTTATGGAATTTTGGTAATCCTCCTGCAGGACCTCCAAACTTTAATAATCAAACTTTAACTCCATCATTTGGATATGGCCCTGGACCATGGATGGTTAGCTTGAGATTGCAATCTGGCCCGTGTGATATTACTGTTTATGATACCGTTCAAGTAATTGGCCCAGGGTCAGTAATTGAAGTACCTTTTGACAGAGTAGCTGAAGATCAAACATACCAATGCGTAATAGAAGACACGGTATGCTTCCCAAATAACTCATCTTACTACCAAAATGATTTTAATCGACTAGACGAAGACTCGATTGTTTACTACTATAAGTACACTTTCGAACGAGTTTTTGATATAAATACGGGGCTATACAGTTGGCATTATAAAACATGGGAAGAACGACCACGAGGCAACTTCTTGCTGACAGATTCTACTTATGGCAATTCTGATACCATTAAAGAAAATGGCTACCGCGTATACTATGACGCAACTAAAGACTCCATAGCCGCGATCAAAGGGGGTGACACTACTTGGCACAAAGACTTCTATGCCGCTGCTCCTAATACAAGTTATCGATTCGGTGTTGATGGAAAAGTAAGATTTGTGTTTAATTACACCCCACCTGTAGGTAGAGGAGGTGTAGGAGTTGGGGATCAAACTGCTATTCCACCTGCTTTCCAAGCCAGAGACTACAGACCAAATATATGGCGAGTGTGGGACATGGGCGATCAATATGCTCCTCAATGTACTACTGATTCTAGACCATGGGTCAATAAAAATGTAGGAATAAATTGTAATTGGGTAATCGATAGTGCTCCGTGCCACTGGTATACTCCGTGGGATGAAATATACAGAACCTTCCAAGATGGAAGAAACTACACTCAACCATACCGAGAAACTAGAATCAATAAGCCACTTCGTGAATGTTATCAAGTAAACATTTACTCAGCACAAACCATGATTGTTCCGGGTGATACCGTCTTAACAATCCCTATTGATTCCTCCTACACTTATCGTGGTGTAAATATTCCTGCTGGTGTAACCTATCCAAAAAATAAGTTAGGAAACTGGATAGTCAGACGTCCCCCATCCAAGTTTTACGGAACGAAATTCTATTGGGACGCAGCAAGAGATACTTTTGTTGCAATCAATAACCTGGTTGATACTACTTTTCATGATGAGGACTCTTTAGGAAGAAACAACCCACGAAATGGAAATGGAAATACTCAATGGACTATCACCTATCATGATATGGAATTCTTTATCCCTAATGGTGTAACTATTGACATTCTCAAACTTGATGCTCCAGGTGGTGGAGGTGGTGGAGCTGGAACTACCAGATCTATAACAGGTCCACAAACAATAATTATTGAAGCTGACGAACAGTTCACTTTGTATAGCTTTGACTCCATATCTCCAACAATTTATATCGAGGAAAATGACCCAGATACTTCATATGCACAACCATCAAACTATGTAGTGCAAGAAAATAGATTTGGTATTCCTGTTAGGGTTGTAAAACAAGCTGTTTTTGTTGACTCTGCCGGTCATCGAGAAAAATGGTTTACCGATCAAGCTACATGTTTTACAGTAAATTTATGGCAGAAAGATACTATACACCCTTTGATGTGTGAGGCAACTGGGACTAAACAACTAGCCCTTATTCCACCAAATGCAAGAGGCTTAGAATGGGTAAGTGGAATACCCTGTCCTTTTGATGGGAATAACTTAAATTATGTTTTAACTTTTGATATTTCTGAAACTAAACCAGGCTGTACACAACAGTGGTTTGCAGTGAATCTAGACACTTTTGCTGATCCGAATGCATTTATTCCATACAACGCTGGACTACTAGCTCCTCCGCCTCCTGGCAACCCTATCCCATTCCAACTTCCATACCAAATAGTTGGTAATGTTGGTACTCAATTTGTTAAAGGATACACCCCAGGACAAATAGGAAACCCCTATGCTAGAAACCCAATTGGTTCGTTTGCATTAGGATTAATTGTTGGAAATGGAAAACCAAACCCTACCGGTGGTCCTCCAGCATGTTTAGATACTTTTTACTACCCTGATTTATTCAGAATACTTCCACTTGATGCAAGTTTTGATATTGTATATCCTACGCCAATTAGTACAACTCCATTGCAGTACTACATGTGTCCAGGAGATACCGCTTACTACAGAATTACTAACCCTATTCAAGATAGTATAAAAACACTTCGTTGGGCTTGGGGATACCAAGGTTTAGGAAAAGGACCTAATCTATCTATCTACGTAGAGGAATTTAAATATTATCAACCATATACTGGTCCTAAAGCAAATAGAAATGATTCAGACATAGTATATAATGGTGAAGATTGGTTATACAACTATACTGTTCGAAGGAATATTGATGATGTTTTAGGCGAAGAAATAATCGATACGATTGTTACCTCTATCATAAAAGACTGGAAGGTTGTTGCTATCAAAACCAATACCGACCAACTAATCAAAGATGCTTTCGAGCAAATATTGAACTTGAATTATAATGAATTACCTGCTGAAGATATTCCCTATTACCTTGGTGACGGAACCTTTGGTTGTCTTGATACTACTGGGATAAGTGCTTTATTCCAATTTGGTAAAGAGATTTATTCAGACAAAACTGGAGAGTGGGGAGTAACACGTGTTGGTGATAAAATTTATAGAACCGACACATCTGTCAGTCCAAGTGTTCAAATCGAAACACAACATATTCTTCACTTTAGAGATTCCTCTATGCAAGGTTTTGATACGCTTATGTTGGACACCAACTTTGATGGTAAAAAAGATATGTTAACTGGCCTGTATAGACACATCTATAAGTATCCTGTTATTACAAATCCTGATGAATGTAACCCAGGAGTTAAAGACACCATTTATAAAAATGGTAGCGGCCCAATGGCACCGTCTTTATTCTTGAATAGCACCCCGGGTTGTGAGGCTAGGTCAACAAAACTTATCAATGTTGGATTCTATAACGACTTCTGGGTAAGTAATGAAAATTTATGTCAAGGACTCAACTTAGTCATTGAAGATTCACTCAGATACTACCAATACGGAGAACAAGATCCAATTACCTACCCCATTCATGATTTCCCATTGTGGCAAACTCGATATCTTACCAACGAGGAAACTTATCGAGCAGATTGGGATATCAATGACGGTCAGTTTGACAGTACTCGTTCAATTATCCTAAATCATACATACACTGATCCTGGAGAGTATACAATTACCGTTGTAGCTGAGGACAGTATTGGATGTACAGATACAACTTTACTAACCGTTTTTGTTTCTAAAGTTCTACCAGGATTTGATTTTGGAAGCGAACTCGTTAATTGTGCGTCGATCATCAACTTCCAAGATACAAGTTCAATCATTGATCCGTGTGCAGCTAAAGATACATGTAAAAATGGAATAGACTTATCTTGTGAAAAAATCATTGCATGGGAATGGGATTTCGGTGACGGAACACGAAAAAGTATCCTTCAAAATCCATCCCATAATTATACATCTGGAGGTACATTTACTGTAATGCTAACCGTTACAACACAACTGGGTTGTATCGATAGTATCAAACGACAGATCTACATACCTGGGCCACAACCTCAATTTGAGTTTGACAATGATGTATGGAATATAAATGACACCGCTGTTATTTGTGTAAACGATTTAGTTAATCTAAAAAATACAAGTCAGGGAGATGTTTCTGACCCTAAATTCCAAATTATTTGGGGAGACGGAAGCAACGATCTTCCAGGCGATATAGGCTCAGTTTTTGGTCACGTTTATACTACCCCAGGAACATACGAACTATTCTTAATTCAAGAAGATGAAATACCTGGAACGGGTAATCGTTGTTCTAGAATTTTCCCGGATACAAATCCAGACCTCTTAATTCAGCATCGAATAGTAGTCATTGTAAATCCTCGTCCAGAGGTAGAGATTACCGCATCAGATACTGTGGTTTGTCCAGACGACCCAATTACTTTTACAGGTATTCTAGATAATCGATATATTCGATTGAAATGGTTCATGGGTTACAATGATGATGAGATTAACGAAAACGTTCCGGACACAACCGTTACCTACTCTTATCCTAATCCTGGTGTTTATGAAGTTATTTTAGCACCTGAATATGACGAACTACCCAGATGTTGGGATCGTGACACTATTCGTGTTAGAGTAGTTGATGTTAAAGCTAGCTTCGATATCGACAGCTCTGCTCGACCAGAATTCTGCTTTACGAATACATCCACTGGAGCTATCAGCTATAAATGGACATTCGAAGAAAATGATCCTGAACCAGATGGGACAAGCGAAGAAACAGATCCTTGTTACAACTGGGATGAGCGTAAAGGTGTGTACCAAGTATGTCTTACTGCCACAAGTTCAGAGGGTTGCGAAGACGATACTTGTCAGACCGTATCTAATACGTTCTTAAGACGACTAGTCCCATACAACGTCTTCACTCCAAACAGTACTGATGATAAAAATACTGAATTTGTGATTGAAGGAGAAAGCCTTGATGAATACGAAATCAAGATCTTTAATCGATGGGGTGAGTCTGTATTCAAGTCTACTGATATTAACAACTCTTGGAACGGTAGAGTTGACAATACAGGAGAAGAATGCCCAGAAGGAACATACTTCTACATCATAAACTATACATTCAAGTTTGGTGAGAAAAATGAAGGTAAAGGACCAATTGAGGGTTCTGTAGACCTAATTAGAAATTAGTAAATAATTTATATCACTTAAAAAAACCATTCGCCTTTGCGAATGGTTTTTTTATTTAATAGATCAATTTAAAATAAATTACGTTGATTTGCAGTGCTTATTAAGAAAGACTGAGGGATTAGGCCCATAGACGTCTTGGCAACCTGAGTATTCGAATATCAAGGTGCTACATCCTATCCCACATTGGGGAGAAGATAAGTGTTCTATAAACCTAGTTGTACTCACTCATTAATAATTATGACAAGACAATTAGAAAATTACCTACGTTTAAGTGGCCTCGAACCATTGGTTAAGTCGCCGAACATCAATTTTATGAATATTGGTGAACGAACCAATATTACAGGTTCCAAAAAATTTGCTCGCCTAATTTTAAATGACCAATATGACGAAGCTGTAGATGTTGCCCGTCAACAAGTCGAGAATGGAGCTCAAATTATCGATGTGAACATGGACGAAGGAATGCTTGATGGAAAATCAGCAATGGTAAAATTTTTGAACCTTATTGCTGCAGAACCTGATATTTCTCGTGTTCCTGTTATGATTGACTCCAGTAAATGGGATATAATAGAAGCTGGTCTTAAAGTAATACAAGGCAAAGGGATTGTTAACTCTATAAGCCTTAAAGATGGAGAAAAGGAATTCATCAAAAGAGCTAAAAAAATTAAATGGTTTGGGGCAGCAACTGTTGTAATGGCATTCGATGAAAAAGGACAAGCTGACACATTAGAAAAACGTATTGCTATTTGTAAACGGAGCTATGAAATTCTTGTCAATGAAGTACAATTTCCTCCTCAAGACATCATATTTGATCCCAATATTTTAACTGTTGCCACAGGAATTGAAGAACATAATAACTATGCGGTTGATTTCATAGAGGCAACACGTTGGATTAAAGAAAATTTACCTTTTGCAAAAGTTAGTGGGGGAATAAGTAATATATCGTTTAGTTTTAGAGGGAATAACATTATTCGAGAAGCTATGCATTCGGCATTTTTATATCATGCGATCAAAGCTGGTTTGGATATGGGTATTGTCAACGCAGGTATGATTGAAGTATATGAAGAGCTCCCTAAAAATATTCTTGAAGCAGTTGAAGATGTTCTTCTAAACAGACATGAAGACGCAACCGAAAACTTAATTGCCCTAGCAGAGGTGGTCAAGGGTGATGGGAAAAAAATCGTACAAGACTTAAGTTGGAGAGACGAAAATGTTTATGAACGATTAAAACACTCTCTAATAAAAGGAATTACAGAATATATCGAAGATGATACCGAAGAAGTAAGACAGCAACTAAACAAACCTATAGAGGTGATAGAAGGACCTCTCATGGCTGGCATGAGTGTAGTTGGAGATCTCTTTGGGAGCGGAAAAATGTTTTTACCACAGGTTGTTAAAAGTGCTCGTGTTATGAAAAAATCAGTAGCATATTTACAACCCTACCTCGAGGCAGAGAAAAGTGAGGGAAACACACAAGGTAAAATACTACTAGCAACCGTAAAAGGAGATGTTCACGATATTGGTAAAAATATCGTAGGAGTTGTATTGGCATGTAATAATTATAAAATAATTGATTTAGGCGTTATGGTTCCAACCAATACCATTATAGACGCTGCAATTGAGCACAATGTAGATGTGATTGGGCTTAGCGGACTAATAACTCCTAGTTTAGAGGAAATGGTCAATATAGCCAGTGAGATGGAAAGAAGATCACTCAAAATACCAATTCTTATTGGCGGTGCAACAACTTCTCGAATGCACACTGCAGTTAAAGTCGCTCCAAAATATTCTGGTCCAGTAATCCATGTATTAGATGCATCTCGATCCGTTCCTGTAGCAGGTCAACTTATCGGAGAAAAAACACATAAAAATTTTACTGCACAAATAAAGTCAGAATATAGTCAACTGGCTATTCAACATGCAGCCAGACAATCTGAAAAAAACATTCTGCCTTTCAAGGAATGTTTAACGAATAAATTGACGCTAAATTGGGATAGCTATACCCCACCAAAACCTAGAAAGACCGGAGTTGAACTGCTTGAAGATTTTGATTTATCTGTACTTAAGGAATATATTGATTGGACACCATTCTTTTCAACTTGGGAACTGAAGGGTAAATACCCTAATATTTTTGAGGATGTATATGTAGGAGAAGAAGCAAAAAAATTATTTAAAGATGCACAATTAATGCTTGATCAATTAATCTCCAAAAAATTGCTTAAAGCAAATGGTATTGTTGGAATTTTTGAAGCATATGAAGATAACGGAGACATTATTCTACCCGATGAACACGTAACATTTAATTTTTTACGGCAACAAAGAAAAATGGGAAATAATATCTCAAATTTATCATTAGCAGACTACGTTGCACCCAAAGAGACAGGTAAAAAAGATTACATCGGAGCTTTTGCAGTAACCACTGGAATTGGGATCGAACGTATTATCGAACAATACGAAAAAGATCATGATGATTACAATTCAATACTTGTAAAAGCAATTGCTGACAGACTTGCTGAGGCATTTGCAGAATACTTGCATGAATACGTACGAAAGAAAATGTGGGGTTACTCATCTGATGAATCATTGAATAATGAACTACTCATTAGAGAGAAATACAGTGGTATTCGACCAGCTCCAGGATACCCCGCATGTCCGGATCATACTGAAAAGCAAAAACTATGGGATCTGCTTGATATTGAAAATAGAACAGGCATTAGTCTAACCGAGAGCTTCGCAATGTATCCAACAGCAGCTGTATCTGGATTTTATTTTTCGCACCCTGAAAGTAAATATTTTGCAGTTGGTAAAATAGGTGATGACCAACTAGTCGAGTATGCAAAACGCAAAAACGTACCCTACGATTATGCTAAAAAATGGCTAAGTCCCAATCTACTTTAGACTATACGCTAGTAAAGTGCAGTAAATTTAGTTAGATTTAATGCATCTTTGCAGTGCTAAAAATGAATATTGGAATACTATGTTATCCCACCTATGGAGGAAGTGGGGTTATTGCAACAGAATTAGGAAAAGCACTGGCGGTAAAAGGTCATACCATTCACTTTATATCATATAATCAGCCTGTCAGACTGGATACATTTAATGAAAATATATTTTTTCATGAAGTACGCTTTAATAATTATCCCCTTTTTAAATTCCCTCCTTACGAAACTGTTCTTACAAGCAAAATTGTTGATGTTGTGAAAAATCATAATTTAGATGTACTTCATGTACATTACGCTATACCTCATGCTGCGGCTGCAGCGATGGCGAAGAATATTCTCAAAAAAATGGGTATAAAAATTAAAATAGTTACTACACTTCACGGAACAGATATAACGCTTGTTGGAAAAGATAAAAGCTTTGAGCCTGTTGTTAGTCATTCTTTGTTTGAAAGTGACGTGGTTACTGCTGTCTCAAATAGTCTTAAGAATGAAACTCACAAATATTTTAATTATGACGGTGAAATAAACGTTGTTCCTAATTTTATTGATTTTCAAAGATTTAATAAACAACCTAAAGACCATTTCAAAAAAATGATCGCTCCAAATAACGAAAAAGTTATTATTCATACTTCTAATTTCAGGAAAGTTAAACGAGTGTTCGATGTTCTTGAGGTTTTCCGGAAAATAGCAAAAGAAATTCCTGCAAAAATGCTTTTTATAGGAGATGGCCCTGAGCGGAATATGCTAGAAAAAGAATGCATGTCCTGCGACATGTGTAAAGACATTACTTTTTTGGGTAAACAAGAAGCTGTTGAAGAAATATTGAGTATTGCAGATCTTTTTATTATCCCTTCAGAAACTGAAAGTTTTGGGCTTGCAGCCTTAGAAGCAATGGCTTGTGAAGTGCCTGTAATTAGTACCAATACCGGGGGTCTTAAAGAAGTGAATATTGACGGCGTGACAGGGTTTACCAGTGATGTTGGGGATACCACTAAAATGGCTAAAGATGCACTTCATATCTTAAAAGAAGAAAATTTAGCACAATTCAAGTCACTTGCAAAAATGCACTCACTTAAGTACAAATTAGACACAATTCTCCCCATTTACGAGAGACTATACCAATAAAAAAGGTTTACTTTTCAATCGTGAATATTACATCAGAATTAGCATCCAATGTGACAAATTGGTTGAATTCTACTTTTTCAGTAAAATTACCTGAAAATACAATTTGAGTATTTGTATTTGAAATAACTTGAATTTTAGTACCATCATCATCTACCAATGATATTTTACCATTATTTTCTGTCCATGTCCCCTGAGTCTGTACTCTATCTACAGGTATTTCTTGGTTTTGTTGTTGTCCACCAGCTACTACCGCTACATCAGCAGTAAAACTTACATCTGTAGTAAATCGATTAGGATTTTCGCTAAATGATACACTTCCATTAATGTCTATACCTTTCCCGGTAAATGTACCTGCTTCTTGAGCCATGAACGATAATATTCCGTTTGTTAGATCAATTTTAGTATAATCCCAATCACCTACAAATGGACTAACTTTAACATCCTCTCCATTATTACCACTATTTCCCCCACTATTACCCGATGTATCTGTAGAATTTTGATTTTCCTCTATCACAGGCAAAGGTGGTTTTTTACAACTTTGAACAATTGGTATTAAAAGACCTAAAAAAAAGATTATGCTAATTTTTTTCATGATTATTAGCGTGCAAGATACTAAAATTTCAACTATTCCATATCTCCCATGATTTATCCGCTTGTATTGCTAACATCTCAAGTCCATTGACAATAGTTGCTCCATTCGATTTAGAGTTTGCTAAAAATAAACTCTCCTTCGGATTGTATACAAGATCATAGCAAAGATGATTATCCGTAATTGATGAATATGGGATGTCTACGCAATCATCTACCTCTGGGAATGTCCCCAATGGGGTCGTATTAACGAGCAATTGATGGCTTTGGATTATTTTTGGATTCAACTGATTATAATTTAATAAATCGTCATTGGATTGAGATACACGAGTGCACTCAATACCCAGCGTCTTTAAGACATATGAAATTGTTCTGCTAGAGCCACCCGTTCCGAAAATCAATGCTCTCTTATGATGAGATTGAATATGCCTTAAGAGCGAACTTTCGAAACCCTTATAATCTGTATTGTCACCACACAACAACCCATTTTTAACCGTCACAGTATTCACCGAATTTATTTCACAAGCAATAGGACTCATCACATCTAAATACTTAATAATTGATTGTTTGTAGGGTATTGTTACGTTAAATCCGTCTAAATCTTTATTGCGAATTAATTCCTCAATTTGGTCAATTGAAAATAGTTCAAAGGCTTCATAGGAACAATCATCGATGGACAATGCATTAAATTTATCCTTAAAATATTGAGGAGAAAAAGAATGAACTAAGCTTTTTCCTATAACACCATAATTCCTCATTTTTTGGAACTAAATCTATCTAAACTAAGAATAAGAACTACTGCAACCGCCATAAGTATAACGCATGATAAAATGTGAGGATCTGTACCATACAAGGGATTTTCTTCCAAATCAGAAAAAGTGGAAGGAAGAATACTTTCACTAAATTTTACAACTTGCTCTCCCTTACTGTTAATCCTGGTGGATGTAACGTGTTGCCAAGGCCATACTTTATTTAACGACCCAACAAGAAAACCCCCTAGTAATGCTAGTGTCTGATTAGGATACTTATCAAAAGTATAACCCAATAATCTTGAAAACGTAAATAGTCCAATTAACATACCTAGCCCAAAAACCACAACTATCTGAAGTTCAGGACCGAACGGGTTTGAAATAAAATCTTTAATAGCAGGCATTATAATTGTATACATACCTAGAAGTAATAATACAAAACTTCCTGATAATCCAGGCAGCATGAGTGCTGAAATACCCAATATCCCTGATAAAAAAACCATAGCTAGATGATTACTTCCAGTTGAAGGACTGGTAATAGTAATCCAATAAACAAGCCCAAAACCCAAAATAAAAATTAGAATTTCTGTAAGTCCCCATCGTTTGACCTGTTTTGTAATCAAGGGAATAGAGGCGATAATTAAACCAAAGAAAAAACTCCAAATATGTATCGGGTGAGACTCTAATAAATCTACTATAATTTTAAGTCCAACTATAAATCCTATGGCCATCCCAAATAATATTTTTAACAAAAAATTACCGTCTATTTGAGACCAAACTCCTTTTAAACCCTCATTTTTGAAAACGCTAATTAACTTAAAATTAATAGCATTAATCGCACTTAATAGTCGCTCATAAATCCCTGTTATAAAAGCCAATGTTCCACCTGAAACACCCGGAATCACCTCTGCAACCCCCATAGTAGCTCCTTTTAATATAAGTTTTAATGCCTCTTTCATGAATTCTCAACAAATTTACTATCTCATACCCAACTAACACTTTATGTTTGTAATATTAAATATGAAAAAGATTATTACCATTATTTTTCTTTCACTAAGTTTAATTCTATTAATGGATAGTTGCAAGGTAAAGAAACGATACAAATACAAAGGCCCTGCCAAGAACTGTGACTGCCCTAATGGTTAGTGTATTACATTAATTTTACCTTTTTCTTTGGTGTGACAAAATGCCAACGTAGATAGTTTTCCATCGTTACATCTATTTTATTAGGGTGAACATTATAATTAAACCCTAATCGGTTCAGGAAAACTAGATTTTTACCAATTTCAACTTCATACCCAACACGTAAACCAATCATTTTTCTGTAATCATTAGAAACTGGCCAATTTTTGTTACCTAATGAATGGTACAATTGTTCGCCCCAGGGAGCTTGGAATTGATAACCATCAAAATAATTAGCTACAAATTGATACCCTTTATGATTCAATCTGATTACTCCTAGATGTCCAACCCCATCATAAAAACCATTGACTTTTGTGTCACTTCTATCCTCATAATAAATTACATGACCACTCATGTATAAAGATGTATTTTTATTTAAAAAAACACTGTACTCAAGACCATTTGCAAAATTATACTCTACCGCATTGGGCGAACTATTTTTATCAATTTCTCCCGCACTATGAACAGTGATTCCTTGGGCATTAAGTGACAATTTATGTTTTTCGTTATTTATTGGGTTTAGGAAAACATTGTACCCAGCCACAAATGTTTCATTCTTTGGATCATCATAATAAATCATATCGTGCCAATCAATCCATAAATCATAAGTTAATCGGTCACCAGGTTTCGTGATTTGAACCCCTTGTTCAAAACGATCAGTTATTACCTTTTCGTAGTCATACATTGGCTCAATCATCTTGTGTTGTAAGGTTCCGTCCAGATTTCCAAAAGTGACATTGTGTTTCAATACATCCTCATACGTAAATTTAAAATACGGTTCAATCGTCTTTATTTCTGGATTACCAAAATCATAACGAACTAAAAATCCACCATAAATTTGAGCCTTATCATTAAAAGAGTATTGCATATATGGCAGTAGATTAAACCCCACATATGAAGACCCTTTATCTACTAAAGAAAGGTACTCCGCATTTCTAAAATAACTCATGTTATCAAAATGAAACTGAATATGCGAAGAGTCAATTACTTTCTCATATTTATCATTATCAAAAAAAGAATTTTCATATTGACTGTAAACATTATTGAACATGAAAGATAAGAATAAGAGAAATGAATATTGCTTTAAAATCATTGAGATATGCGTTTTAATGATACAAATAAGCAACTTTGCAGTGGTTTTTCAATAGTATTAATTAACAGGCATAATATTTGATTACACTACTACAATTATGATTAGATTACTTTTTACTTATTTAACGGTCTTCATATTAGGAAGCGGCTTCAAAATTGATCATCAGATTAATGAAAATCTCAGAAATCATTCCAATCAAGCTTTTACATTTGGCGAGCATCTTAAATATCGTGTTCATTACGGTTGGATCAACGCTGCATCTATTGATATTAAAGTAGGCGACAAACCCAAAAAAGTGAATGGTAGAACTACCTATAATATTAAGGCCTACGGTAAAACATATCGATCATTTGATTGGGCATATAAAGTTAGGGATCATTTCGAAACTTATATGGATAGTGCCAGCTTAGCCCCATTAAAGTATTATAAAAATGTTAGAGAAGACAATTATAGAGATGAGGACCTTGTCTATTATAACCATACTAAAAAGAAACTTATAGGTAAAAAGAAAAACATGGCTATGCCTGCATATCTGCAAGATATTGTAAGCGGTATATTTTATGCAAGGACAATGGATTTTGCAAATACAAAACCGGGAAAATCATTTCCGATCAATATCTATCTTGACCAAGAGATTTACAATCTAAAATTTAAGTATTTAGGAATTGAGACAATAAAAACAGACCTCGGGAAAATAAAATGTTTCAAGTTACGTCCACAACTAGTTGTAGACCGCGTATTTAAAGATGAAGATGACATGACTATATGGGTAAGTGCAGACGAAAACAAGGTCCCTATTCGAGTTAAAGCTGACATCTACATTGGATCTGTAAAAGTGGATATTACAGATATGTCTGGATTGAAAAATCCGTTCTCATCAAAATTGTGAT